>JBPCSZ010000086.1:0-7627 GCA_051006655.1 Chitinophagaceae bacterium
CGGAAGTCGTGTTGCATGGCCACATTATCGCTTACATTGGCGTTGGCGGGTAAGTTTGGACTGTTGCCGATTACATACGGATTTACTTTGTTTCCGAAGAAAATCATGGGCACACCCGAACCGTGATCGGTTCCGCCACTGCCATTCGATTTAATACGGCGTCCAAATTCAGTTAAGGTGCAACCGGTCACCAAATCGTCTTTGCCCAATTGAGTTAAATCGTCTTGGAAAGCGGCGATGGCATCCGATAAGCGCTTCAATAAGTTGGCATGTTGGCCAATGGAATGATCCATTTGGTCAACTTGATTATCGTGGGTATCGAAACCACCAATATTCACCATGTATACCGGTGTTTGCAAGCCGCCTGAAATTAAACGAGCCACAATTTTTAATTGGTCGGCTAATCCGTTATTGGCCGGATAGGTAGCCATATTATTCCCACTGTTTGCGGCAATTTGAATGGCTTGGGTATAGGCTTGCGTTTGTTGCGAAATAAATCGAATATAGGTCAACTCATTTCCTGCCGGTGTATTGGGGGCCGGATCTACTTGTCCGCTAATAATTTGATAAAAATTCGAAATGTTCGAAACGGCTAAACCATTCAAGCCATTTGCTCCGGTAAACAAAGAGGATACCGAAGTGCCAATTTGAATGGACAAAGGTGAGGTGAAATTCGGGTCGGGATAGGCTTGTGGGGCTCCCGGGAATTGCGAATCGATGAATCGACCTACCCAACCGGTTTCTTCGTACACATTCGAATCGGAGGCACTAAAGAAAATATCGGTAGCACGGAAATGCGAGAAATTCGGATCCGGATAACTCACCCCTTGTACAATATTCACTTTCCCGTCGTTGAACATTTGTTGAAGACCTGTCATGGCAGGATGCAAGCCCGTATTGGGTTGTCCATTTAAAGTTAATACGGCCTGCGGGTCAATTAAAATATTCGAACGGGCATTCGAAAGTTCACTGTATTTGTCGATAGGGATGATGGTGTTCAAGCCATCGTTTCCGCCCGACATTTGAATGATAACCAATATCTTCCCATTGCTGTTTCGGGTCTTCATCATACCATTTTCACCATAGGCGTGAATGGGAATGCCATTCATGGAATAGGCTAAGGTGGCGGCTGAACTAAGTTTTAAGAAGTCTCTGCGTTTCATAATAGCAAGGGTTTAGCTTAATTGATGTTCCGACATGCGGAGCAACTTGGTGAAAAAATCGCGAAGGCGAGTGGATACTATGCCTTCGAAGGTCGGGTTGCCCGGATTATTTTTATAATCGTTCCACGCATTGGTCCAATAACTATTTTGTGTTTGACCCGTACCCAATAAAATCGATTTGAAATTGGTTTTCAAATTGGCAGAAAGGTTTAATGCCAAGCAATATTTCACGCTTTGATCGATTAACGCATCCGGATCGCCGGGGTTATCGAGCGTATTCACAAAAGTCAATACATCGGCTTTGAGTCGCGTATTGGCTGAAACATAAATACCATTGCTTGAAATCAGTTGGTCGGTAAACCGCATCCGTTTAGGTACGGTATCGGAATTTATCCATAACTGATGATAAAACGGCGTTTGCATATACGCCTGCCAACCGGCAACATTCGGTGGATTGGCCGGGTTCATGCCCGTTTGTTCACATAAAGAAGCGAGGGTATAACAAGCTTTGTGGTGTTCTTCAATATCGGTTTGAATATCGGGTATTTGTACACCGAAGGTTCTAGCCATGCCCAAGAAATAATCGAAGGGTGGTTTAATTAAACAATCCATCGTTAGGGTATCGTAAAAATGGTCGCTCTTCAGTAATTGACTCATTACGGGAATAATTTCCCAGTTATTATTGATGAGGGTTTGCGCCATGCCACTAATGATATTGTTTTCAATGTTTGCATCAATATCATAGTAAATGAAGAAGCGATAAATTTTACGACATAAATGTTTAGCCACCATTTGGTCGTTGGCAAAAATGAGGTTCAATAAATCGTCGAGTTCATTCGCCCCGGCCGCTCCGGCTTGTCCGGTAATTACTGCATTATTATAAAAAGCCGAAAATTGTTTGTTCACCGTTTCGTGCCGTGGTGGGTCGAAGTAAGAAGTAACCGTATTGGTATCTACACGCCATCCGGTTAATACTTTAGCGGCGGCTTTTACATCATCTTCGTTCCATAATCCGGCTCCCTTGCCTAACGTAAATAATTCTTGTAATTCACGGGCATAGTTTTCGTCGGGCGAATTCTTAACATTGTAATGCCCATTGAGGTAAAACAACATCATGGGGTTTTTACTAATCTCCTTAATGAAGGTTTTGTAATTCCCTAAAGCATTGTTGCGCAATAAACTATAGTAGTTGAATAATAAGCGACTATCGCCGGCCACATTATATTCCGTTACAAAAGTATTGTGCCAAAAGAGGGTCATCTTCTGAAGAATGCTCATGGGTTGCTCGAGTATATTCTTCATCCACCAAGCGCGGAACGACATATAACGGTAGTAATCGGTGGTGGCATCGCCATAAGGCGCTAAAGTCCAACTGTCGCCCAATAAAACCCCCGTCGGGTCGGGGTAAATATTCTCGTAATAATTCACGGGCTCACCAATGGCGGGTTGATTGGGATTCAACAGCATATCCACCGACTGATCCATGCTTAAACCATTCAAGGCATCTAAATCGGTTTTCTTAACCCCAAACAAGGTTCTACGAATTAAATGAATTTTTTGCTTTTCGCCCCAAACACCGGTATAGGCCGATAAACCCGAACGCGTTCGCTTCACACTCAAAGGGAGCGATTGGTTGCCGTATTTCAACACCAAAGGGTCTTGCTCGGCCCGATACGGATTGTTTGTAGCGGATAAGACTTCCCGCTTCAACAAGGTATTTGTTTCTTTCATAAACAATGTGTTTATTAATTCGCGATAAATGCGGACTAAATTTAATCGTTTTGCGGTAAATAACACAATATTGTCGTTATTTTTTATTTTGAATGTCCATGAAATTCTACCGTATTAGGAAAAATTTAAAAAAAATTGTGTTATTCCATTTTGATTCATTATCATTGTAATTCGAAACTTAGAAAATTAGCTATATGAGAAAAGCATTTTACAGCATTTTGGCTCTTTTGGCCCTCGTTTCTGTTGGATCAAAAGCCTTCGCTCAAGATCAGGACATTATTCGTGTTTACCGTTGGTTGAACACTGTAGACAATAACTACATCACCTTGGCTGATGGCGAAATTCAAGAAGGGCAACTCCTTCAGTGGAAGTACAAGGAAAAAACATTCTTGTTTTATGCATTCAAAACCCCCGGTCCCGATCGCGTAGCGGTATATCGTTGGACTAACCCCGTAACGAAAGACCAGTGCTCGATTGCTGAAGACGAATTCACCGATAACGATATGCAACAAAAAGGCTATACCTTGAAATCGTTACAGTACTTCGCTCCCATTCGTCGTGCCGACAACCACGTAGCTGTTTACAATTGGTACCGCACCAAAACCAAAGACTGGGTTACCGTTCCTGAGTTCGGCGATACCGATAAATACTACGAAAAAGGCTACCGCAAAAAGTCGTTCCAATACTACGGTATCATGCGCAGCGAATACGAACGCTAGTTCAATTCACCAAAAATTCAAAAAGGTCTGCATCGCAGGCCTTTTTTATATTTAATTCTTCGCCAATCCCTTTATATTTGCGACCTTTGAGCCCGTTCAAAACCTAAAGGAGACAATGGCCTTAGGCCGGCGACTAAAATCAAGACTATGTTTAATTTTTTATCGAAACTATTCGGTGGCAGTAAATCGGAAAAAGATGTAAAGAAAATTCAGCCGATTATTGCCGAAATCAATAATCACTTTCAATCGTATCAGGCTTTAAGCAACGAAGCACTTCGGGCTAAAACCAACGATTTCCGTGCTCGTATACAACAACATGTTCAAGGCATTAGCCAACAAATTGCCGAGAAAAAATCGACCGCTGAAGCCAGTTCGGATATTCATGTTCAAAGTGAAATTTACAAGGAGGTAGACAAGCTCATTAAGGAGCGCGACCAACAATTGGAAGTGGCCTTGATGCAAATTTTACCCGAAGCCTTTGCCGTGGTAAAAGAAGCCGCGCGCCGCTTTTCAAGCAATACGGAATTGCGTAGTCCCGCAACCGACCTCGATCGTCGCTTGGCCCAAACTAAAAATTATATTCGCATTGAAGGCGATGAGGCCATTTTTGCGAATGCATGGACCGCTGCCGGTGGACAAGTTACCTGGAATATGGTGCATTACGATGTGCAGTTGATTGGGGGCTATAATTTACACGAAGGTAAAATTTCGGAAATGGCTACCGGGGAAGGTAAAACCTTGGTATCAACCTTGCCCGCTTATTTGAATGGTTTAACCGGCGAAGGCGTACACGTAGTAACGGTGAACGATTACTTGGCCAAACGCGATAGCGAATGGAATGGCACCTTGTTTGAATGGTTAGGCTTAACGGTAGATTGTATCGATAAACATCAACCCAATTCGGAAGCCCGCCGCCAAGCCTATTTGGCCGACATTACGTACGGTACCAACAACGAATTCGGTTTCGATTATCTCCGCGATAATATGGTGCATACACCCGCCGAAATGGTGCAACGCAAATTGCATTTCGCCATGGTCGATGAGGTGGATAGCGTATTGATTGATGATGCGCGTACCCCCTTAATTATTTCCGGTCCGGTGCCGCGCGGCGAAGACCAAGAATTCCATGTATTAAAACCCCACATTGAACGTTTGGTGGAAGCCCAACGTAAAGTGGTGAACAACTTTTTAATTGAAGCCAAGAAACTTATTACCTCCGGCAACGACGATAAAGAAGGGGGCGGATTAGCCTTGTTGCGCGCTCACCGCGGTTTGCCTAAAAACAAATCAACCATTAAGTTTTTGAGTGAAGTGGGTATCCGTCAAGTGCTTCAAAAAACGGAAAACTATTACCTCGCCGATCAGCAAAAAAATATGCCGAAGGTGGACAGTGAATTGTATTTCGTGATTGACGAAAAACAAAATCAAGTTGACCTCACCGCCAAAGGAATTCAATTGCTTACAGGGCAAGCCCAAGATCAGAACTTCTTCGTAATGCCCGATTTGGGAACCGGTTTAGCCGCCATTGAAAACGGTGGTCATTCGCCCGAAGAAAAAGTGCGTTTGAAAGATGCCTTCTTACAAGAGTATTCGGTGAAGGCCGACCGCATTCATACCATGCAACAATTGCTCAAAGCCTATACCTTGTTCGAAAAAGACGATGAGTATGTGGTGATGGACGGCAAAGTGAAAATTGTAGATGAACAAACCGGTCGTATTTTGGAAGGTCGCCGTTACAGCGACGGTTTACACCAAGCCATCGAAGCCAAAGAAAATGTAGATGTGGAAGCCGCTACGCAAACTTTTGCCACGGTAACCTTGCAGAACTATTTCCGTATGTACCACAAGCTGGCCGGTATGACCGGTACAGCCGAAACGGAAGCCGGTGAATTCTGGCAAATTTATAAGTTGGAAGTAACCACCATTCCAACCCACGTGAATGTAATTCGTAAAGACGAACAAGATTTGGTATACAAAACCAAACGTGAAAAATACAAGGCCGTTATTGAAGAAGTGAAACGCTTGAAAGACGCCGGTCGTGCCGTATTGGTGGGAACCACGTCGGTAGAGGTTTCTGAGTTATTAAGTAAAATGCTCACCTTCGATAAGGTACAACACAATGTATTGAACGCCAAGCAACATGCCCGCGAAGCCCAAATTGTAGCCGAAGCAGGTTTGGTAGGTGCTGTTACCATTGCCACCAATATGGCCGGTCGTGGTACCGATATTAAATTGGCCCCCGAAGTAAAAGCCGCCGGTGGTTTGGCCATTATTGGTACAGAACGTCACGAAAGTCGCCGCGTAGATCGGCAATTGCGTGGTCGTGCCGGTCGTCAGGGCGATCCCGGTAGCTCGCAATTCTTTGTTTCGCTCGAAGACGATTTAATGCGTTTGTTCGGTAGCGAAAAGTTGAGCGGTTGGATGGATAAACTCGGTCACAAAGATGGCGACGTGATTCAGCATAGCATGATTACCAAGTCCATTGAACGGGCCCAAACCAAAGTAGAAGAAAATAACTTCGGTATTCGGAAACGTTTGTTGGAATACGATGATGTTATGAATGCGCAACGCGAAGTGATTTATACGCGTCGTCGCAACGCCTTATTTGGCGAGCGTTTAGCCCTCGATTTAGACAATGCCTTCTACGATAGTTGTCACCTCATTGCCACGCAATTTGAAGCCAATCGCAACTTCGAAGAATTCCGTTTTGAAGTCTTGCGCGATTTTGCCTTTGAACCTGAAATTGCCGAAGCCGATTTCTTGAAGATGGATGCCAATGCCTTGACGGAAAAGTTATACGCCCAATTGAAAGATTTCTATGCGCGTAAAACAGCCTTCATTAAGGAAAATACCTTGCCGGTATTGAGCAATATTTTGCAACAAAACGGCGATCAAATTACCAATATTGCCGTGCCGTTTACCGATGGTATTCGCGGTATGCAAGTAGTGGCCGATTTGCGTAAGAGTGTAGCCACCGAATCGGGCGAATTGATTGCGGCCTTAGAGCGTCAAATTACCTTGGCCTTGATTGACGATTCGTGGAAAACCCATTTGCGTAAAATGGACGAATTGAAGCAAAGTGTGCAAATGGCTAGCTTCGAACAAAAAGATCCTTTGTTGATTTATAAGTTTGAAGCTTTCAATTTGTTCAAAGAAATGATTGGGATAACCAATAAAAACATCGTGTCCTTCTTGGTGCGTTGTGGTATTCCAATGCAAGAGCAACAAGAAATTCATGAAGCGGAAGAAGTGAAAACCGACATGAGTGCGATGATTGCGAACAAAGAAGAAATTGAAGAAGTAGGGGAAGATTATGGTGCCAACGAACGCGATTTGGCACCCGATGCCCCTAAGCCAGAACCCATTCGTCGACTCGATCCAAAAATCGGTCGCAACGATCCTTGTCCTTGCGGCAGTGGGAAGAAGTTCAAGCAATGCCACGGAAAGTAAGTGTGAGCAACAGTTTGAGCGCGAAGAAATAAAATGAGCCCTGCAGTAATGTGGGGCTTTTTTTTTGAAGCGCATCAGCATGGCTTTATTGGGCACCCGTCTTGCTTTCCGCCGCTACAAGGTAGCCGGCTTCAATCAAGGCTATTTTTTCATCGTCCGATTCATTCATCATCGGGGGGGGGTGAATGCAATTCGCCCTTACGATCATCCACTGTTATACGTAGCGAAAATATAATGTACTGTGCACCAACCGTAGGGGCGCACCCTCGTGTCCGCCCGCTAACATCAAAAAAGCTGAACCAAGCGTTGCCACCCAAACGGAGCGTCTCAATTTTGATGCATAGAGGGGAAGGCGATGATGACCAAAATGAATTTCTTTGTAAGTCGGTGTAATTCTTAAATTATCATACCCTATCCCTGAATAGTGTTTTATCTTTATGAATATGAATTGCTTACCTATAAAAGACCAATGTAAATGGGACATCCAATCGATAATAAAAATGTTGCTGGTTGCGAAACGCAACATCATAACACTGCGAAGCGAATACGCTTCGCAGAACTTGG
>JBPCSZ010000087.1:0-3651 GCA_051006655.1 Chitinophagaceae bacterium
TTGTAGCGTTCAAACAAATTCTTGCTTTGTCCTGTAAACCCCTTCATCATAAAGCGGTTGCTGAACTTGTATTTCAAATGCAAACCAAACAAGGCATTATCAATCAACAAGCCACGATCTTCATAAGCCCGAAACAAAATACCACTCCCAATTTGGTCGTAAACATGACCGGCCGTAATGGTTAAATCTTTTACTTCTTTACTTAAACTAAACATACCAATACCAGCTGCTGTTAAAGCGGTATTGGGTTGTTGCAAGTTCGAGTGATTAAAGCCATCAAAACGCACCACGGCATTGAAACCGTTGCCGTTGTAGCGAAGTCCTAACCAACCTTCACCCCCGCTTAAAAAATTATCGTACAACGGATTCCCGGCGGCTTTGATATTCGTATCGCGTTGAAAGAAGTTGACGTTCATCATTAAATCGCCGGAAATATAGCCTTGAGCCATACCCCAAATTGGGAAACAAAGTGCGGCCAAAGCCGAAATGCATTTTTTCATGTGTCGTGTCTAAGTCGTGCTGTTCCTCAAAAATTCAGAACATAAACTACAAATATAAATTTTCGGGGCGGATTTTAGACGCTAAAACCAAATTCAGCGTTGAACATCCTTAACGTTCAATGGTAATGCGGGTTGAACCGGGCACAATTAAGGTAGCCAATTCTTCTACATCTTTATTTTTCAACGAAACACAACCATCCGTCCAATTGTGTTTTAAATCAATCACATTGTCGCCGTTTTTCCATATACCATGAATCCCTACAGCCCCGCCAATACGGGCATCTTTGGGTATGAAACCGGTATTCTTGGCTTGTTCGTGCAAACGGCGCGATTCCTCGTTGGGGTAATCGATGAGCATGAATTTCTCCCACTTTTCGTGCTCGCGCGACAAAGAAATGGTAAACGTTCCTTCGGGTGTACAACGGTCGCCTTCCATTAATTTTTGTTTGGTACAATTCGGACCAAAAACACATTTATACGAAGTGAGCAGATTCCGTCCATGATATACATAAACCCGATACTTCGATTTAACCACCTTTATGCTGATGGCTTCCTTTTGAATGGTATCTAAACTAAAAGGGCGATTCAAGGAAGAAGGAATCACAATCGACTTGGTAACCACCATTTCGCCGGTTTTGCTTTTACCGGTTTCAATTTTATTGCCATAACTGTCGTAACTCACTACCGCGGCATTTTTCTTGGCCATTGCCGCCTGTTGTTGTTCCCGAATTTGTTTGTTTTTTTCTTCGGCCAATTGTTTGTTATACGCTTCCTGTTTGGCCCGCATGGAATCGGATTGCCGACGCTGGGCCATCAGATTTTCGTTTCCAACAAAAAAGAAAACAACATAAAATACCAAAAGGCGATAAAGCATAAGCGAATTTACTCTTTTTTGGGATTCATGCTTAAAAAGCGATAACGCGCCAATTCCCACAATACCATGCCGGCACTCACCGACACATTCAAGGAATGTTTGGCCCCCACTTGCGGAATTTCAATCACTGCATCGGCCATCGCCAACACCGCATCGGAAACCCCATCCACTTCGTTACCAAAAACCAACACATAGGCTTTATTTAAATCAGGCACAAATTCATGCAAGGGCGTGCTATTATGCGTTTGTTCTACGGCTACAATTTGCACCCCGTCGGACTTCAATTGTTGTAAACAAACCAAGGCATCATCGAGGCCTACCCAAGGCACGGTTTCCGTAGCGCCCAAGGCCGTTTTTTGAATATCCCGATGGGGAGGCCGAGGTGTATAACCGGCCAAATACAAGGTATGTAAGCCCAAGGCATCGGATGTTCTGAAGACAGAACCTACATTTTGCATGCTCCGAACATCTTCCAATAAAATACTAATTTGAAACGGTTTAATGATACCCAATTGCGCTTCCGACAAAGCTTCTAACTCGCCCATTGATTTTCGTTCAAATGCCATGATGCCCAAAAATACATCGTTTTTGTACGCCAATTGTAGTGAATTCCATTACCATTTACCCTACGAAACACCTACTTTACATTAGTGTAATGTTGATGTGTATCATCTGAGCAACAAAGTACACACTGAAGATACCATTTTTGCTCGGTGAGTCACCACGGAGAACATGTACGCAAAGTAATTAAAGACAGTGGTCTAACCATTACTGCTTTATGCAAAAAAATACACAAAAGTCGCCGTTGGCTTTACGATGTTTTTGAACAAAAACAACTTAATGTGGATGTGCTTTATCAAATTGGACAAGCCATCAATTACGATTTAATTTCCGACTTCCCCGAGTTTGCTAAATTTAAACACAACACATACCCCCAATGGCCTGAAACAGGACCATTAACCGAAGGCGATCATCAATATTGGAAGGAAAAATATTTCGGCTTGCTGGAAAAATACACCGAACTCTTGAGCCGCGAACTTGAAACCAAAGACAAAAGTCAATAACTTCGTTCTCATGTTTCGTTTGCTATTATTCACCGCCTTAGGAGGTGCCGTAGGTAGTTTATGCCGTTGGGGACTCCATGCGGCCACCAAGCATTGGTTTCAAGGTCAATACCCCATTGGAACCTTCCTCAGTAATGTATTGGGCTGTTTTATTGCCGGTGCCCTAGCCGCTTGGTTTAGCAAAAACAATTCGGACCATGAAGCCTTACGGCAATTGCTCTTAGTAGGCTTTTGTGGCGGTTTCACTACCTTTTCGTCTTTTTCACTCGAAAATATTAACCTAATACAATCGGGGCAAACCCTGCAAGCCTTGTTGTACACCGCCTTGAGTCTTTTGATGGGTTTCGGTGCCTTGGCTTTAGGCATGCAAACCATGAAGTAGTATTTATTCTACGAAGCGAAGGGGAATTCTACTTGTAATTTTACAGCCTATTTTAATTTTATGAAACAATTCAAATTGCTCGTAGTGGCTTTATTCGCCATGGCCCTTTCTGCCCAAGCCGCTTTAACTCCATATCAGTGGACCGATTATGTTGGGAAGATGTCCAATACCAATATTGCCTTATCGGTTTACTTAGGTGAAAAAGGAAAATTGACCGGGAATTATTGCTACGCGAAGTACGATAAACGCATTAACCTGGTCGGCGAAGTGAACGGCACGAATGTGGTTTTATACGAAATGCAAAACGGCAAACAAAGTGCCGTATTTAAAGGGACTTTATTGAGCGACAGTACCGACCATTTGCAAGGCACTTGGAGCGACGGAAAAACCACTTTGCCCTTCAATGTGCATTTAACCTCCATTGGCAGTGGTTCACCCACCAAGCGTTACCGCGATACCAAACAAAGCGATGCCGCCGTGGAAGCCTATATGAAAAAAGTAAAAGTGGCTATTTTAGAAGGCAACGCTACATGGTTAAGCACGCAAGTGAATTACCCATACAAAGTGACCGGCGCCGACGGCAAAATCAAAAGCTTGAAAAACAAAGCCGAATTCATGGCCAATTATCAATACGTGGTGAGTGCATCGTTGAAAAAACGCATCGCCGATATTTGTACGTGCAACCTCTTCAGCAATTACCGCGGTATCATGTTAGGCAATGGCGAAGTATGGATTAATGAGCGTCCCGGCGGTAAAGGACTTTGGGTCATTACCGGACTCATGCCATAAGCATGCCTCACTTGTACTACCTTTGCGCCTATGGGCGACCCA
>JBPCSZ010000088.1:0-4246 GCA_051006655.1 Chitinophagaceae bacterium
ACTATTCCTTTGGATTTTCGACGAAAACATCCTCGATTTCGGGTACGCAACACTCGACAAATTCTTTCTTTTTGCCCCTTGGGTAATGCTTTTCTTGCTTCCTGCCCTCACCATGCGCAGCTTTTCCGATGAATTCAAATCGGGTACCATTGAAGTATTATACACCCTTCCCCTGCGTGAACAAGACATTATTTTAGGAAAATATGCCGCAGCCTTCACCTTTGTTTTGTTTTCCCTTTTACCTACAGGGCTCTATGTTTTCACCATTTATCGCTTATCGGGTGGTAATGTCGATTCAGGCGGATTGATAGGTTCTTATATTGGACTTTTATTCTTAAGTGCCGCCTTTACGGCCGTTGGCGTGTTTTGCTCTTCCCTCAGCAATAACCAAGTGGCCGCCTTTCTGATTGGGGTTTTCGTGAATTTCATGCTGTATTCCGGGTTTGAATCCTTTAGCCGTTTAGGCTTATTGGGCGATGGCGTTGATTATATTATTAGTCAATTTGGCATGCAATTCCACTATAATTCTATCAGCCAAGGCGTACTTGACACCCGCGACTTGATTTATTTTATCAGCGTTTTAATTCTCTTTTTGGCCGCCACACGGCTTTCATTGCTTAAACGGCGTTAATCAAAGAAAGATTTTTCATGAAGAAACAACATACCGTTCGCTTGGCATTATTGGGTATTGGACTGCTATTAGTCAATATCATAGGCAGTCAATTTCATCACCGATTCGATTTAACAGCCGAAAAACGAT
This sequence comes from Chitinophagaceae bacterium, assembly GCA_051006655.1. Lineage (GTDB taxonomy): Bacteria > Bacteroidota > Bacteroidia > Chitinophagales > Chitinophagaceae > OLB11. The sequence continues at coordinate 761 of JBPCSZ010000088.1, forward strand.
TTTCCATTTCGGAACCCACCAAAGAATTGCTTCGTTCCTTAAAAGATGATATTACCATTGAAGTTTACTTGACCGGAAAATTACCCGCCGGCTTTCAGCAATTAAGCGAAGGAACGCGTGAAGTATTGAATGAATTCAAAGAATACGGCGGTTCCAAAATTCGCTTTTCGTATGTGAGTCCACTGGAAGGCAAAAACGAACAAGAAAAAGAAGCCGTTTTCAAAAGCCTCACCGAACGGGGCATTCAACCCGTCAACTTGAAAATACAACAAGATGCCGAAGACGGGTATTCCGAAAAAATCATTTTCCCGGCGGCATCCGTATCGGGTATGCAAAAGCAAGAAGCCGTTAACTTGTTGGAGAACCATATTGCGATGACGCCCGACGAGAAATTGAACCTCTCAAAATCCTTGTTGGAGTACAAATTCGCCACGGCCATTAAACAATTACTCTTGCCCGGGAAACGTCAAATTGCCTATTTGCAAGGACAAGGTGAAGCTATTGGTATCAATACCATCGACATGCTTACGACATTGTCGAGGTATTACGATATCGACACCATCGATATTAACCAGAACATTGAAATTGGGAAAAACTATCGTGCGCTGATTGTTTGCAAACCCAGTGTTTCCTTCGACGAAAAAAACAAATTCAAAATCGATCAGTATGTAATGAACGGAGGGAAAGTGCTTTGGATGATTGATCCACTCAAACTGGATATCGATTCGTTGAAAAAACAAGATGCCACCTTAGCCATCGATTATAATTTGAATCTCGACGACCTCTTATTTCGCTTTGGCGCTCGCATCAACAGCGATTTGATTGAAGATTACATGTATGCCAATCCGATTCCCATTACCGTGGGTATGACCGGCAATCAACCCGATGTAAAACTCTTCCCTTGGTTATATTTCCCTTTTAGCATTCCCGATTCAAAACACCCCATTGTAAACAATATGGATGCCGTGATGTTTTCGAATGTGAGTAGTATCGATACCATCGTAAATCCGGAAATTAGCAAAACTGTTTTATTGCACTCCTCTACCCGCAGTCGCCGAAGCCCTTCTCCCGTGCGCATTAGCTTAGCGAGTATTCGTTACAAACCCCAAGCGGAAATGTTTCGTGAACGGAATATTCCCATGGCCGTTTTGTTAGAAGGTAAATTCAAATCGATATATACCAACCGCATCGACCCGGGGTTCTTGTCTATTTACCAAGATTCGTTAAAGAAAACATTTATGCCGGAATGTGAAAAAACAAACAGCATGATTGTGGTATCGGATGCCGATATATTCCTCAACGATTTCTCGGAAAAACGAGGCCCTATGGAATGTGGTTACTACAAATATTCCGATCAAATGTTCGCCAACAAAACCTTCATATTAAACGCCTTGGAATACCTCACCGACGATTACGGCTTGATTGTGGCGCGCAATAAAACCTTGCAATTACGCTTGCTCGACAAAGTGCGTATCAAGAAAGAAAAAATTCAATGGCAATTATTAAATGTCGCATTACCCATTGCTTCCGTATTGATTTTTGCGAGTGCTTATTTCTTCTTCCGAAGAAAAAAATATGAAGGCCGAGTTGCCTAAATATCAATCACGTGCTCATTCAGACAATAGGTATTAGCATATTTTTATGACGGCCTATTGTATGAATGGCTATTTTTACTCCTCGTATGCGATTATTTATTCTTTCACTCGCAATTTTATTGGGGTACGCGGCTTGTGTTCATCCGCCTTTAAATGCGTTAGACGGCAATGTACAAATCAGCGCCATTTGTAGTGCGGATAGTGTTTACTTCGTTAACGACATCCAGCCTATTTTAACATCCAACTGCAATATGAGTGGCTGTCACAATGCCGGCGACAAAAAAGACGGGGTTGATTTGAGTAACTACGCCTCCATCATGAAGACAGCCGAAGTTAAACCCTTCAAAGCTACATCGAGTGAGTTGTATGAGGTATTACTTAAAACGGACCCCGACAAACGGATGCCTCGTCCACCGGCCTCGCCCCTAAGCAGCCTTCAAATTGAAAAAATTAAAACGTGGATCAATCAAGGGGCAAAAAACAACGCCTGTTTAAGTTGCGATACCGCCAACATAATCTCCTTTAGCGCACACATTCAACCCATCTTACAAAACAATTGCACAGGATGCCATTCAGGGGCTTCTCCATCGGGCGCCATTGGATTAGAAAATTATACCCAAACAATGACTCAGGTAACTAACGGAAAATTGTTGGGGAGCGTCAAACAACTTTCCGGCTTCTCGGCCATGCCAAAAGGTGGGGCTAAGTTATCGGATTGCAACATCAATCAAATTGAAAAATGGATTGCCCAAGGTGCACCCAATAATTAATTTACTATGGTCAAATCATTCATATACACGGTTCTTTTCATTGGCGGCATCACAATTCTTCCAAGTGCCTGCTATTACGACAAAGCAGAGAATATTTTAGGGCCTAATGCTTGCGATACCATCAACGTGACATATACGCAACACATTCTTCCGTATGTCAATAACCAATGCGTAAGTTGCCATGGCGCTACGTCGCCTTCGGCCGGCATCGATTTATCGAACTATACCAAAATCAAATCGTATGTTGATAATGGGCAATTCGGTGGCAGTATCAATCACAAAAGCGGTTATAGTCCAATGCCCAAAAGTGCCCCTAAAACTGAAACTTGTACCCTCAGTCAAATAAACCGATGGATTAACCAAGGTGCTCCTAATAACTAACGGCATGCTTAAAAAACTCATCCCCATCGCCTTAATTTTAATTGTATCGGCCCTTGCGTTTGGTCTGTATGCTTATTTTAAAGAATCAACCGACTATTCGAACAAAGAACCCGATACAAGCATCTCACTCGGTGAATTACTGCAAAAAGTAGATACCGACACGTCGGCCTTGAACAAAATGCGCAATCAATTGGTGTTAATCAACGAAGCGAATGTTCAAACCATACAAGCCGATAGTAACATGAGCGTGTTGGTATTGGGCACAAGCACCTCATCGTCTACGGTGGTTGCTCAAATTGACCCGCGACACAACGATGCCGTAAAAAAAATCAAACAAGGTCAAACGATTTCAATTAAAGGAATTTTCAGCGATTATACCCTCGATACCGATTTAGGTTTGGGCAATACCATTCAACTCAATTTTTGCACTTTACCTCAATAACTATTTTATGAAAAAAACAAGTCTCTCACTCGCCTTTTTGGCCCTCGGTTTATTTAGCGTAAGTTCATTACAAGCGCAACGTTATATGACCAAAACCGCGAGCATCGATTTTATTTCAAAAACACCCATTGAAACATTCACGGCATTAAACAAAAGCACAGCTTGTTTATTTGATGCCGCAACAGGCTCGCTCGACTTTGTGGTTCAAATTAAAAGTTTTGTATTCGAAAAACAATTGATGCAAGAACATTTCAATGAAAATTACATGGAAAGCGAAAAGTTTCCGAAGGCCATATTC
>JBPCSZ010000089.1:0-48664 GCA_051006655.1 Chitinophagaceae bacterium
GGTTCCTTTACTGAGTCGGGTTTGTTCATCGCCCATGCGGTAGAACTTATCGAAAATGCGTTTCTTTTCTTCATCGGGTATACCGGGACCTTGGTCGGCAATTTGCAATACCCATTCCGAGGCTTGTGTATACAAGCGAACTACCACAGCTTCTCCTTCAGGCGAGTATTTTCGGGCGTTTTCAATTAAATTGCTCAACATCAAACGCCATAAAAAGGCATCGCCTTTACGAGGTTCGTCGTGTTCATCGATATCGCGTTTCACCTGAAAATTCGGGAAACGTCGCACCTGCTCATCAATCAGTTCTTGCAATAATTTCGATACCACCACGTCATCGGAATACAGGGCTTGTTTACGGTCTTCCAATTGGGTAGCCGTGATGATATTACTGCATAAATCGTTTAGGCGGTCGCTTTCCAACACCGATGAATTCAACAATTTCCGTTGTAATTCAGGCTCCAATTGCCTTTTTAACAAGGTTTGTAAATTCAATTTGATGCCGGCAATGGGGGTTTTTAATTCGTGGGTGATGCTCAACATGAAATTCTGTTGCAAGCGGTTCAAGCGCTGTTGTTTGTAATAAGCCCATAAAACCACCGCCGAACCCAATAAAATAATACCTAAGTTAAAGGCACCTTCACCTAAATATTGTTTACGACGCCTTTCCTGCATTTGGGTAATATGAAAGGCTTCTGCTTTAATTTTGTCGTGGATGATCTTCTCTTGCAAATGCAAATTCTTCATTTGCAAACGGTATATCTCTTGGCTTTGCCGTTGCAAACTATATCCCCAAAACAGCACTGCAGCAATGATATAGGCAAACAATAAGGTGAACCAAAACGAGAATTTCATACGCGGATATGTAGCAAAAATAACCTTTAATACGATTGGGATATAGGTTGATTAATCTAGATGGGATTTTGTTTTTGATTAAACGATTGGGTTTCGCTGCCGCTCAGGAATGCATGAACGCGGATTTTTAAGGGATGTATGGATTACGCGGATGTTGGTTTCGCTGCCGCTCAGGAAAAAACCGAACGCGGATTACAAAATCTGTAAACAGTTTCAGCAAACAGTGAACAGGTAATGCTAATCCTGTTCTGCCTCAGGCGGATTCTGTCAATCCTGTACCCATGTTTGTAGAGAAAGGGCATGCCCTTTCTTTACGGCTATGAGAATCAATGCTATTTTTCGAAAGCCTAAATTTTTCAATAAAAAACTTGAAATAATAAAATTCATACGAACCTTGTATATTTGCACCCTCAGGCGGATTTGATTATTGTTCAGCCTGACTAAACAATCGAACTAATACTCATCGTTTTAAACGAGTTCCCTCTCTTTATTGCGTTGGTCAAACAGTTCGATTAAAATCGAAGTATATGGATATACAAAGCTGTTTGGAAAAACAAATTTTAGTCATCGATGGCGCCATGGGCACCATGATTCAACGGTATAAACTCAGTGAAGAAGACTTCCGCGGTCCCCGCTTCGCCGAATGGCATAAAGACTTGAAAGGGAATAACGACTTGCTTTGCATCACCCGTCCCGATGTGATTGAAGCCATTCACCTCCAATATCTCGAAGCCGGTGCCAATATTCTTGAAACCAATACCTTCAGCGCTCAACGCATTTCCATGGCCGATTATGGCATGGAAGATTTGAGCTACGAAATGAACGTGGCCGCCGCCCAATGCGCCCGCAACGCCGTGAATCAATTTCGCGCCAAGCACCCCGAAAGCAATCAATCCATTTTTGTGGCCGGTGCAATCGGTCCAACCAACCGTACCCTTTCCCTTTCCCCCGATGTGAACAATCCCGGTTACCGCGCCGTTACCTTCGACGAAGTGAAAAGCGCTTATGCCGAACAAATTAAAGGACTCATAGACGGCGGCGTGGATATTATTTTAATTGAAACCATTTTTGATACCCTCAACGCCAAGGCTGCCATTGCCGCGGTGATGGAAGCCTACGATAACGGAGCCCCCAAATTGCCCATTATGATTTCGGGTACCATCACCGATGCGAGTGGACGTACACTCAGCGGACAAACACTCGAAGCGTTTTATTATTCCATTGAACATTGCAATCCCATTAGCGTGGGCTTCAATTGTGCCTTGGGCGCCACCCAAATGCGTCCGCATATTGAAGAGCTCAGTGCCTTGGCTTCTTGCTATGTGAGTGCTTATCCGAATGCCGGTTTACCCAATGCCTTCGGTGAATACGATGAAGCGCCGCATCAAACCGGACATATTCTCGAAGACTGGGCCAAAGCCGGACTGGTGAATATTGTAGGTGGTTGCTGTGGTACCACCCCCGACCATATTCGTTGCATAGCCCAAGCGGTTAAAGACTTGAAACCTAGAACCTTACCCACCTTAAGCGCCCAATAATATGTTGAATCAATACTTACACCTGAGCGGTTTAGAACCCCTCGTTCTTCGTCCCGAATTGAATTTTATAAATGTGGGCGAACGCACCAATGTTACCGGGAGTAAAAAATTCGCGCGACTCATTCAAGAAGAAAAATACGATGAGGCCCTGAGTGTGGCCCGTCAACAAGTGGAAAGCGGTGCGCAAATTTTAGACGTGAACATGGACGATGCCATGCTCGACGGCGTTTATGCCATGACCACCTTCTTAAACCTCTTGCAAGCCGAACCCGATATTGCCCGCATCCCCATCATGATCGACAGCAGTAAGTTCGAGATTATTGAAGCCGGATTAAAATGCGTGCAAGGCAAGTGTATTGTAAATTCTATTTCGCTGAAAGAAGGCGAAGCCAAATTCATTCAACAAGCCAAAACCTGCAAACGCTATGGCGCGGCGGTCATTGTAATGGCCTTCGATGAACAAGGACAAGCCGATAGCAAAGATCGCAAAGTAGCTATTTCGGCACGAGCCTATAAAATTTTAACCGAGCAAGTAGGCTTCAAACCACAAGACATCATCTTCGATCCGAACATTTTCGCGGTAGCCACCGGGCTCGAAGAACATAATAATTACGGCGTCGATTTTATTGAAGCCACCCGCGAAATAAAAACCCAAATGCCCTTGGTGAGCATCAGTGGTGGGGTGAGCAATTTGTCGTTTTCGTTTCGTGGCAATGAACACGTGCGTGAAGCCATGCACAGTGTGTTTTTATACCACGCCATCAAGGCCGGTATGAATATGGGTATTGTAAATGCCGGACAGCTCGCGGTGTTCGACGATATAGAACCCGAACTCAAACAATTGTGCGAAGACGTGATTCTGAATCGGAACAACGATAATAACGAAGCCACCGAAAAACTCATTCAGTTTGCCGAAACAGTAAAAGCAAAAGGCAAAGTAAATGTGGTGAATGATGCGTGGCGACAAGAACCCATTGCCAAACGTTTAGCCCATGCCTTGGTGCACGGCATTACCGAGTATATTGATGCCGATACCGAAGAAGCCCGCCAACATTTTCCGCGTCCATTAGATGTTATTGAAGGTCCGCTGATGGATGGTATGAACATAGTGGGCGATTTATTTGGCAGTGGTAAAATGTTCTTACCGCAAGTGGTGAAGAGTGCGCGCGTAATGAAAAAAAGCGTGGCCTATTTAACGCCATTTATTGAAGCCGAAAAACAAGAAGCCAGCAATGCCCCCAAAGTCCTACTTGCTACCGTAAAAGGCGATGTGCACGATATTGGAAAAAATATTGTGGGCGTGGTATTAGCGTGTAATGGATACGAAATTATTGACCTGGGGGTAATGGTTCCCGCCAATAAAATTCTCGATGAAGCCATTCGCTTAAATGTGGATGTAATTGGTTTATCGGGACTCATCACACCCTCGCTCGACGAAATGGTGAACATTGCTGTTGAAATGAAAAAGCGCAACATGAATATTCCGCTTTTGATTGGTGGAGCTACTACCTCACGCATTCACACCGCCGTAAAAATTGCCGAACAATACGAACATGGCGTGATTCACGTACTCGATGCTTCGCGCAGTGTAACCGTGGTGAGCGATTTAATGAACGACAATAAAAGCACGTTCTTACAAAGCATAGCGCAAGAGTATAATCAGTTGCGCCACGATTTTTGGAGCAAGAAAAATAAAAAAGATTTACATCCTTTAGACACGGCACGGCAAAACGCCTTGGTGCTCGATGAAACACAAGTGGTTTCGGCACCGCAACAAACTGAATTGCAAGTTTGGCAAAACTTTTCCTTGGAAACTATTCGTCCGTATATCGATTGGACGCCCTTCTTCATTACGTGGGAACTGCATGGTAAATATCCCGGCATATTAAGCGATGCGGTGGTAGGCGAACAAGCCACGCACTTATTTCAAGATGCCAATAAACTCCTCGATCAACTCATTGTTGAAAAGTGGTTGCAAGCCGATGCCGTGGCGCGTTTGTTCAAAGCCCGTCGCGCCAATACCGACGATGTATTTTTACCTGAAGAAAATATTACCTTAAATTTTTTACGCCAACAAAGTGTAAAAGCCGACGGCGTGCCGAACCATTGTTTGGCCGATTATATAGCCCACGACCGCGACGATTATATGGGTGCTTTCGCTGTTACCATTAAAGGCATAGAACCGCATTTAAAACGCTTCGACGACGCCCACGACGATTACAATAAAATCATGTTGCAAGCCTTGGCCGATCGTTTAGCGGAAGCCTTTACCGAGTGGGTGCACCGCGAAGTGCGTACCAAGGTATGGGGCTATACCCACGACGAAGGCTTAAGCATGGACGAATTAATTCGCGAAAAATACCAAGGTATTCGTCCCGCACCCGGTTATCCGGCTTGTCCCGACCATACCGAAAAGTACAAACTTTTTTCCCTCTTGAACGTAACCGAAACCATCGGCATCACCCTCACCGAATCCTTGGCTATGTATCCGGCGGCTTCGGTATGTGGTTGGTATTTTGCCCATCCGCAAAGCAAGTATTTCGGCATTGGCAAAATCGATACGGATCAACTCCACGACTATGCCCAACGCAAAGACATGAGCATTGAGGAAGCAGAAAAATGGTTACGGCCGGTGATGGCGTAGTGTGAAAAACATTCAATACCTAAACGTTATTACGGGGAATGGCCCGAGAAAAATAGCGTTAAGAAAATGAACCGTTTTGGCGTTAGAAATAAAAACATAATTCAAGCGATGATTTATGATTAATCGTTTGGTTCTAACTACCGCTTTTATATTTTTTGATTCAGGTGCATAGCTTTTTTATTTCCGACAAAAAGGTTCATTTTTAGCTATTTTTCGAAAGCCTTGAATTTTTGCTCCACTTTTTTTTCAAGAAAAAAGTGGAACGAAACAATAATTAATAAATAGTTGTACGCCTTTTTAAAGCAGTTTTCTTGGGGCTGTCAGCAGCAGAACTTTTTTCAGCTATTATCCGTCCCCTTTGGGCTCCGCTTCGCTACGGCCCCGATTCGTTCCTCTCGGGGCCAAGCCCGCCGGGCACGGCAGCCACTGGGCGCGGGAACATTATTCAACTATCAATGTCGATTTTACTATAGGTCGTTGTAACCACCGACCGATTTTCTTTTTTACTATCGGTCGGTGTCTCCACCGACCGAAATTCAATGGTGATATTGCAAAACTTAAAAAGTAATTCTTATGTATTAAAATTAGACTAAAGGGTAAAACTCGGTCGGTGAGGACACCGGCCGATAGTGAAGGTAATTATTTAAAAAGTACTTAATGGAAAATAAAATGTTTACATTTTTTAGTGCTTTGTGAATAAAGAATTAAATTTACAAACACAGCATATTGGCCTAAAATAGGTAATTTTAGTTGGCATTTTCAAAACATCTTAAATGTAATAATTTGAAGCACATACAAGGCTTCCAAAAGTTCGAATGTGTACCTTAAAAGATATTTTACATATCGAACTGTCCCATTATTACTGAAATTTAAAAGAAAGGAAGTGACTAATTTTAATTAAATCCTTGTAAACGTCGTTTCAACTAACTTGAAAAATAACTTGAATAAACTAGAATTAAAATGAGCAACATCAAATTATTTGAACAAAAGGAAATCCGTTCATATTGGAACGAAAAGGAGGAACAATGGTATTTTTCACTTGTTGATATTATTGAGGCACTTACAGATTCTGTAAATCCCACCGACTACCTGAAGAAGCTCAGAAAGCGAGATTCAGCGTTAGGAAGCTACATAGGGACAAATTGTCCCCAGGTAGAAATGCTAAGCAATGGCAAAAAAAGAAAGACTTTAGCAGGAAATGTTAAAGATATATTTCGTATTATTCAATCAATACCATCATCTAAAGCAGAACCCTTCAAACAATGGCTTGCCAAAGTAGGGTATGAACGAATGCAGGAAATTCAAGACCCTGAAATTAGTTTAGATAGGGCGAGAGAGAACTGGCAAAAATCTGGAAGAAGTGAAAAATGGATTCAACAGCGAATGACGGGGCAGGAAACCCGAAATAAACTGACAGATTACTGGAAAGAAAGTGGTGTCCAAAAGTCGGATGAATTTGCATTCCTAACCAATATTATCCATCAAGAATGGACTGGCTTAACGGTAAGGAAGCACAAAGATTTAAAAGGCTTGAAATCGCAAAACCTAAGAGACCACATGAGTGAAGCAGAATTGATTTTTACTGCATTAGCGGAGCTGTCAACACGGCAAATTGCAGAAACAGAAAAAGCAAAAGGCGTACAACAAAATGCAATCGCAGGAAAGAAAGGTGGTAAAATTGCTAAAGATGCAAGATTGGCTTTGGAACAAAAAACCGGCAAAAAAGTAATATCTAATGAAAACTTCTTGCCACCATCTAAAGCCAATAAAAAACTTGATAATTAATCCTTTTTCTATCGTTCAGTGAAGGCGGCTGACCGAGAATGATTGACTCATCGCATAGGTATTGGAAACGAAAGTGGATTTATGCAATGCTCAAGGAGATTAAATTTTTTCTTGGTTGGCCTCAGGACAACATCCGATAGTGAAATCTATACCTTAAACTAATCCGCCATCTTTTTTTGTAATTGTTCAATCAATTTAATAATTGTACTCAGTGCTTGCACATGCGGGTCAAAACTATCGTGTAAATAAGCATCGAGTTTGATGTTCGGAGTTTCACCTAAACCGCCCATCAGGTAGTGTTGTAATTCGCCGTTCCAAATTAAGGACTCGGCAGCACTGCGAAGGAGGTTTTTGGCTTCTTCTATTTCTTGGAGTGAATCGTTGATGTAGTTGGGATAGTTCGACATAGTTTTCATTTTTTAGATTTGAATTATGAATGTTTGTTATGCGTTTCGCTTGGCCCGAGAAAAATAGCGTTAAGAAAATGAACCGTTTTGGCGTTAGAAATAAAAACATAATTCAAGCGATGATTTATGATTAATCGTTTGGTTCTAACTACCGCTGTTATATTTTTTGATTCAGGTGCATAGCTTTTTTATTTCCGACAAAAAGGTTCATTTTTAGCTATTTTTCGAAAGCCTTGATTTTTTTGCCCCACTTTTTTTATCAAGAAAAAAAGTGGAAACAAACTCGATTGAGAAATCATTAATCTAATGGTATTCCATTAGGGTTTATAAATATTCCAGGTAATACAATTCAACACACCGCCCATGGGCGCTAATTCGCGACAATCAATGCCGGTGATGATTTTTTCCTTAAACGTTTGCGATAATATTTCGTGTACTTGCGCATCGCGTGGGGTATGATAAGTGGGATAGAATATAAAATAACCCACTTCGAGGTAATTGATATAACAACCCGTAGCATCGAGGTCGCTTTTATTTTGCCAAGGGTAATAAGGCAATTCAATCATATCGACGCCGGCATTGCGTAAACAAGCACGAAGCAAATACCCAAAGGTTTCAAGTTCTTCGTTGTGGTCGGGATAGGTATTCACCAATACCCGATGCTCATCAATCCAACGTACCATGCCATCGGCGTGACCAATGATATCGTATGGCTCTTCGGGAATAAGGAGTAATTCATCCACACGCAATTGGGCTTTGATTTCTTGTAATAAGGCCCGCTCTTTATACGGTTGATTTTCTTTAATCAGTTTGGTGGTTGCTATCACTCGGTTCTTCCACTTCACCACATTACCACCGTCTAATTTAATATTCACTTTATTCACCCTTAAGCCCAGTGAGGTACTAAGGGCATAACCATCAGTCATGGTTTTTTGTAAGGCTGCGGTATTCAAGTAATCGGGATTGTATTGATATTTCACGAAATAATCTGCTTCAACTTGTACCGGCATATAGTCGCGTATCCAAATATCCTTGGTGCCTTGTAAAACATCGTATTGAATATTATAACGTTTGAAATATTTCGTGAGTTGTTCGAAAACTGTAGGACATTTTTTCTTGAGGGTATCGGCGAGATAAATGAAATTGGTTTGATGGTCGGTGATCATAAAATAGACAGTTTAAATAGGATGGATGATTTTGAAATAGTCTATGCAAAGGTGTTGCGTTAACTAGGTCAAAATTTGACTGAGTTGCCAATTTTGGGTCTAATAATTAGAAAAAGTAGGTTAGCGTTTTTTATATATTTATTGTAATTTATAAAGTATAATACTATGAATCATTACTATGAATTAATATTCATGTAAAGCTATTTATATTTATCCTATAGTTTGGTGTATTGGCAATTACATTATTCCACCACCATCACCACATCCCCCTCATGTATCACCCCCTCCTGCAATACCCTGGCATACAACCTCGATGAGCCGGGATGTTCTTTTTGTCCAATGCGGGTGAATTTTTCTTTGAGGAAGGAACGTTTAATGGTTTTGCAAGGCGGAGCATACTTACTGATTTGAATGCGCACGGTTTCGCCTATTTGCAATATCGTTTCCGGAACCAGTAAATGATAATCGGGAAATTGTAGGGTAAGGTTTTCGCCGGTACTTCCGGGAAAAATAGGATGTCCTTCGGCTTGGAGTTGTTGTATGATTTCTAAGGAAAATATACATACCGCCCGTTCGGGTCCACCGTGGTATTTTTTGTTTTTTTGAATATCGCCAAAAAAGCCATCACGCATGAGCGTAGCACTGGGTACCGGTAATTTCGGTACACCACCTCCCGATAAATTGATAAAAACCACCTTGCCGTTCACGCGCTTTTTTTTAATGAAGGGCAAGTTACATGTTTTTAATGGAAGCTGATTTTAACTATGCTGAATTGGATTTGTGAAACGCTTTATTTGATAGGTTGCCATCCGGGCGGGTAAAAAATATATTTCAAAGCATTCCAAGTCGACGTAGCTGTTTTAACATCGCGGAAGAGCAATTTGAATTCATTGGTATGCACATTCCAAAATCCGCTGGGATTTGGGTTATTTGAACTACCATACACAGGTGTTTCGGTTTCACGCGCAAAGGTGCCGAAGAGTTTATCGTAAAGCGTAATGGTTTCGCAGAAGTTTTTATCGATATACATTTTATTGCGCGCATGGTGCAAGTGATGTGTTTTCGGGTCTACAATGATGGCATTGATAAGCGGCAATTCATTCACCAAATGATGATTGATATGAATGAAGGTTCCCCATATTTTTGAGGTGGTATATACAATAAAATAAATCATGGGTTCGAAGCCTAGTAGGGGAATGATAAAATAAAATACATCGGTACTGATGAGATCGAAAATTGAATTTCGGATACCGGAAGCGATGGTAATATCGGTAGAGGAATGATGCACTTCGTGTAGGCACCAGAATACACGCACTTTGTGACTTAAAAAATGGGTGAAGTATTGCAAGAATGAATACACGATGAAACACAATATGAATGCGAGGGTATAATTGGGGATGTTGATAAAACGATGTTCGTATAACCAGGGATTAATTTGTTTCAGCAAGAGCAATTGAAACAAACTTTGCGTAACCACAATAATGACACCTGAAATAATATTGATGATGTATTCGGAACGATTGATATAAGCCTTGATAATTTTTAGTATCAATAATTCAATGGCAATGAATGATACCACATAATAGGGCATGAATGCTTTTAAACTATCGTAGATGGTATGGACGTATTGCGGCATAGTTATATGATCGTTTTATGTATGTAACAGTCTGCATTTATTTTGTAGCTTGTTTTATAAAACGGGAATTAAAAATATAACGTGATTGCTTTGTATCATCCTATTGAGCTATTTACTATCATACATCAAGTGCTTAAATTGAATGCCACTATTTTATATCCATCCAGTTGTTTGGTTTTGAATGTTTGTCTATAAATAGTTTGATGCTTTGTAAAGACATTAGTTAAGGGGTGTATTTAATGGGTTGAAGAAAGTTCCGAACCTTCAGCCCATAGCCCGGATAGGAGCTGGCTGCCATGCAGCGCGGATAGCCGGACGGGTGATGAACCAAGAGAGAAAGATGCGCTACCAAAGAAAAAATACCGCGCCATAACTTTCTTCAACGTGCCACAAGAGAATTCTATGCAAGGGATGAATGAAGCGTACGAAAGCCAACTTACCTTTAGTGGCTGTTTAAGCGTTATTAAGCGTTTAGACCTAAAAAGGTAAGTATCGCATGGCATCTCATCGTACATCGGGGTTTGTTTTTAATCCATATTCGGAACCGGACCGCACGCCGTTTGAGCGTTTGCTGGAAATATTTAAGGAATTGATTGTGCATACTTCGGGCGATGTGGATGAAACCTTAGATTGGATGCAACAGTTGGATGAAGAGTACCAGTTGTTCAGCAATGAGTATGGCATGGACGATTTTATTGAGGATTTAAAGAAGCATGGGTATATTCAAGACGATGAACAAAAACCGCCTGGAGAAGGTTTGGTGATTACGGCTAAAACAGAACAGGAAATACGGCAACGGGCCTTAGACCAGATTTTTGGTGATTTGAAAAAATCGGGTCGAGGTGATCATAAAACGAAACACTTGGGGGCGGGTTCCGATAAAACGGGAGAGCTTCGCCCCTATGCCTTTGGCGATAGCATCGATCAAATTGCGGTAACGGAAAGTGTGAAGAATGCCTTTGCGAATCATGGTATTGAGGACTTCCATTTGACGGAACAAGATTTAGTGATTCACGATACACGGCATTCGGCGCAAATGAGTACGGTACTGATGATTGATATTAGTCACAGTATGATTTTATATGGCGAAGACCGCATTACGCCCGCTAAAAAAGTAGCGATGGCCTTGGCGGAATTAATTCGTACTCGTTACCCCAAGGACAGTTTAGATATTTTGGTATTTGGCGATGATGCCTGGCCTATTCAAGTAAAAGATTTGCCGTATTTGCAGGTGGGGCCTTTTCATACCAATACGGTGGCGGGTCTCGATTTGGCCCTCGATATGTTGCGGAAGAAAAAGCAAGCGAACCGACAAATTTTCATGATTACGGATGGGAAGCCGAGTTGTTTGAATATGCCCAATGGGGAATATTATAAAAACAGTTTTGGACTCGATCCGTTCATTACCGAAAAGTGTTTCAATAAAGCGAAAGAAGCGCGCCGTATTGGTATTCCCATCACCACGTTTATGATTACCGATGACCCTTATTTGCAAGAGTTTGTGGCACAATTTACGGAAGCGAATCAAGGCAAAGCATTTTATACCGGCTTACAAGGCTTGGGACAAATGATTTTTGAAGACTACGAAAAAAATAAAAAACGAAACATCCGATAATATGAACATCCAGGATATTAAGACCTTTGGTGAATTAGAAAAAGCGGGTTATACCCCGCGGACCATCAAGGATGAGTTGCGCCATAATTTGTTGGAAAAACTCAAACGGAATGAATCTGCTTTTCCCGGCATTATAGGCTATGAGGACACGGTGATTCCGCAATTGCAACATGCTATTTTAGCGAAGCATGCCATTAATTTATTGGGTTTACGCGGACAAGCGAAGACCCGTATAGCCCGTGCCATGGTGGGTTTATTGGATGAGTATATTCCGGTAATTGCCGGTTCGCCGATTAACGATGATCCTTTCGCCCCGATATCGAGTTATGGTAAATCTTTGAAAGAAGAAAAAGGCGCTAAGATGCCTATTGCATGGTTACACCGTGATGAACGTTTTTATGAAAAGTTAGCTACGCCCGATGTGAGTGTGGCCGATTTGATTGGGGATATCGATCCTATTAAAGCGGCAACGCAAAAGTTGACTTATGCCGATGAAGGGGTGATTCATTATGGTATGATACCACGGGCGAATCGTTGCCTATTTGTGATTAATGAAATTCCCGATTTACAAGCGCGGATACAAGTTGCCTTGTTCAATATATTACAAGAAGGGGATGTGCAAATTCGTGGATTCAAGATGCGTTTGCCCTTGGATGTGCAATTTATTTTCACGGCGAATCCGGAAGATTATACGAATCGGGGTAGTATTGTAACGCCCTTGAAGGATCGTATTGGTTCGCAAATTTTAACGCATTATCCGAAGAATATTGAGATAGCTAAGCAAATTACCCAACAGGAAATTATGGCGGAGGCGCGGAATGAAAACATCTTCGTTCCTGATACAGCGAAGGACCTCTTGGAACAGATTGTATTTGAAGCGCGGAAGTCGGCTTATGTAGATGCCAAGAGTGGGGTATCGGCACGGATGAGCATTACCATGTACGAGAACTTGATGGCGGCAGCGGAAATTCGTTTGCTGAAAAGCGGACAAAGCACGACGTCCATTCGCATGGCCGATTTTGAAGCGATTATACCAGCCATAACGGGCAAGGTGGAATTGGTGTATGAAGGCGAGCAACTCGGTTCGGAAGCGGTAGCGCATCAGTTGATGGGTGCGGCGGTAAAAACCTTGTTCGACCAAACCTTTAGACCGATTAAGAAATTGAAGAAGCCTACGGCCCCCGATGAGTTTGATGCGGTGGTGAATTGGTTTACTGAAAACAGTAATTTTGAATTAGCGAACGATTTGAGTGATACGGATTACGCGATGCTATTGGCTAAAGTGACACCGATACAAGATGTGTTGGATGATTATGTTTCGGGCGCAGATGCGAAGGAGACGATGTTCTTGAAAGAGTTGTTGTTATGGGGTTTGGTGGAATACAAGCAATTATCGAAACGGAAGTTGGGTGCGGGGATAATGTTCGATGATGAATTGTTGGGAGGATTGTATGGTAACGCTTGACGCTGATTTACTGATTTATATCGCTACCGCTCATTGAAACAGCCGGAACACGGATTATAATGGGATTCAAGGATTACACGGATTTCTTTTTTTGTTCGGTAGGATTTTAAAGGATGGGATGCTTCGCATCATATTCGGAATTTATTATTCTAAATGACTATCGGTTTAAAACGAGTCGTTTGAATTGCACGCTTTTACCGCCAAAGCAAATGAGAATACCGACCGACATTTTAAATACCCGCATATAATTGAGGGTTTGTGCAATGTGGGCCTCTTCCAATTCGGGGTTGGCTTTGAGTTCAATGAGTACTACATCGTTCACTAATAAATCCGCACGACAATAACCGATAGGTTTGGGTGAGTTTTTATAATAAATATCGGTTTCAACTTCATGAGCAACGTGAAGCTGTTTATTACTTAATTCAATAATCATAGCTTTTTGATACACCTTTTCCAAAAATCCTCCCCCTAGTACATTATGTACTTCAAAGGCGCATCCAATAATTTTTTCTGTAATGTCGGCATGGAGTAGGTTATTCATGTTGATGAATTTTAATTCGGCATAAGTACATCACCTTAACCTATAAAGCCAAGCAAAAAGCACTTATTATCGATTATAAACGTTTCAAAAAAATCTGTGCAATCCTTGAATCTCCTTTCAAATCCGTGTTCCGGCTGTTTATAAAGAGCGTCAGCGAAACATCCGTGCAATCCCTCAATCCCCTTTCAAATCCGTGTTCCGGCTGTTTTTAAGCGCATCCGCGTCTAGATTTGGTAAGCCAATTTCCGTGTCTTATCTTTGACCCCGTTCCAACACAAACACAACGTATTTTTTCACTCCGCGCTTCGGCGTGGTAAAAAAAAAATGCCCAAAGATAACTCCATCAAATCCGTCCTCATTATTGGTTCAGGCCCCATTATTATTGGACAAGCCTGCGAATTCGACTATAGTGGCACTCAAGCCGCCCGTTCCCTCCGCGAAGAAGGCATTAAGGTGATCCTCATCAATTCGAATCCGGCCACCATTATGACGGACCCTATGATGGCCGACCGTGTGTACTTGCTGCCCTTAACGGTAGAAAGTATTGAACAAATTCTGCAAGAAAACGAGATAGACGCGGTATTGCCTACCATGGGTGGACAAACCGCCTTGAATTTGGCCAAAGAAGCCGAAGAATTGGGCATTTGGGAACAATACAATGTTCGTTTAATTGGGGTGGACATTAAAGCCATCGATAAAGCCGAAGACCGCGAGCAATTCCGCCAATGGATGATTGCCCTCGGCGTGCATGTGGCAACAGCTAAAACCGCAAACTCCTATTTAGAAGGAAAAGAATTTGCCCAAGAAATAGGATTCCCACTCGTTATTCGTCCTTCCTTTACCTTGGGTGGTACAGGAGGCGGCTTCGTGCACGATAAAGACGATTTAGACGAAGCCTTGAACCGCGGTTTGCAAGCCTCGCCCATTCATGAGGTGTTGGTGGAAAAAGCCGTTTTAGGTTGGAAAGAATTTGAATTGGAATTGCTTCGCGATAGCGCTAATAATGTTTGTATTATATGTACGGTTGAAAACCTCGACCCAATGGGCGTGCATACCGGCGACAGTATTACCGTGGCCCCGGCCATGACCTTGAGCGATACCGCCTTCCAACACATGCGCAATACCGCTATTATGATGATGCGCGATTTGGGCAATTTTGCCGGAGGCTGTAACGTGCAATTCGCCATGAACCCCGATACGGAAGAAATTATTGCCATTGAGATCAATCCGCGCGTGAGTCGCTCTTCGGCTTTGGCTTCGAAAGCCACCGGATACCCCATTGCTAAAATTGCGGCTAAATTGGCTATCGGTTATCGCCTCGATGAATTGAGCAATCAAATTACCGGCAATACATCGGCCTTCTTTGAACCAACGCTCGACTATGTGATTGTAAAAATTCCGCGTTGGAACTTCGATAAATTCAAAGGAGCCAAAGATACCTTGGGCTTGCAAATGAAAAGTGTGGGTGAGGTAATGGCCATTGGCCGAAGCTTTACCGAAGCCATTCAGAAGGCCTGTCAAAGTTTAGAAAATAACGCCATTGGACTTGGTTACTACGGTAAGAGTTTGATGAAGACCGACGATATTTTAGAATACCTCAAGACGCCGAAATGGGATCGTATTTTCCGTATTAAAGATGCCTTAATGGCGGGCGTGAGTGTGAACTCTATATCGAAAGCCAGTCACGGTATAGACAAATGGTTTTTGAATGAAATCAAAGCCATTTGTGATGTTGAAAAAGAAGTAGCGAAATACAAAGTAGATACCTTACCAACCGATTTATTGCGTCGCGCCAAACACATGGGCTTCAGCGATGAGCAGTTGGTGAAAATCATGCAAGATGGTCACGAAGATGCGATGTATGAACGCCGCAAAGCGGAAGGCATTACACGGGTATTCAAAATGGTAGATACTTGTGCGGCTGAGTTTGAAGCCCAAACGCCTTATTTCTATTCTACGTTTGAAGCGCCTTCGGTGAACAATAATTTACTTCATAACGAATCGATTCGTACCGATAAGAAGAAAATTATTGTATTGGGCAGTGGTCCGAACCGAATTGGTCAAGGGATTGAGTTTGACTATTGTTGCGTGCACGGATTATTAGCCATCAAGGAATGTGGCTATGAAGCCATCATGGTGAATTGCAATCCGGAAACCGTAAGTACCGATTTCGATATGGCCGATAAGTTGTATTTCGAACCCGTGTATTGGGAACACTTATGGGAAATTATTGAACATGAAAAACCGGAAGGGGTGATAGTTCAATTGGGTGGTCAAACCGCCTTGAAATTGGCTAAACGCTTAACCGAAAAAGGCATCAAGATTATTGGTACTTCGTTCGATAATATGGACATTGCCGAAGACCGCGGTCGCTTCAGCGATATGTTGAAGGAATTGAATATTCCTTATCCGGAATACGGCAGTGCTTACAATGTTGATGAAGCCATTCAAGTGGCCAATCAAGTGGGTTATCCCGTCTTGGTTCGTCCAAGTTATGTATTGGGTGGACAGCGGATGCGCATAGTAATTAACGACGATGAATTAGAGAAAGGGGTACTGAGTATTTTGAAACATATTCCGGATAATAAAATCCTTATCGATCATTTCTTAGACCGTTGTCAAGAAGCGGAAGTGGATGCCATTTTCGATGGGGAGCAAATTCATATTATGGGGGTAATGGAACATATTGAACCGGCGGGCATTCATAGTGGCGATAGTCACGCCATGTTACCGGCCTTCAACTTGTCGCCCATGTTGGTAACCACCATGGAACATTATGCCGAGAAAATTGCACGGGCCTTGAATATTCGTGGACTTATCAATATTCAGTTTGCCATTAAAGACAATACCGTGTATGTAATTGAAGCCAATCCAAGGGCTTCGCGAACCACACCCTTCATTGCCAAAGCCTATCAAATTCCGTATTTGAATATTGCCACTAAAATTATGATGGGCACCCATAAATTGAGCGATTTCAAATATGAAAAGAAGTTGAAAGGCTTTGCTATTAAAGAACCTGTCTTCTCGTTCAATAAATTCCCGGGCGTGAATAAAGAATTAGGCCCTGAAATGAAATCGACGGGTGAGGCTATTCGGTTCATTAAAGACTTACGCGATCCGTACTTCCGGCAGTTGTACAAAGACCGCAGTATGTATTTGAGTAAGTAAGTTTAACGAACCAAACGGCGAAGGTTTTGCTTTAGTTTTTTGTACCAAGGTAATGGTGGTAGAAAGCTTTCGTAATACGAACTGATTAGTTCCACAATTTTAGATCGCAGTGGTTCTGCATCCGATAAACTAAGAAAGCCCGGATGTGGGTTGGCTTCCCAAATCACAATGTCGCCATTGGATTTATAAGCAAAATCGAAGGCGCAAAAATCTAAGTTTAGTGCTTTCACCGCATTGGTAAATAAGGTATTTTCTTCGGGTGTGAATACATCGGCTACAAATTCGTGATTGATTCTTATGGTAGTGTCATTTTTTACCGAGTTTCGGTTATGAATATACCAATGTTCAGAAAAATAGATATACGCTTTCATAGCCCGATGTGGCGTGGCTAAACAACGGTACTTGGCATAAAGCCCATCATCTTTTTTCGTGTCAATGAATTGAATGGCTACTTGTCCCGCTAACACTTTATTCCCATCGAGATCAAAGGGTTTGTAGGCTTCAAGCAAGGTTTCGTAATTGTCAAAAGGGCCTTGTACAAAATCACCGTGACTATCGTGCCCAATATCGATGCGAAGAAATAATGGATAATAGGAGTCTGCTACTTGCTTTAATTCATCAATGTGTTTAAACGGAAAGGCATGGGCTACATTAAAACCAGCCTCGGTCAATAGCCTCAATTGCGTCGATTTGACGGTATTCGATAAGGCCTCCGGCCGGTTGATTAGAGGAATACCCGCTTCTAAACAAATGGCTTCAACTCGTTTGGCATAGGCATAAACTTCGGGGTATAAATCTTTCAACGGATCGTGATAAAAAAAGGCTACCGCCGCATATTCACGAATTGTTTCCGCTGTAATATTTAACGATAAATCGTAATAAAAATCAATCCGTTTTCGGAAGGGGTGCTCGAGTTGGCTTAAGTATTTTTTGTACTTATTGTAATACTGCCAATTGGCATCGGAGGCAATGAGGGCTAATAATTTTCCTTTCTTCATGAATGCTATTTCATTGTGTGTGTTCAGTTTAATTCGATTCATCTAATGGCAAGGGGCATTGCCAAGTATCGATTAATTTTTTTTGATAGACTTCGGCTAAATTGAAAATTTCACGCAACATGGTGCGCCCTGTTTCAAAACTTAAATCGGCATCGTAGGCAAGGGTTGAAAGAAAAATATCTTGGGCCGATAAACTAAACGACATATGCCGCATCTTGGCATTTTCTTCGAGTAGAAAACGATACACCACATCAAATTGTTGGGTGGGTAAGGAACACAGTAAGGCTTCGGCCAATACTAAATTATTTTCGGCATCGTACACAATATTCACGATGGCATCGCCTTGTTTCACTTCCCATTGGTTAAAGCCGATTCGTGCTAAATCTTTATCTTTTCCTAAGGCATGTAATATATCGTCGATGCGTTTTGAAACCCCATCGGGTATAGGGGCTTTTTCGGGCAGTGGAATTAAACGTATTGGACTGCCACATTCGGGACAATATTTACCTTGAATGGTTTCGGAACTCACCAAGGTACTGCAGGAATTACAACGCACTACAGGCGTTCCAAACAAGGGTATGTATTGGTTTAAAGCTTCGCGAATGTATTGGGCCGGTAAGGCAAAGCCTAAATTATCGCCACCTCGAATAATAAAGGTATTCATACCAATCACACGGCCTTCATCGTCCACCAAGGGGCCACCGCTATTGCCCGGATTAATAGCCGCATCAATTTGTATGTATTGAATGCCATTGGCAATACGATCGACCCGAGAAATTACGCCTCGGGTACTGGTATAGTTTAATCCGAAAGGATGCCCCATTGCCAATACGGCATCGCCATCGTGGGGTGAATTTTCAGTGCCTAGTTCTACCTTGGGTAATTCAATACCGTCAGGCGCTTGTATGAAGGCTAAATCGTATTTATCGTCTTTGAGTAAAACACGGCCCATTTGGCGCGGGAATAATTTCCCTTGTATGCTCACTTCGGCGGCATTGCCAACCACGTGACTATTGGTGACTATCAATTGCCATTGGCCCAAATAGAAACCACTGCCCGTTGATTGTTGCGTGGCAATTTGTATTAATACATTTTTATAGGAAGCAATGATGGTATTAAAATCGGCTTGACTCATGGGGCGGGGTTTTCGAAGTTGAGGTTTTCAATGGCTTGCATCAGGGCCAAATTCACATGCAATCGGTTTTTGGAGGGAAGGTCGCCCCAATCGACGGAAAATTTCGGATAACGTTCACGCGCCGATTGTACAATATGATTAACACTGGTTTGAATGGCATCCATTTGGCATTGTTCACCCCGAATGAACTTATTCGCGAAGCCTAATTCGTCGAAGAAAGCCGGGAAATTAATATGCATGAACAAACGCACTAAATCGGCATAGGGCTTAGGCATGCTGAAGGTGTATAAGGGAAACAGAAGCCCATATTCTTGCACCCGATAAGCCACATCGGTATAGCCATTCTGATGAAACCATAAAGCGGTTTGTCGCGCTTCTTGTACATGGTCAATAACGCGCTGATAGGGCACGGCAGCCGATAAGGCAAAGCTGGCCGTGTTCCGATAGAAACCTTTTAAAATGGTTTCTTTGGGCAAGGCGGCTATTTCGCTCAGCAAGGTTTTCAGGGTTTGATTGCGCTCTACCGCCGACAGTTCTTCGCGGGAAGCCCAATAACGTGCTATGCCTTCATCGATTAAATGCATGAGCTTCCCTTCGGGCGAAACCAAATAATCGATGCGATACAAAAGGGCCATTAGGGAATAGCCAATGCCCCCCGAAAAACTATCGGCCGGCATTTGCTCCACTTGTTCTAGGCAATGCCTTAACCAATATTGCAGATAATGGTATTTTACGGCCGATTCTTTTTCTGTAAATGCGTGTTGTTGCAGGGCATCGGCTATTTTTAAATTCGAAAATTCATCGAGCAATAAATCATCTTGTTGGTCGGCCCGTATGGCCATTTCTTTCAAACTAAAATACATTTTCCCGGGCGAACACATGTCGAGGGGTAAATCCATCATCAAACATAAAACCCCGTCTTTTAAGGCGTAACGCGAATAATACAAATCGGTATTGGCATCCAACATGCGCCGCATCACGGGTTTATTGGCTTCCGGCATGGCCACCAATTGCACATTCGCGCTTAACCCGTTGGCATTAAATACCCCTTCAACCCGCTTGGTACCTTGTAAAAGCACAAATCGGTATGCGTCACCTTCTTGCGAATAGTCCATATTGTTTTCATGCGGGTCGCGCATATACACCAATAAGGCTTCAAAGGCTTCGCGGTATTGTTTTTCACGAAAATGCCGCTCAGCCTCATACCAAGTTTTGGTTTGTAAGGCTGTTTTATTATTGTCGGAATAGCGCCCGAATCGATAATCAGGCTCAGGCACTTCGGGTTGTTCTGCTTGAAATTGTTCACGTAGGTGTTGCCACCATGACAGTAAAGTCGACATATTTCAAAGGTACATCTTTGTTTTACTGAACGGGGATAAGTCCATTAAGATGTTAGTATTCTAAGGCATCAAACCCTTAGCGGGGGCTATTCGAACGAAAAAACAGCCCTAATTTTTAGCGTTGTTAATATTGTATTGCCGAAATTATGGGCCGACAAACTTATATTTGCCTAACTCTAAATTATTATTTCATGCGTTTCTTAGTTTCCTCGGGACTTTTATATAAAAACCTGCAACATATTAGTGGCGTGGTGGGCTCCAATACAGTGATGCCTATTTTGGAATCGTTTTTGTTCGTGATTGAACATAAAAGTTTAACGGCCGTTGGTACCGATTTGGAAACAACCTTGAAAGTAAACATGGATATTCAGTCCGATTCGGATGGACAATTATGTGTTCAAGCCAAGGTTTTGATGGATTATTTGAAGAATTTACCCGAGCAACCCATCACCTTCGATATCAATACCGATAACTTCGAAATTGATATTACCAGTGAACAAGGGAAATATAAAATTAAGGGAGAAGATGCTTCTACGTATCCTGCCGAACCGAAGGCCGATAATGTAGATTCCTTCACCATGTCGTCGACCGAATTGAGCGATGGTTTGGGTAAAACCTTGGTAGCTGTAAGCACCGACGATTTACGTCCGCAAATGAGTGGGGTGTACTTCGATCTCAGTAAAAGCAATATGACCTTGGTGGCTACCGATGCGCATCGTTTGGTGCGTTGCATTAAAACCGATGTGCATAGTCCCATTGAAACGTCCTTCATAGTTCCCCGTAAGGCCGTGAACTTATTGAAAAATACCTTGAATACCCCATCGGAAGTGACCATTTCGTTCAATGAAAATCACTTCTTTGTGGTGAGCGATAGTGTTCAAATGAGTTGCCGTTTGGTGGATGCGAAATTCCCCGATTACAAAGTGGTGATTCCGGCCGACAATCCGTATCGTTTAACCGTGCCGAAGAGCGATTTTGTTGGGGCTTTGCGTCGTGTGAGTGTATTCGCCAATAAAACCACGAACCAAGTTATTTTAGATATAGCCGGGAACAATTTGCATATTTACGCGCAAGATAAAGATTATGCCCGTGAAGGGAATGAGCGCATGAATTGCGAATACGACGGCGATGATATGAAGATTTCCTTCAATGCGAAATTGATGTTGGAATTGATTTTAGTGATCGACTCCGACGATTTAGTGTTTGAATTAAGCACCCCGAATCGGGCCGGTTTAATTAAACCCGTTGAAAAGCGCGCCAACGAAGATTTATTAATCTTGTTGATGCCTTTGATGATTGCCAATTAATTTTTACCGGACTGCAACAATTGCGTGTAACGGCTTGTATTGTTTAATACTGAACAGGCAGTTTCTAATTCTTCGTCGTTGGAAAGTAAACTTTCTATGCGTCCGCGTTGATAGAAATAGCGTGAGGCGATTTCGGCTTGTAATAAGCGACTGATTTCCTTTTTGTGTTTCAGTAAATCGAGTTTCTTATCGTGACTCACCGATTTTTCTAAACTTTGCATTTCCTTGCTAATGCCGTCGAAATAATTTTCTTTTTGCGCAGTTTCTTTCAATTGGGCCAATAATTCTTCCGTTTTGGTTTTGTAGCTATAATCTTTCCCATCGAGCCATTGTACGAAAGCATTGAAATCGTCGTCGCTTAATTTTACCGAAGCCGGCGAAGCGGGTTTGGGGTGTTTGCTCACATACTGCGTGGCATAATCGAAGATGTAATATTTGCTCAATAAACTTTGCTCAATAGGTAAGAGGTTGTGTTCGCTTAATTTGATATCGGGTTCAATACCACCACCGTCCATCACGGTTCGGCCGGCTTTGGTTTTAAATTTCGATTTTAAAGAATCGGCCACTTCTCCCACACTGCCATCCTCGTTGCGGTGCGAATAATCGAGGGCTTGAATGCAACGTCCACTGGGGGTATAATATTTAGCCGTGGTTACTTTCAATTTCGCATTGAAAGGCAAAGGGCGTGTAGTTTGAACTAAGCCTTTTCCAAAACTGCGTTGACCAATTACAATACCTCGATCCACATCTTGCAAGGTACCGGCTACAATTTCGGAAGCCGAAGCCGAAGCGTGGTTAATTAAAACGGTAACCGGAATTTTTTCATCCCAAGGTGTTCCCATGGTCCGATAATCTTTATCCCATTCTTTATTCTTGCCTTTGGTACTCACCACCAACTGATTACCATTCATGAATACATTGCACAAATTCACGGCTTCATCGAGCAAGCCCCCGGGGTTCCCGCGTAAATCGAGTACGGCCCCTTTAATATTGGGGTTCACGCGTTTTAGGCTATCGAATGCTGAACGCACTAAAGTACCGCAACGTTCGGTGAACTGCGATAAGCGCACATAAGCATATTCGTTGTTATTGCCTACTAATCCGGCATAAGGAACACTGCTAATTTGAATTTCGCGGCGCACGATGGTTTTCTCACTCACCGCGCCACTCACCCCATCTTGTACTTTCAATTGCAAATTCGTGCCGGGAGAACCTTTCAAGAATTTACTCAATTCATCCACCGATTTTCCTTGGGTACTTTTTCCGTCGATGGCTAAAATGAGATCTCCCGCTTTGAGTCCGGCTTGTAACACTGGACTGTTTTCATAAGGTTCGCTGATGGCAATATAGTCGCCTTTCTTAATTACCCCACTGCCAATACCGCCGTATTTACCCGTTGTCATGAAGCGATAATCTTCAATATCTTCTTCTGTGATATAATTGGTGTAAGGGTCTAAATCGTCGAGCATGGCGTCAATACCGCTTTTCACCATTTTGCCCGGTTCAATGGGGTCTACATAATAGGCATTCAATTCCTTAAACACCCCCGTAAAGATTTCCATGTTTTTCGAAATTTCGAAATACGGATCGGTATTACGGGCCTGAATGAACAAGGCCAAAATAAGAAGCAGTGCACCGGCGGCACTGAGTGGACGAAGCCATTTTTTTAAGGTATTCAACATGGGTATAGGTGCGTATAATAGGGCCTAAGGCCGAAGCACGAATTTACGCAAGAAACAACTACCGCCGTTCGTATGTTAAATTAATTTAACGATTTTAGGCATCGCACTGCGCCCCTTAAAAGTTATATTTGAAGGACTACCACTCATTTTTTAACGTTGTTCGTATGCATACTTTACCTAATTCTAAACCCCTTCTTTCCACCATCCTTCAACGCACCCGAAGTTATTTATTACTGATGGCGGGAGTGGGCATGGCCGGTATAGGATTAAAAGGATTTCTGCTACCCAATCATTTTCTCGATGGCGGGGCCATGGGGGTATCTCTGCTCTTGAATAAATTGACGCAAGTGGAACTATCGTATTTGATTGTTTTAGTCAATTTACCCTTCATTTTATTGGGAGCGAAGCAAATTTCATGGGAATTCGCCATTAAGAGTGTTATTGCCATTGTGGCTTTATCGTTTTTAGTGCATTACCTACATTTCGAACCCATTACGAGCGATAAATTATTGATTTCCATTTTTGGTGGCTTCTTTTTGGGGGCGGGTATTGGACTCAGCATTCGTGGTGGGGCCGTTATTGACGGTACCGAGGTATTGGCCATTAGTGTGAGTAGGAAAAGCAGTTTAACCGTAGGCGATTTCATTACCTTGTTTAATGCCGGTTTATTTGGCTTGGCGGTGTTTTTAACCGGTATTGAAACGGCCATGTATTCGATGCTCACGTATTTAGCCGCTTCTAAAACAGTCGATTTCCTCATTCATGGTATTGAAGAATATATTGGTGTTATTATTGTTTCACAAGAAGCGGAAACCATTAGAAAACAAATTACGGAAGAATTAGGGCGTGGGGTTACTGTGTTTCGTTCCGATGCCGGCTTTGGTAAAACAGGAACAACCGAAGGTGATAATAAAGTGCTGTTTTGTGTGGTTACCCGCCTCGAAGTAACGGCCTTATTGAACAAAATTGAATTGATAGACCCCAATGCTTTCGTGGTACAACACAGTGTGAAAGATACCCGCGGCGGTATGATTAAAAAACGCCCCCTACATTAAAACAGTGAGCAGGGTGAGTGAGCTGTAAGCAGTTCCCTGTTCGCTGTTTTCAGTTCACTGCTTACTGCTCACAGTTCACAGTTCACTGTACTGGGTCGTGTCCGTGTCCACCCCATGGCGCACAACGACTTATCCGTTTAATGCCTAGCCAAGTGCCTTTGAGTGGACCGTATTTAAGCAGGGCTTCACGGGTATATTCCGAGCAAGTGGGGGTATAACGGCATTTCGATGGACCTAACCAAGGCGAAATGGCTCCCTGATAAAAGCGAATGAGGAAAAGTAAAAGGCGCGTCATACTTGGCAAAGGTAGTATGGGACAGTTGGGTTTTTCCGTGTAAATTTGTAGGCTATGCGTTTATGCTATGTTCTAGGCTTGTGTTGGCTGAGTTTGATGGCCTTCACCGAGGTATCGGCTCAAAAAGTCATACTCAGTGAACCTGAAACCATCAATGTGCGTGCCGACGATTTTTCGGTGATTGGTTCATTGAACGAATACATTGCCGTGTACCGCAAAGCCGGGGAATTGCCTGAAATTATTTTGTACAGTCCGTATATGCGGAAATACAAAACCATTACGCTTCCTACTATACAAGCCGGGTTCTCGCGCATCTATTTTTCGGCCAACGGAAATCAAATACAAGTGTATTACCAACAACGGGAACAACGGCAAGAACGTTTGTATCAAACCACGGTGTATAGCGATTACCGATTGTCATCTCCACGTTTATTAGCGAGTTTAGGGGCCGAAGACAGCGATGATAGAATGTTGTTCGATTTCGCGAATAGTCCCAATAACCAGTACCAAGTTTTATATACCCAATACCGTAAGAATGGCCGAAAAATGATACGGGCTTTGTTCGTGCGTGTTGAAGCCAATACCGTAAACGATATTCAATACATGCCGGAAGACAATGATCGGGAATTGTATGGTAAAGCTTGGGCGAGTAACGAAGGACAAGTTTTCTTTTTATTGGGAAATAGAAGTACCAATAAAGGGTACGTAGACAAATTGAGTTTGCTTCGTGGACAGGTAGAACAAAATACCTTGAGCGAACAAATTATTCCCTTGGGTAAAATGGCCGTGGCCGAATTGCAATGGGCCGCCGATTCCGGAAGGGCTTTTGTAGGTGGTTGTTTCTCCGATGGCAAGTTCAATGAACCCAAGGGCGTTTTCTTTTTTAGTTTCGAAACTGAAAAAACCGGCGAAATAATTCCCCATTTCACGCCCATGGCGTTGCTGGCCGATGAATTGAGTGACATGCGCCTGCGTCAATTGCATGCCAAAAAAGACGGGGGATTGGAATTTGTATTGGAGAAATACAGCCAGCAAGTTCGAACCCTCAATAATATGAGTCCGGTGGTATTTGGCGGCGGTTTTATGACCACCACCTTGCAAGACCATAGCCGAACTGTGAATGAGTATTATTACAACCAAATTCAACTCATTAATTTGAAAGCGGATGGTTCCATGCAGTGGATTCAAACCGTATTGAAAGATCAACAAAGTACCGACGATGGGGGTATTTTTTCTTCCTTTGGTACTATAGGTCATCCATTGGGACATGCCTACATTTTCAATGAATTGGAAACCCGCGATAACCGCATGATGGTGGCTTACGTGAATAACGACAGCCGCTTGAGCATGAAGGAAATACCGCTCGATGAAGAAGCGCGTCGTTGGTCGGCTATGCCACGTTCCGCTAAGCAGTTATCGGCCGGCGAACTCATTATGCCTTGTGTGCTGAAAAACAATTTGTGTTTTCTTAAAATTACGTTTTAATTCGGTTTGTGGTAGCCCTTTTTAAACAACATACCATTGCTACGGCGGCCGCTATTGTGTTTTTGGCCTTGGTGCTGAAAGCGCCCTTGTTTTGGCATATTCCGTCCGATATATCCTTACAGGGTTTCGATCGGGTGTTTCGGTACACGGTTAATCCCTTAAGCCATTTCATGAAGCAGGCTTCGTATGCGTATTTAGCCTTGTCGGTATTGGCTATTATGGCTTGGGCCTTGTATGTGAACCATGTTTCGAACGATGAAAAACTCTTTCCCCGTTCGAACTTTTTCCCGGCCTTATTGGTGGTGCTTTTAAGTTCGTACCCCCTAACGACGCAAGTTTTTTCTATGCCCTTTGTGGCGCATGCCTTGGTATTTGTGGCTTTGGCTAAAACGTTTCAGTTGCCGGCCACCACTAAACCCCGTCGTAAAAGTTTCGATATTGGCTTTCTCTTAGCCTTAGCGGCCTTGTGCTACCCACCGGCTATTGTTTTCATGCCCTTTTTCATCTTCTTCTTACGCATGGTTCGGGCTATTCGGGCTGAAGAAATTAGTGCTTTCATATTGGGCTTTTTAATGCCTATTTATGCTTATTTGGCCTATGCCTTGAGTGTAGGTAAGCTTCAACGTTCTCTCCATGCTTTGCAAGTTTGGTTCAAGTTTCGTCCACAACCTATTCCGCTCAAGCCTTTGGTGGCCATTGGCGTATTTTACGCTTTACTGTGGTTATATACCTTTTTTCGCCGAAACAGTGCACAATGGCAACCCTCGGCGGCGGCCAAAAAGAAATGGAGCGTATTATATTGGTTCCTATTGCCATCCTTGGCCTGTGCCTTGTGTACAAATCCATTTCCGGGTTTGGCTTGGATGTTTGTGGTAAGTCCCTTTAGCCTCTTGTGTAGCCTATGTTTCACAAACATTAGGGAGAAATACAATACCTTTGCATTCTATTTTATGATGGCGGCTTTATTGGCAATGGTATGGCTGCTTTAACACTGAAAACACTATGAAATTTGGCGTTGTAGTTTTTCCCGGCTCGAATTGCGATCGGGATATGGAACAGGCTCTTCGATACGATTTAGGGCAAGAAACCATGATGTTATGGCATAAAGACCGTGGCTTACCGGGTTTCGGTCCGGAAGATTGCGTGGTATTACCCGGTGGTTTTTCCTACGGCGATTACCTTCGTTGTGGTGCCTTGGCCCGATTTAGTCCCATGATGGAAAGTGTCATTGAACACGCCCGCCGTGGGGGTAAAGTATTGGGTGTTTGCAATGGCTTTCAAATTTTATGCGAAGCCGGCTTATTGCCTGGGGCTTTATTAATGAACGAACAACAACAATTTGCATGTAAAAACGTTTTCATTACTACCAATAACGATGCCGCCGCCATTTCGAAAGAGGTGCAAGGCAAGGCTTTGAAAATTCCAATTGCCCATGGTGAAGGTCGTTATTATGCCGATGCCCAAACCCTCGATGAAATGCAAGCCAATCAACAAATCATTTTTCAATATTGCGATGAAAACGCTACGGTTGGACAAGTAAACCCCAATGGTACTAGTCGCTTTATTGCCGGTGTTTGCAATGCCGAACGCAATGTATTTGGTATGATGCCCCACCCGGAGCGCGCTTGTTCGCCTATTTTAGGCAATACCGATGGTCGGGCCATCTTCGAAAGTTTAATTCGTAACTAAAAATTGCTCGAAATGAAACATCTTCTTTTGCTCTTATGCTGTGTTTTTGGTGCCTTGGCTACACAAGCTCAGTTTAATAGTCCTGTTAAATGGACCTTCAAGATGGAAGAAGATACCATTCCGAATCAATATATTGTTATGGCGAAAGCTACTTTAGATTCGGGTTGGCATATTTTCACCAACGAACCCGGTGGCGATGGTTTATTAATGCCCACCGAGTTTGTAATTGATGCCGATTCAGCCATCACCGATATTTCGCCCATCGAATTATTGGGCACTGTGATTCAGAAAGAAATTGATGGCACCGGTTTGGTGAATTATTTCGAAAAAGAAGCCCGCTTTAAACGCATAGTAACCTTGAAAGAAAAAATACCATTAACGGGTTCTATGCATTTTCAAATTTGTAACGATGAAATGTGTTTGCCTCCAACGGAGGAACTCTTTTTAATTAAGCCTTAATACCCCTGCATGAAACAGTTGTTTTTGTTTTTTATTGCTTTGTTCGGAACCTTATTGGCCTCCGCCCAAGGCATGAAGAAAGTTCATTTATCGTCGGAAACCCGCATCATCAACGAGCAAGAAGCCGAATTGGTGGTGATTGCCACCATGGATAAAGGGTGGCATTTGTATTCGTTCAATCCCGGAGGCGATGGTTCCCTTATTGCTCCCGAAATTAAGTTCGAAAAAAACCAAAACATCACCTTGGTGGGGAAAGTGAAAGAACAAGGGAAACTCATTACCGAAGACATCGATGGGGTGGGTATTATTCATTATTTCAAAAACAAAGTAGAATACATTCAAAAAGTAAAATACACCGCGCTCGATAAAATAAAAGCCAATGTGTATTACCAAACCTGCGACGATCAAGGATGCTTACCCCCTACCGATGAAGACATCATCATCGATATGGCGAAAAGCAAAGCCCCCGATACCGTTAAAACAGCCATCGATTCACCGGTAGCCAAAATAGATACTGCTATTGTGGATACACCTCAAGTGGCAGCCGCCCCCGGCGATTATGGTAGTTTCGGAACACCGGTAGGCGATTGCGGCGAAGAAGCTAAAGAAGAACTTTCACCCTTAACGGCCTTGTTTTATGGTATTTTAGGTGGTTTCGCTGCCTTGTTCTTCCCTTGTACCTTGCCCATGATTCCGATGACCATTAGCTTTTTCTTGAAAGGCAGTGGCGATAAACGCAAAGGCGTGCAACGCGGTATTATGTATGGCTTCTTTATCTTCTTGGTATACTTCTTACTCAGCTTGCCTTTCTTGTTTTTAGGTTGGGGCGGTAATGCCTTGAACTCCTTCTCTACCAATGTGTGGGTAAACCTCGTGTTCTTTATTGTTTTCGTCATCTTCGCCTTCTCCCTCTTCGGTTATTACGATATCAGTTTGCCTGCTTCCATTGCCGGTAAAGTGGATTCCCGCAGTAGCGTGAGCAGTGCCGGTGGTATCTTCTTCATGGCCTTGACCTTGGCCATTGTATCGTTCTCGTGTACCGGTCCAATTTTAGGCTTAGTACTCGGCAATATTCAAAACGCGAAACTCATTCCTCCGGCTATGGCGGGCTTTGGTATCGGACTCGGTGTGCCCTTTGCGCTCTTTGCCATGTTCCCGAATTTATTAAAAGCCTTACCCAAATCGGGTGGCTGGCTCACCGTATTGAAAGTGGTGTTCGGGTTCATTGAATTGGCTTTCGCGTTGAAATTTTTATCGAATGCCGACCTCGTAAAACAATGGGGTTTATTAAAACGCGAATTGTTCATTGGCTTGTGGATTCTGGTGTGCATCATGATGGCCTTATACCTCTTGGGCAAATTCAAATTCAAAGAAGATCCCACCTTCAAAAGCACCGGATTCATGAAAGTGATTGCCGCCTTGAGCATCGTGTTGGCGGGGTATTTGAGTTTAGATTTCTTCGGGAAAGACATTGCCTTGGTGAGTGGATTCCCACCACCGAAGTTTTACAGCTTCTTCCATAAAGAAGAAAAATTAGCGAATGGGACTAAGGCCCGCACCCACGAAGTGAAAGGCTTGAAAGTGTATTTGTATTTAGAAGATGCCTTGGAAGAAGCCAAGAAACAAAACAAACCTGTGATGATTGATTTCACCGGTTGGGCTTGTGTGAACTGCCGTAAAATGGAAGAAAACGTGTGGACCAAACCGGGCATCAATAATATTTTGCGCGACGATTATATTATTGCTTCCTTGTATGTGGATGAGCAAATTGAATTGCCCGCCAACGAACATTTCGATTCGCCGTTTTTAGATAAAAAGCGCGCTACCACCGTGGGCGACAAATGGTTTCACTTGGCCTTGAGCGATTTCAAATCGGCCACGCAACCTTTCTATGCCTTAATTGATCCGGTAAGCCACCGTGTATTAAATACACCGCGCGGTTATACACCCGCCGAAAGCGATTACGAGAAATTCTTGAAATGCGGTATCACTAACTACCAAAGCTTAAACGGTTCGAAATAATTTATTTCGAATACTACGTATAGCGGGTTAGTAGGCAATTGCTCAATGCGGATAATACCTTAAAGTACTACGGCCGATTTCGAGGTCGTGCGTGTCGACTTCGAATTAGAAACTGTCAAATTAATGGTTCTAGATAAGGTACCGCTTAAGGGCAGTACTACAAAACGTTCCGTTGTTCCATTGCCACTCCCTAACATTTGCAAACCCGATTGTGGTTGCCATAAATACGTGGTAGCGTTTTGACTGCACCCGGCATCCAACAAAATAGTATCGCCAACTACATAGGCCGATTTATTAAAGGTAGCGCAAGCATCCACGCCTTTTTTACACGAAGTGGCGAATACTACGGTTAATAAAACGCCGGCCGAAACTAAAATATTTTTCATGAGTTTGGTATGAAGCCACAAAGTAACAAGAAGCCCTTACTTGAACCAAATAAATTGAAAATAAAACAGACAATAAGCAAACACAAGCCTTTTTTTCTTTTGGGGCTGTCGGCTATTTCTCTTTTTTCAACTACTTTCGGGCTACTCCGGGCTCCGCTTCGCTACGGCCTGCCAAGTTCTTCGCTTCCGCTTCGCCCTTGGCCGGCTTCCCCTGCATATCCCGCAGCCACCAAGCGCTTGAATATTCTTCATCTTCTTTAATTTTTTATTTCAACATACCATGTCGAACACACCCCAAGAAAAATCGTATGCCGCCTCCCACAAAGGCTTGCGCCATATATTGTCTCAGTTTTCATTGCTTGCCGGTAAAACCAATTATGCCGATTTACAAGCAGTGGATGCGCTTAAAAAATTAGGCGATGATATGTTCTTTTTATTGACCCATCACCTACACACCGAGAACAACGATTTATTGAAACCCTTAGAAGAAAAAGTACCTGGAGCTTCGCAACACGACCTCGACGACCATGAACGATTAGAGAAAATACAACACAACTTAGAAGAAGCCTTAGCCCAACTCGACGGTACGCAAACGGAAGAAGAAGGTCACCGATTTTATTTATCCTTCACGCAGTTTCATAGCCAATACCTCGAACATATTTTGCAAGAAGAATTAGTGACCGAGCAATTACTCTTGGCCAATTTTACCGGCGAAGAATTAATGCAAAACAGCATGCGCATCATGCAAAAGGTGGAGTTCCCGGTTTTATTGCTTTCACTCAAATACATTATTCCCGCCCAAAGCGAACCCGAAAATGTAAAAATTTTACGGGCTTTCAAAACCAATGCCCCCCAAGAAGCCTTTGATGCCGTGGTGGACATTATTAAACCCGAAATGCCTGAAATGGAATTTCAGCGGTTAATGGCCTTGGTATTGTAAAAAAAAGGGGAAATGAGGTAGAGGCAGGGCATGCCCTGTCTGTGCGCGTGCGAGAAAGCGGAAGCGCGTGTTTTCGGTAGGAGCGAATTGAATTTGCCCGCGGAAAAACATTTCGGAGGTCGTAGGGGCGTGCCCTCGTGGCCGCCCGCGGAAAAGCAATTCGGAGTTGTTGTAGAGCCAGGGCATGCCCTGGCTTTATCCTATACAATTTTATCACAGAGGTTTAGAGGTGTTTTCACAGAGGTTTTGAGGTTTTAGAGGAAGGGCAAGCCCTTTCAGTGCGCGTGGGGGAAAGCGGAAGCGCGTGTTTTAGGTAGGAGCGAATTGAATTTGCCCGCGAAAAAACATTTCGGAGGTCGTAGGGGCGTGCTCTCGTGGCCGCCCGCGGAAAAGCAATTCGGAGTTGTTGTAGAGCCAGGGCATGCCCTGGCTCTACGAAAGGTTGACGTAGAAGAAGAAAGATTCAGACGATGACAAATAGCCCCGGGTGGAGCAAGGTGCCATGCACCGCGGAACACGGGACGGGTGTTGAAGAAAGCGATGCCGATGCGCTTCAAAAAAAGAAAATAATCTTATACTAGCAAGCCTTCTAATTGTTGGAAGGCGAGGGCCGCAGGTTGTTGTTGCCACAAAATGGAAAACACGGTTTCGGCAATGGGCAAGCGGTATTGTTGGCGTTGCGCAATATCGTGAATGCCGCGCGATGCATAATAGCCTTCGGCCACCATATTGAGTTCGAGTTTGGCCGCGCTTACGGAATAGCCTTTACCAATGAAATTACCAAACGTGCGGTTGCGGCTGTGCAAGGAATAGCAGGTCACCAATAAATCGCCGAGGTAGGCGCTGGTATTGTAGTGGTGGCGTACATCGGGACTAGCCGCTTCGAGGAATTGTTGCATTTCCGAGAAGCAATTGGTGATGTACACGCTCAAAAAATTATCGCCATAATCGAGTCCGTGCGCAATACCGGCCCCTAAAGCATAAATGTTTTTGAGCACGGCGGCATACTGCACGCCATATAAATCGGTGCTCACCACGGTATGCAAATTGTGCTTGTTGAAGTAAGTGGCAATTTCTTTCGCATAGGTTTCGTTGGCCGAGGCGAAGGTGAGGTAGGAGAGTTTATCGGCGGCTACTTCTTCGGCGTGGCAGGGTCCGCTAATGCAGGCATAATGCGTGTTGGGTACGTGGAATTTTTCCTGCAAATAATCGTTCAGCAATTGGGTGCGTCCGGGCAAAATGCCTTTGATGGCCGAGAGGATGTATTTGTTCTCGAAGGCATTGGCGGGCAGGGTAGATAATACTTCTTCCACAAACGCCGAGGG
Organism: Chitinophagaceae bacterium; assembly: GCA_051006655.1. Taxonomy (GTDB): domain Bacteria; phylum Bacteroidota; class Bacteroidia; order Chitinophagales; family Chitinophagaceae; genus OLB11. Next base: position 32,936 of record JBPCSZ010000089.1, read on the forward strand.
AATACCAATGAGGATGATATCGCTTTCGGCAATGCATTGGGCCATATCGTGATACAAAACCACCTTGTTCATGTTGTAATGCACCATGGAGAGGTAATGCGGGTTATGTCCGTTGTTTTGTAAACTACGGCGCGATTCTTCACTGCGCATCCACCAATGAATGGTTTGCTGATTGTCGGTGAGCAGTTTCGCCAAGGCGGAGCTCCAACTGCCGTTTCCCAGTATGCCTATGCGTTTATTCAATGCAAAAAATTAAAGGCGCAAGATACAACGAAAATTATCGGGGCGGAAAGCGTACGATGCGCCGTGGTTTTTGGCGCAACCAGCCTTTAATTAAATCGTCGGCATCGGGGTAATAGGTGGTATTGTGCAAGAAACTTTGCAGTTCTTCGGGCGTGTGAATGCTATCGTGTTCATCGAGATAACCATAGCCGGCGAAGCGGTGTTGTTTGATCCACACAAACGATTGTTCACCGGGTTTTCGTCCCCGATCGATAATCATAAAATCGGGGTAATCGTAGCCGGTATATTGCAAGAGGTTTTCAATGCGTTGATTATAATCGTCGGCACTTTCTTCGTTCGCACAGAGGCCATTGCATTTTTTAATGTGGTAATTAAAACAGGGACTATCGCCGGTGCTTAAATGGCAGGCATGTAGGCATAAGCGAAATTCATTCACCCAAGCATCGAGGCGTTCGCGGGCGGCCGCATACGAGGTGAACGATTGAATGGCATCGGCATCTTCTTGCAAGGGCACAATGCGGAGTTGATGGCCAAGTGTGTGGTTGCGTTCCAATACAATGCTGTGGGTAAACACATCGCGTTTGCGGAGTGTATTGTACTCGGGTTTATGTTTTTTAATTTCTTCCGATTCCAACAGCAAGGCAATGAGTTCACTGCCCGTTTCTACGAAGTCCACATTGGTTAATTCGTTCAGCAGCTTTTGTGTTTTTTTAATATCGGTATTGAAATGTTGCACGGCGCGGGCATACATATCGATGCTTTTGCCAATATAGCGAATGCGGTGTTCGGCATCGAGAAAATAATACACCCCGCAACTGGCCGGAATTTTTTGTAAAATGTATTTCTTGATATTCTCTTTGCGGGTGCTCATGAGCTGGGCCACCGAAGTGCTTTTGTATTGTGGGTGTCCGGCTTTAGCTTGCAATAAACGGTCGAATAAAACAGCGGTGGCTACGGCATCGCCTTCGGCCCGGTGGCGGTCGTAAATGGGTATTTGCAGGGCATCGCATAATTTGCCCAGGCTGTACGATTTATGTCCGGGTATTAATTTCCGACTCAAACGCACGGTACACAAGGTATCGCGTTTGTAGGGATAGCCGAGGGCGGCAAATTCATCTTTAATGAAATTATAATCGAAGGACACGTTGTGGGCAACAAACAATTTGCCATCGGTGTACGATAGAATGTCTTTGGCCACTTCGTGAAAGCGGGGTGCCTCGCGCACCATATCGTTGGTAATGCCCGAAAGTTGGGTGTAAAAGGAAGTGATATGGCACTCGGGATTGATGAGGGTCGAGAATTTATCGACCACTTGCAAGCCATCGTGCACCAAAATGCAAATGTCGATGATACGCCCCCGTTCATAGGCGTATTTGGGTCCGCAAGTTTCAATATCCACTATGGCATACATGGTGGCTAAAATTACAAACAGAAGTTGTGAAAGGCTGAGGGTATTTTTTACACTTTTGTTGAGTGTTTTGTCTGAAATTACTTCTACATCAAATCTTCCAATGGTCTTAATTTCTCGTATGTTTCTTTTATTGACTCCCCTCGCAAGGCCGCTTCTTCTAACGTAGGACGCCAATGCTCTTCGTATTGCATTATTTCTTGCTCCTGTTCAGGCGTTAACTGCTGTATTGGTTTGGACTGCTCCTTGTTTTCCATTTTGCGAAGATATCTGTTTAAAATAGTCCATTGAAAATACATAGAGAATAATTATGCAATGAACAGTTGCCAATACTGCAATTCGCTTATTTTTGTAATCTTATAAACCAATGCCATGTTGCCAGAAGAACAATTATTTCAAGATAAAATAGATCGTGAAATAAAAATTGAAGCCCGCGATTGGATGCCGGAAGAATACCGCCGTACCCTCATTCGCCAAATTTCGCAACACGCCCACAGCGAAATTGTAGGGATGTTGCCTGAAGGGAATTGGATTACCCGCGCCCCTAACCTGCGCCGTAAACTCATTTTATTGGCCAAGGTGCAAGATGAAGCGGGACATGGTTTATACCTTTATTCTGCCGCTGAAACCTTAGGAATCAGTCGCGATGAAATGATCGATCAACTTCATACCGGCAAAGCCAAATACTCCAGCATTTTCAATTATCCTACTTTAACCTGGGCCGATATTGGCGTGGTGGGTTGGTTGGTAGATGGGGCCGCCATTATGAATCAGGTGATGTTGTGCCGTACTTCTTATGGTCCTTATGCCCGTGCCATGGTGCGTATTTGCAAGGAAGAAAGTTTCCACCAACGTCAAGGTTACGAATCGTTGTTGGCCTTGAGCAAGGGCAACGAAGCCCAACGCGCTATGTTGCAAGATGCCGTAAATCGTTGGTGGTGGCCGTCTATGATGATGTTTGGTCCGTCGGATGCCGAAAGTACCAACAGCGAAATGAGCATGCTTTGGAAAATTAAACGCCAAAGCAACGACGAATTGCGCCAGCGTTTTGTGGATGCCACGGTGGAACAAGCCAATATTTTGGGCGTTACCTTACCCGACCCCGATTTAAAATGGAACGAAGCCCGCGGTCATTACGATTTTGGTGAAATCAATTGGACCGAGTTTTGGAATGTGGTAAAAGGCAATGGCCCTTGCAATAAACAACGCATCACCGCCCGCGTAGCCGCCCACGAAAACGGCGCTTGGGTGCGCGATGCTGCCATGGCATATGCCGAAAAGAAGAAACAAAAAGCCGCGTAATAAACCAATAGGTTTACGACCTATTCAATGGTGATAAGGTATTGATAATTGTCTTCCACTTTTTTCTTGAAAAAAAAGTGGAGTAAAAATTCATGGCTTTCGAAAAATAGCTAAAAATGAGGCATTTTTTTGCGGAAATAAAAAAGCTATGCACCGGCATCAAGTTAATGAACCTCGGTAGATAGATCCAAACGACCGTACTTCAATAAGCGGTTTAATTATGTTTTTATTTCTGTCGCACAAAATGCTCATTTTCTTAACGCTATTTTTCTCGGGCCAATCCTAAAACAAGTTGTCATAGGAACGCCGTTATTATCAGTAGTCGTAAATTCTTAAATACTTTACAAAGCCTGTTGTTCATCAACAGGCTTTTTTATTTCTTAGAAGTACACTTGCCCTGTACCTTTGCACCATGAATTTGCCGGTTGCATTGCGTCATTGGGGACATATTCCGTATCAGGAAGCCTGGGATCAACAAGAAGCTTTATTGAAGGAAAACTTAGACATTAAGCAACGCAATCGTTCGCGCGAGTTAGGCCAATTGGATGACGATATGGAGCAAACCCAAAGCTATTGGCTACTTTGTGAACACCCGCCCGTGTATACGTTGGGTAAAAGCGGACACATGGAGAATCTTTTGGTCAACAACGAGTACCTCAAAGAAAAAGGCATTTCATTTTATAAAACCAACCGGGGTGGCGATATTACCTATCATGGTCCCGGACAAATTGTGGGTTACCCTATCCTCGATTTAGAATTGCTCAAACCCGATATTGTGCTCTATATGCGCAACCTCGAAGAGGTCATCATTCGCACCTTGGCTGAATATGGCTTGGTTTGCGGACGCAGTGAAGGTGAAACAGGCGTTTGGTTGGATGCCGAAATACCGCACCGGGCCCGTAAAATATGCGCCATGGGCGTGCGTACCAGCCGCTGGATTACCATGCACGGCTTCGCACTCAACGTGAATACCGATTTATCTTACTTCCAACTCATTATTCCCTGCGGTATACAAAACAAGCAAGTTACCAGTTTAGAAAAAGAATTGGGTCGCAGCGTACCCTTAGCCGAAGTAGAAGAAAAAATAACCCGCCACGCCGAGGAAGTCTTCGGAATCACCTTAAAATAAAGCCTTTGGGGCTGTCGGCTTTTAACAAACCTCAGCCAATATCCGTCCCCTTTGGGCTCCGCTTCGCTTCGGTGCCGAATCTCCCCCACCTGCGGGAGATTCGGCACCAAGCCCGCCGGGCACGGCAGCCCCTCATCGAAATCCCTTTTTTCAGCTTTTCTGTCCTCGGGCCTTCGAATTAATACGACAAATTATAGTAATATGAAGGTGAATAACCATAAAAGGTTCAAATTTCCCATTACGAAGAGAAAGTTATAAATTTTAGCTATATTTCATAAGGTTTGTCAATTAATTATAAATAACATAAGTTTAACTAATTATTAGTAATTAACACGTGTTTTAGTTAAAAAACTACAAATATTTTTTCAATATTTACGACTTCACATAGATTAAGAAATCTAATAACAAACAAAAAAAGATTTCTTTTTTCTTGGGTGAAAAGAAAAAACCATGTAAAAAATCAGATATGAAAAAAGCATGTTTACGCGTTGTTTTGGTTATGTTGACTACATTCTTGTCCACCATGATCTCGTTTCAAGCACAAGCGCAGTTGAGTTACAGTTACAACTTTTTAGCTTCGGGAACAAGTGGTTGGTCGGGAAATGGTGCACGTACTACTACCTCTGTTTGTGCCACAACCGGTTCAATCCGTTATAATCTCTATAGTTCACTTCCAACTATGAATTTTATGTCGCCGGCATTAAATTCATCGCAAGGTTCATTGGTTACATTATCATATCAAACAAAATGTATCAATTATTCGGGAGGGGCAGGTGCAAACGCCAATAGTGTAACAACCAAGGTACAGTATTCAAGCAGTTCGACGGGTCCGTGGACAGATGTAGCGGGTTCGTCGTTTGGGAATACCAATGCAACTACATGTACCACGCGTACGGTAAGCTTCACACCACCATCGGGAACCTTTTATGTTCGATTTAATTCTGTTTGGAGTACCGGGGATGTTTGGTTGTACTTAGATGAAATTTCCATAACGGCCCCGGCGCCACAAGGATGTACGGGAACTCCGGTTCCGGGAAATACCATTACGTCGGCTACCAGTGTTTGTTCGGGGGTTAATTTCGATTTATCGATTCAAAATTCTATGGTTGGATCGGGTATTACCTATCAGTGGGAAAGTGCCGATGATTTGGCGTTTACTACCAATGTGACGGCCTTGGGAACGGCATCCACACAAACTACCTCATCAACCACATCTAAATACTATCGTTGCGGCGTTACTTGTGCCGGTAATGGTACAGGATATAGCACGCCTGCATTAGTGCAAGTTGTTAATAATCCGGCTTTGTGCGCACCCTATTGTGTTCCGGTAGGGAGCTGTGCCTATGGCGATTTAATTGCACAAGTATCGTTGAATACCTTGAATAATGTTTCTGGAACAACATGTAGTGGTGCGTATGTAAATTATACAGCCTCTACTAATCCGAGTCACACCACCACCTTATTGCCGAGTTCAACGTACAATTGTTCAGTAAAAGCCGGGGCATACGACCAAGATTATGCGGCATGGATTGATTATAACGACGATGGTGTTTTCGATGCCAGTGAACGTATAGGTTTTACCTCAACCACATTGGCGGCCAATGCCACAGCTTCGTTTCCAATTACCTTGGCTTGTACACCACCTGCCGGTCAGCATCGTTTACGGGTACGTTCAGCGTATAATACGCCTGGTTCAACCATTACACCTTGTGGGTCGCAAACCTATGGTGAAACGGAAGATTATATTATAACCATTGCGGCACCACCGGCTTGTCCCGATCCCGGTTTATTGAGTGTTGTTTCAACCACTTACAATAGCGCCAATTTATCGTGGGTATTGAATTGTGCAACAGCTACTGAATGGGATGTACAGTATGGACCAAGTGGTTTTACCATAGGGAATGGAACTATTTTAAGCAATATTGCTACGATTAATTCAACAACCATTTCGGGCTTAAATTCAACTACAGCCTACGATTTTTATGTTCGTGCCAATTGTGGTGTTGGTGGAGTAAGTAATTGGTCCTTAGTTTCTTCAGGTACTACATTACAAGCTCCTTGTACGGGAACACCTCCAATGGCCCTCGTTTCAACGTCATCTTCCATTTGTTCGGGTACAGCATTGCCATTAACGGCCAGCGGTACAAGTACCGATATTGGAATTACCTATCAGTGGGAAACTTCTTTAGATAGCATAAGTTGGGCTCCCTTGGCCGGTGCAACCACATCATCGTATACCCTTGCTGCGGGAATTAGTGTACCTACATGGTTCCGATTGGTAACAACATGTACCAATTCAACATTAACCAGTGTTTCGAATGAAATTGGGGTAACCATAAATCCTTTCTATCATTGTTATGCAGCATCAACAGCCACCAACACGGCTAACGAAGAAATTTTGAGAGTAACTATTGATGCCGGTTCTAATTCCTCGAACTGTGCTTCGGTTGGCCCCGGTCCCGGTTCGGTTTTGAATCTGTATAGTAATTACCGCACACTCGGGGCATTAACTAGCCTAGAGCAAGGAGGTGGTTACCCTATTACACTCGATTTGGGATCTTGTGCCGGCGATTTTGCACGTGCTGCCAAAGTTTGGATTGATTTCAATCAGAATGGGATTTTCGAAAATCCGGCTGAAATGGTTTACTCAACAGGCAATATAGCCGCATCAACGGTGAATCCTACCTCCAATAATGGTACAATTTTAATTCCGCTTACCGCCAATATCGGTACAACGGGTATGCGCGTTTCCTATTTCGAAACTACAGAAGCTAATATTGTTCCTACCGGTACACCAAGTATATATGGTGAGGTGGAAGATTATTTGGTGAATATTACACCATTAAACACGGTTATTACATCGGTTACGCCTACCTCCGCTTGTGCTAATGTGGGTAATATTGTAATCACCGGATCTGGTTTATTTGGCGCCACTGCCGTAAGTGTTGGCGGTACACCGGTGAATTCGTATGTTGTAAATTCTCCAACTCAAATTACAGCTATCGTATCATCCGGTACGAGCGGCTATGTATCGGTAACCAATAATGGATTAACTGCTGTAAGTGCCGATTCAATAACAATTATAGCATCACCCGTTGCCCCGAATGTTTCGCCGGCTTCGGTTACTGTCGATTATGGTCAAACAACTTCTATAGTAGCTTCAGGTACTGAGTCTATTTTTAATTGGTATACCACGGCTAGCGGTGGAACAAGCATTCATACCGGCGCTTCGTTTACAACACCCGATATGTGTAGCAGTACGGTATATTATGTAGAGCAAAATAATGGAACTTGTGCCGGTATTCGCACGGCGGTGGCTGTTGATGTTAATCCGCTTGTATTATCGGTAACACCGGCTAATGCACTTATTTGTAGTGCTTCCGATTCGGCTACCATGAGTGTCAATTCAATACCGGGTGCCATTTATGCATGGAGCAATAATACCAATGGTAACGCAATTACGGTATCGCCGGGTATTACAACGGCCTATACCGTGAGCGTAAGCTCAGCATCATGTTCAACGGTATTTACACAAAATATTGGGGTAATTAGTGGGGTGAATTTAGCGCCTTCAGTGGCATCATCGAGTTTTTGTTATCCGGGCCAAATTAGCGATTCATTATATTCCAATTTAAGTGCCGGTAACTTTGGTGTAAACACAATCAATTATAATCCGTCAACCGAACCGGCAACGGGTGTTACTACTTTAGCAACTGGAGGCGCTGCTACAACGCCCCTTTCGGGAGGTTCACTCGATGATGGCGGTTGGGGTGGAATTCCAATTGGATTCGATTATAATTTCTTTGGTTCGAATTTTAATAATTTGGGCGTAGGAACCAATGGTTTGGTTATGTTTGGTTCTATTCCGGGTTATGGAACAAATCCCGGCCAATTAGGTCAATTTAGTTTCTCTTCACCGGCCTTCCCCAATGCCGGTAATCCGGGTAATGTAATTGGTTTGATGTTATCGGATATGAATTTTGGAACTGCCACCAGTTCATTGCGTTATTGGACAGAAGGTGTTGCACCTACCCGTAAGTTTGTATTATCGGGTACCTATGCGCAATACTCCGGTGGGGCTTTGTCTACTGTTCAATTGCATTTATATGAAACAACCGGCATTGTAGAAGTACATATCGCCTCAAGTGCTGCAACAACAGCACGAACCATTGGCTTACAAGATGCTACTAAAACCATAGGGGCCTTGGCTCCGGGTTGGAATGGTAGAACAACTACGTTAACAACGCCACAGTCTTTCCGTTTCTCGCCACCGGCTAATTATACTTATAGTTGGAATACAACAAACAATAATGTAACACCTACTTCATCCACCGATTCTAAGTTTGAAGCTATTGTGAGTGCGCCCGGAAATTATACCTATACCTTGTCGGTAACCAACCCGAATACCGGTTGTGTACTCAATGAAACGGTTAATTTTAGTGCCAATGAAACGCCAATTGTATCGGTGAGCAATGTGAATAATGTAACCTGTTACGATGGAAATAATGGTTCGGCCACCGTGAGTATTAATGGTGGTACTGCTCCTTTTACATACAATTGGGCACCGACAGGCGGTAGCACAGAAACGGCTTCTAATTTAGTGGCCGGTGAATACACCGTAACAGTAACCGATGCGGGTTTATGTTCAGTAACTACTGTCGTTTCAATTTCGCAGCCTAGTGTTATTACACCAACCTTGGTTTCAACCACACCGGTTTCTTGTAATGGTGGATCGAATGGTGACGCTGTAGTTTTTGCAACAGGTGGTACCGGTAACTATACATACAATTGGTTACCATACGGTGGCACATCGAATACCGCTAGTGGCTTAGGTGCCGGTACATATACCGTAACAGTGAGCGACGATTCTTTGTGTTCACAATCAATTACCGTAAGCATCATTGAGCCTGTCGCTTTATCGGCTTCGGTTAATACCTTAACGGGTGTATCTTGTTTCGGTGGAAACGATGGTATGGTTTCAATGGATGTGAATGGTGGCACTGCACCCTATACGTATTCGTGGACACCTTCCGGTGGAACAACCAATTCAGCCAGCAATTTAATAGCCGGCGATTACACGTTTACCGTAATTGATGCGAATAATTGTATTTCTAACACCATTGTAAGTATTACAGAACCGGCCGTATTAAGTATTAATTTGGTAGGCACCGACATTACATGTAATGGTGGTGCTAATGGTACTGCAACAGCGAATATAAGTGGTGGTACACCGGGTTATACGTATTCTTGGACGGGCTTAGCGGCTACTACCGCCGGAATAGATAATTTATATGCCGGCACCTATGCGGTAACCGTTACCGATAGTAAACAATGTAGTGCCACGGCCAGTGTAACCTTGCTAGAAGCAGACCCATTGGTCATCAACCTTGTTAATAGTTTCGATGTTACTTGTTATGGGGCCAATAATGGAGCAGCTACTGTTTTGGCAACAGGTGGCAGTGGTATTTATTCTTATGCTTGGTCGCCGGCAGGTGGAAATGCGTCGAGTGCCAATGGTTTGAGTGCCGGTTTATATACCGTTACCGTAACCGATGGTAATGGTTGTTCGAATTCGAATACAGTGGCCATTTTTGAACCTAATCCGTTCACGGCTTCCATTACATCCATTGCCGGCATTAGTTGTTATGGTTCCGCTTCCGCTTCTGCCACGGCAACCGCAAACGGTGGTGTTGCACCTTATACGTATTCTTGGTCACCGTTGGGTGGAAACGATGCTTTAGCCGGTGGCTTGATGGCCGGTGTGTATACCATTACCATTACCGATGCCAATTTATGTACAGCAACGTCGACAATTGAATTTACAGAACCGAGTATTTTAAGTGCCGATGTAACGTCGGTAACTCATGTTTCTTGTTATGGTAGCGCCGATGGTTATGCCGATATCATGAGCACAGGTGGAACATCGCCATATACTTATTCATGGTCTCCATCATTAAGCAATAGTTCATCGGCTAGTGGCTTGAGTGCCGGTATTTATACCATAACCGTAACCGATTTTAATAACTGTTCAGCTACAACCATTTTAACCATAATGGAACCCGATGCCATTAGCATTTCAGTACTAAATGTGGTTGATGCCTCGTGTTTTGGCGCATCAAGTGGTTCGGCCGAAGTAAGTGTTACAGGGGGTTCATTACCTTATTCATACTCATGGTCGCCATATGGTGGAAATAGTGAAATTGCCGGCAACTTAAGTGCCGGAGTTTATACGGTAAGTGTAAGCGATAATAATAATTGCTCATCGTTTGCTACTGTTACCATTGCCGAGCCAACGGAATTGATGTTGACGGCTTCATCGTTGAATCCGTTGTGTAATGGTGGTAACGGGGAATTACAGTTTTCTGCCAACGGCGGAACCGGTACTATTTCGTATGAAGTAAACGGATTAAGTGCATCAAGTCCATACAGCGTAAGCGATGGTACTTATACTGTGGTGGCCATCGATGCTAATGCTTGTTCAACTCAAAATATACTAACAGTTACTCAACCCGATGTATTATCATTGAGTGTGAATGCGAGTGACCCGCTTTGTAGTGGCGGTGATGGCATTATCGATTTTTCAGCCTTGGGTGGTACAAATTCTTTGACATTTACCGTGAATGGTCTTCCGGCTAGCAGTCCTTATAATGCCATTGCCGGGACTTACACCATAGAGGTGATGGATGGCAACGGATGCTCTGCTTCTTCGGTAGTTACCTTAATCGATCCTGCTGCAATCACTATAAGCACTACGGTTTACGATGCTTTGTGTAATGGTGGTGATGGTATCATCGATTTCTCAGCCTCGGGTGGTAATGGATTCTTATCGTATACCATCAACAACGATCCAAATGTTGGAAGTCCTTATAATGCCATCGCCGGTACTTATACTATAATAGCCAGCGATGCCAACGGATGTTCTGCTTCTTCGGTAATAACCGTAAATGAACCGAGTGCCATCAGTGTTACGGCTTCAAGCATAGATGCCGGATGTAATGGTGGATTAGGTGAAATCAATTTCAGTGCCATTGGTGGGGCTGAATTCTTCCAATTTACTGTAGATGGTAACTATGCCAATTCCCCAACATCGGTTGTTGCGGGGACTTATACTATTGTTGCTACTGATTTAAATGGTTGCTCGGCTACTACAAGTGTTGCTGTAAGTGAACCTTCGGCGTTGGCTTTAACTGTAACTGTAAACAATGCCACATGTAACGGTGCCAATGGTAGTTTATCGATGAGCACTACCGGTGGTGCCGGTAATTACGGGTATACCGTTAATGGTAATTTTGTAACGAATCCTTTCAGCACATTGGCCGGAATTTATACTATCGTGGTAACCGATGCCAATGGATGTTCGGTTCAAACCATCGAAACCATCAGTGAACAAAGTGCTATTGTATTGAATACCACCCTTACCGATGCCACCTGTTTTGGCGGTAATGGTACTATCAACTTTATAGGTACCGGTGGTGCCGGTAATGTGACTTATACCGTAAATGGTATTTCAGAAACAAGTCCATACACGGCCACAGCCGGTTCGTATACCGTAATGGCTACCGATGCCAATGGTTGTACTTCCTTGTTGAATGTTACAATCAACGAACCTGCGGCTATTCAAATTTCAGCTACCTCAACCGATGCGTTGTGTAATGGCGGTAATGGTGAAATTGCATTTTCTGCCCAAGGTGGAAATGGTACAATTTCAGTAACGGTAAATGGCAATTCAGCCAGCACACCATTTGTTGGAACAGCCGGTATTTATAATTTAGTAGCTACCGATGCCAATGCATGTTCGGCTCAAACCACAGTTACTATCAATGAACCTTTGGTATTAGATATTACGGCCCTTGCCACCGATGCACTTTGTAATGGTCAAAATGGTAGTATTGAATTTTCATCTACCGGTGGAACAGGCACTGTACAATACTTGGTGAACGGATTACCTGCTACTTCTCCATATGCTGCTTCCACAGGCACCTTTACGGTAACTGCAATCGATGCCAATGCATGTTCAGCAGAAACTGTCGTTACGGTAAGTCAACCTAGTTCTTTATCGGTATCGGCAACAGTCTATGGTCCGTTTTGTAACGGCGCTGATGGTGTTATGATGCTGAACGCATCTGGCGGAACCGGATATTTATCATTCAGTGTAGACAATGTTCCAACGTATAGTCCGCATCCAGCACCCGCCGGTATGTATACCTTGGTGGTTACCGATGCCAATAATTGTAGCGCTTCAACTACAGTAATAGTTAATGAACCCGATGCCATAGTATTAAGTGCTACTTCAACCGATGCCTTATGTAATGCCTCCAATGGCAGTATCGATTTCAGTGCCATCGGCGGAACAGGCCCTATTTCATTTACTGTGAATACCTTATCGGCTTCTTCACCCATGAGTGTTCCTGCGGGTACCTATCAGGTTGTTGCCACCGATTTCAACGGATGTACTGTACAAACTTCGTTGTTGGTTGCTGAACCATCTGCGCTTAATTTATCAGTTAGTGCCTTTGATGCACCATGTAATGGTCAAAATGGCGAATTGATTGTTTCAGGTTCAGGTGGTACAGGTAATATCACTTATACTGTAAATGGTTTATTGGCAACAAATAATAATATTCTCCCTGCCGGTAATTATACCGTAGTTGGAACCGATGCTAACGCTTGCTCTGCAATGAGCAATGTGACTATCAATGAGCCAATGCCTTTGTTACTGACAGCTTCCTCAAGCAATGCATTATGTAATGGCAGTAATGGTTCAATTTTGTTTAGTGCCAGCGGTGGTACCGGAACAGTGGCATACCAAGTGAATGGAACAACAGCCGTTTCGCCTTACAGTGCTGCTGTTGGAACATATACCATTTCGGCTACCGACTTGAACGGCTGTTCGGCCCAAACCACCTTGGTGATTGCTGAACCCACACCGGTAAGTTTAATTGCTTCGGCTACTAATGCACTTTGTAATGGAACCAATGGTAGCATCAATTTTGTAGCTAGCGGTGGAACAGGTACTATAACCTATATGGTAAATGGCAATAGCGCCAACAGTAATATGTCGGCTCCGGTTGGCAACTATATAGTAACTGCTACCGATGCTAACGGATGTACTGCAGTATCTTCGGTAAGCATTACGGCTCCAATTTCAGTTGTATTAACGGCTTCGGCTACCAATGCATTATGTAATGGCGCGAATGGCAACTTAAGCTTCGCTGCCACCGGCGGAACCGGTACTATTGCCTATACCGTGAATGGCACTGCGCAAACAAGTCCATTCGCCACCACGGCCGGTACTTACACTATTGTGGCTACCGATGTGAATGGATGTTCGTCGCAATTGGTGCGCACCATTACACAGCCTACAGCACTCGTATTATCGGCTTCGGCCAATGCGGTGGTTTGTGCCGGTGGAAATGGTAGTTTAGTATTCAGTGGAACTGGAGGTACCGGAACAAAAATTTTCACGGTGAATGGCGTAGTTCGTAATAGTCCTGCTACAGTACAAGCCGGTACTTATACCGTTGCCATTACCGATGCGAATGGATGTGTTTCCAGTACGGTAATTACCGTAAACACCATCAATGCTTTGCCAACGGTTTCCTTGGGTGCCGATGTTACAATTTGTCAAGGCGGTTCTACCAATTTGAGTTTATCGTTTACCGGAAATGCTCCTTGGACGTATACCATTAATGGTGGTGCACCACAGGTTACATCCAATAATCCGAAATTGATTTCTGTAAATCCTGTAATTTCTACACAGTATATAATTACTTCCTTATCGGATGCTACTTGTAGTAATTCAATCACCGATTCTATTTGGGTGAATACGCAGCCATGTGGTAATTTAATGCCATTAATTACTTCCAATTTAACCCATCAGGTAACGTATAAAACGGCAGCATCAACCTATACGGTAACGGCTACGAATACACCTACCTCGTATGCGGCCACAGGCTTACCAAGCGGATTGAATTTTGCTACGGCTACCGGTATTATTAGCGGAACAGCCACGGCATTACCCGGTGTATACCCCGTACAAATCAGTGCCTATAACCAATATGGTAGTGATACTAAAACGTTGTTCTTAACCGTAAATCCTCGTCAGTTAACCATTACCGGAATTTCGGCTTTGGCTAAAGTGTACGACGGAACAAGCAATGCCAGTATTACAGGTGTTCCAAGTTTAGTTGGAAAAGCCAGTGGCGATATTGTGAATGTAGGTGGTACGCCATCGGCTCAATTCAATAATCGCAATGCCGGCAATGGTAAGCCGGTAACATGTTCAGGTTATGTTTTAACCGGTACACATGCGGCATACTATAGCTTAACTCAACCGGTTTTAACGGCTAGTATTAGTAAACGTACGGTAAGCATTACCGGTATCACGGCCTTGTCGAAAGTATTCGATGGTAATACCTCGACCGGGATTAGCGGAACTGCCGTAGCGAATAATCTAATTGCGGGTGATAGTGTTGCTTTGAATACGGCTTCCGCTGTAGCGAACTTTACATCGCCTAATTATGGTTATAATAAGGCGGTGATCTTCTCGGGTTATAGTTTAATCGGTGCCGATGCCCTTAATTATAATTTGAATCAACCGGCTAATGGTTTGGCTAATATTATTTGTGCTCCGGTATCTATTACGAATATTGTTGCCTCGGGTAATAAGGCTACCGTTTCATGGCCCGCCGGTTCATTGCAATATGTTATTGAATATCGTTTGGCCAATACCAACAATGCATGGACAGCATTTACTACCTCATTGAACAGTAGAGTACTCACCGGTTTAACGGCGAGTACAACCTACGAAGTGCGTTTGAAAGCCTCTTGTGTTGCCGGTATGTTCAGCGATTATACCAATACCACGTTCACCACAACCAGTGGTTGCGACTTGCCTGTATTGCAAGCGCCAATAGTGAATGGCAATAGTGCTAAAGTAAGTTGGACGTCTTCGGCTGATTCTATTTATCAGTTTAGCTTTAAACTGACCAGTGCCGTTAATTGGGGTTCAAATACCAATTTAACCGTAAAGAACAGAACCATGTCCGGTTTAACAATCAATACGTCCTACGATTATCGCGTACGTTCTATTTGTAAAAATGGCGATGTAAGTGTTTGGGTAGAAGGTCAGTTCACCACGACCTCCGGTTGTGGCTTGCCCAGTTTGAATGCCCCTGTTGCTTATGGTAATAGTGCCAACGTAAGTTGGAATGGTTCCAGTGATTCTATTTACCAAGTTTCATTCAAAACGCTAAATTCGAATACATGGACTGGTCCGTTCATTACGTCAACCTTAAACCGTACACTCACCAACTTAAACACCAATACTACGTATCAATATCAAGTTCGTTCAATTTGTAAAAATGGCGATATCAGTAATTTTGTTTTAGGGCAGTTTACAACTACTTCGGGTTGTGGCTTGGCTGTAATCAATAATGTTTCGCCTATTACCGGTAACAGTGCTACCATCAATTGGAGCGGTACATCCGATTCAATTTACCAAGTAAGTGTAAGGGTTATGGGCACCAACACATGGCCGGTTGCTACCAATACACCAAACCAATGGTTCAAAGCCAACAATTTATTGGTTAGCACCACCTATCAATATCAAATTCGTTCGGTATGTAAAAATGGCGATGCCAGCGCT
>JBPCSZ010000090.1:0-7580 GCA_051006655.1 Chitinophagaceae bacterium
TCGGCACCATCGTTTACATCAACTCCCCCGCTGAACAATGTTCCTTCGATGCCACTATAGCCCCGATTGGAATAGGCTACCATGTAGCCATGGAAAGCGGGAAAACCGATGAAGAAAAGGATGCAGATGCGCTTCTAAAATGTTTCGGTCGGTGAGGACACCGGACCGATAGTATTAGAGAAGTCCTTGTTGGTGTTATCACCAACAAGATTCATTAGTTTAATCAATACTATGCGTTCCACTTTTTTTAAAAAAAGTGGAGCAAAAAACTTCGGCTTTCGAAAAATAGCATTGATTATCATAACTGTAGAGAAAAGACATGCCCTTTCTCTACAAATACAGGATTAACAGAATCCGCCTGAGGCGGAGCAGGATTAGCATTACCTGTTCGCTATTTGCTTAAACTGTTTACTGTTTTTATTTCTACGATAAAAACCGTCATTTTCTTCACGCTATTTTTCTAAGGCCGGTCCATTTATTTTCTGCTGAGGATGATGGCAAATCAATGAATAAAAAAAAGACCGACGATGATGTCGGTCTTTTTGTTGAATTGTTTTTTTAAATTAACGGCGTGTGCGGAGTTGTGCTACGGCGTCGATGCGGGCTTGAGCCATTTGAATGGCGGCGGCTTGCGTGGTGATTTTCTTCTCTTCGGCCATGCTGAAAATATCGAGTACGCGTTGATAAATTTTCTCAACGTCGTTGTTCACTTTTTCAACGTTGTAAGTTCCCGAGGCTTCACCGGCAACATTAATTAAACCACCGGCATTGATTAAGAAATCGGGGGCATACACGATGCCTTTTTCAATGAGCATTTGTCCGTGTTTAGCTTCATCGGCCAACTGGTTATTGGCGGCACCGGCTACTACGGGTGCTTTCAATTTACTTAAGCTATCGTCGTTGAGGGTTGCACCTAAAGCACATGGGGCATAAATATCCATATCGGCATTCAACATATCTTCCGGCTTTACGAAAGTTACTTTATGTTGATCCATGGTTTCTTTAATGCGGGCTTCGTTGATATCGGTAATCGATACAATAGCGCCTTCATTTACGAGGTGTCCAACGAGGTATTGCCCTACGTGACCAACCCCTTGTACCATTACTTTTTTACCGCTTAAATTATCGGTACCAAATTGTTTTTTAGCCGAGGCTTTCATACCCATGAACACGCCATAAGCGGTGAAGGGAGAAGGATCGCCGCTACCGCCCATGAATTCGGGGATACCGGTTACGTGTTTGGTTTCGAGGTGGATGTATTCCATATCGGAAGCCGAGGTATTCACGTCTTCGGCGGTGATGTATTTACCATTGAGGGAGTTCACAAACTTCCCGTAACGACGCCAGAAGGCTTCGTTTTTCATGGCCGGTGTACCAATAATAACGGCCTTGCCACCACCGAGGTGTAAGCCTGAAATAGCGGCTTTGAAGGTCATACCACGCGAGAGACGCAAGGCATCGATGATGGCATCGTCGTCGGAGGCATAGTTCCACAAACGGGTTCCGCCGAGTGCCGGTCCGAGGGTGGTGTTATGAATGGCAATAATGGCTTTAAGGCCAGTGTGTGGATCGGTGCAAAACACGACTTGTTCGTGTTCCATTTCGCTCATCCGATCAAAAACTAATTGAGACATGATGTGAGTTGTTGTGTTGTTTTTTTAAAGGGGGGATTGTTCTGTACTGGTAGACGAATCATCGGAGGCAGGGGCTTCCGGTGTTTCGGGACTTGCTGTTGTATTGTTCGAAGGTTCTTCTATTTCAGCGGTAGGTTCAACCGCTACTGTTTCTGTTGAAACATTGGCCAACGTTGGCGTATCTTGTTCGGTAGATTCCGATTTTTTATCCTCGTCTTGTTTGTCGTTTTTCTTTTTTGGTGGCCGTGAAATAAAATTCAATTCGCGTTCGTCGGCTTGAATTTTTTGCTTCACTTCTTGCACCTTCTTTTTCAACTCGTTGATATGGCGAGTCACTTCTTCTTTGGTTTCGTTGAGTTCTTCGCGTTTTTCGTACGAGCGTAAGGTGGCGGGCAAATTGGCTAATCGATCATCGAGGTCGAAGAGTAAATCTTCTTCGCGTTGTAAATCGCGACTCACTTTATTTAAGAAAGAGCGATTGCGTTGAATGCGTTCGCGGATATTGGCGCCAAGGGTTTGACGGCGTTCATCGCGCCAAGCGTCTTTGCGTTCAAAGAATTGCTTTTTGGCGTTGAAGAAGCGATCCCACAGAGCATCGCCTTGTTCTTTTGGAATCCAACCAATGCTTTTCCAGGTATCCAATAAATCGGAAAATTCTTGGGTACCGCCATCAAAATCGTTCGATTGGGCTAATGCTTCAGCTTGTTCAACCACCGATGATTTGCGAATGAAATTATTTTCTTGTTCGGTACGGATGGCATTGAAGTGCGCATCTTTTTGTTGGAAGAAATGATTTTTCGCATCGAGAAAACGTTGCCAAATTTCATCACTTTTTTCTTGGGCTACGCGACCTGTTTTTTTCCAAGCATCCATCAATTCGGTGAAAAGGACAGTGGTTTTTTTCCAATCTTTGCTATCGCGAAGGGCTTCGGCCTTGGCCACGAGGGCTTCCTTTTCAATGAGGTTCGCCTCTTGTTCGGTTTTAAGTTCCTTGACGTGTTCTTTTTTGCGTTGGAAGAAATGATCGCGGGCTTCGTTGAAGCGGAGCCAAATTTCTTCGGAGCGGTGTTTTGCCACTGGACCAATGGTTTTCCATTCTTCCATCATGGCCAACAAAACCTCGGTGGTTTTCTTCCACTCGGTACTGTCTTTTAATTTTTCCGCTTGTTCGCACAAGTCCATTTTCTTCGACAAATTCAGCATCAATTCTTGTCCAAATTCATCGTGTTTGGCTTGCTTGAGGGCGAAGAATGCGGTTACGGCCTTTTCGATGCGTTCGGGGAAGGCGTCGTTGCGTAAATCGGGCACCGATAAGGGCAAGGCTTTGTATTGTTTTTGCAGGTTCGCCAAGGTTTCGGTGGCGGCCTTCAAATCTTTTTCTTGACTAAGGGCTTCCAACTGAGTGCAAATGGCTTCTTTTTCAGCAATCACCGCTTCGGTGCGTTGTTTGAGTTGTTCCTCCCACGCATCGAGTTTACGGAAAGCGTCTTCGTAGGGCCCAATGGCTTTTGCTTTTAAGAGGCTGTTCCGCGTTCGGTTGATGCGGCCGGCTTGTTTTAAAATATCGCCTTCTTGTTGAAGCGCGGTTTCAATGGTAGTGAGGTCGTCGGCGAAGGGCTTGAATTGGTTTTGCAAGAGCTGAATGGCGGTTTCGGCATTTTGCTCGTTACATTCACCAATGAGGCGTTCCGGGCACCATTGATTGGCGGGAATAAACACCTTTCCTTCTTTAATTATAAACAGTTCGTTGGTAGACATACCGCTGTAGAAAGCGCAAAAGTATGCAATTTCAAGTAAATGAATGAGTCATTTAAAGTGCTTTTCGCAACCCGGCCTTAAGGATACCGAGTTGTTCCCGGTATTTGGCCACCGTTCTTCGGGCAATGGGATAGCCTTTTTCGGCGAGGCGTTCCGTGAGTTGGTCATCGGTGAGGGGCTGGTGCTTGTCTTCGGCTTGAATTAGCTCGGCTAAAAGGGATTTTACCTCGCGGGTCGATACTTCTTCGCCTTCTTTATTGGCCATGCCTTCCGAAAAGAAGAACTTTAACTTGAAGAGTCCGTATTCGGTTTGTACATATTTACTGTTCACCACACGCGAAATGGTGGAAATATCCAATCCCGTTGCATCGGCCACATCTTTCAGAATCATGGGTTTCAACTTGGCTTCGTCGCCGCTTAAAAAGAAGGCTTCTTGCAGGCGAAGAATTTGGCTCATGGTTTGAAGCAAGGTATTACGGCGTTGTTCAATAGCATCGATGAACCATTTAGCCGATTCAATTTTTTGCTTCACGAATTGCAAGGCTTCGCGTTGACTTCTACTTTGTTGTGCTCCTTGTGCATAGGTTTCCAACATTTCGCGGTAGGCTGTGCTTACGCGAAGTTCGGGCGCATTTCGGCCATGAATTTGCAAATCCAATTGTCCACCTTCTTGCACCACCGTAAAATCGGCCATTACGGTTTGCGCGCCCGAACTGGGGCCATCGGCAAAAACGGCACCGGGTTTCGGATTCAAGTGGGTAATGAGTTTAATGGCTTCGCGCAATTCCGTTTCATTGATGCCTAAACTCCGTTGCAGTTTATCGTATTGCTTACGCGAAAACTCATCGAAGTATTGGCGTAACATGGTTTGCGCATGGCGGTTGGTATCGTCGAGGGGTTTACGTTGTAATTGTAACAGCAAACATTCGCGTAAATCGATAGCGGCTACACCGGCGGGTTCAAATTGTTTTACCTGTTCCAATACGCGACGTACATCGTTTTCATTCACGGGTAAATTCCCCCGAATTTGAACATCATCGGTAATGGCTTGCACATCGCGGGTGAGGTAGCCATTATCGTCGATGCTTCCAATAATGAATTCAGCCAAAGCGTGGTCGATATCCGAGAGATTGAGCACATTCACCTGATCCATTAAATGTTCGTAGAAAGAAACATGAAAGGATGGTTGGTAAGCCGGGGCTTCTTCATCGTCGGGATTGTAATCGGCTTTGGTGGCGTAGGCGGGGGCATCATCGTCGCCGGGCAATAAATCGTTGATATCGAAATCGTCGTTCAATTCATTGGGTTCTGCATCGGTATCGGTATCAGATTCATTCGATGCGTCGTTGGTGTCATCGGTATTGCTTTCCGGCAAGGAATCGGTGTCTGTCCAATCGTCTTCGCCGGTATCGGCCATTTCGAGCGCCGGATTTTCATTGAGTTCTTCTTGAATGCGTTCTTCCAAATATAAGGTTGGCACCTCCATCAATTTCATGAGTTGAATTTGTTGGGGCGATAACTTTTGGAGCAGGCGTTGCCGTTGCGAAAGCGATTGCATAATAGAATGCAAAGGTAAAAAGAAAATAGCGGTGAATGCTTCGCTGTAGCACGAAGAATTCCAACTTAGTCGGCCACAGCCACTACTTCTTTCACTTCAGGTATCATGCGTTTCATCATGCCTTCAATACCCGATTTCAAGGTAATCATGGAAGAAGGGCAACCACTGCAAGAACCTTGTAAACTCAAGGATACCACGCCATTATCGTAATTACGAAACGCGATGGCACCACCATCCATTTCAACGGCGGGTTTTACATAATTTTCGAGGAGTTCTTTAATACGAACCACCACATCGGTATCCTCGCTTAAGGTCATCTTCTTTTCTTCCATGGCCTTCACTTCCTCTTCGTTGATGATGGCTTTTCCTTCTTGCAAATATTCTTTTAAGAATTCGCGCAAGCTTGGAATCACATCGTTCCAGTCGGTTTCGGGCGTTTTGGTGAGGGTAATGAAATTACTGGCAATAAATACCCCGCGAATGAATGGGAATCCGAAAAGTTCTTTGGCTAAAGGCGAAGGCCCGGCCGCTTCTTCCGATTGGAATTCAATATTTTTACTCGGATACAAGAGTTTGTTCGCCACAAACTTCATGGTTTCCGGGTTAGGGGTCATTTCGGTATAAATACTCACTAAGGGGTTTCCTGTCTTTAACATATCCAGCAATTGAGGGTACAAAATTACGAGGAAAATCAGTTTTTCGTGCGAAACAAACCGATAGGCCAATTTTTTCATCTATGCACTATTGAGCGAGATAATGTTTGTACATTTACGATTAAATCGATTGCACGTGAAAAGGCTATTTTATTTATCCCTGATTTTGTTTTCCCAATTGTGCGTTTTAGCCCATGGCACCGCCCATCAGCAGCCGGTGGAGTATGTGCGTAATATGGGACAATGGGAAGGTGATTTTCAGTTTCGAGGTACCACGCCACATGGCAACATTTACCTGATGCCGGGTATGTTTCGGATTGTGCAATTGGAAGCGGCCTTTCACGATATTCGTCAACGAATGCACAACGATCCGCAAGCCATGGCGCAATCGTTCAAATACCATGTGTACGATATGGAATTTATAGGGGCGAATAAACAAGCCGATATTCAAACCGACAAAGCGCAAGCGCATTACTACAATTATTACTTAGGGCAAGATGCTTCGCGTTGGAAAACGGGCATTCATCCGGTATTGTCGGTGGATTACAAAAACATGTATACCGGCATTGATGCCCATATTTATTCGGAAGGCAGTCAAATTAAATACGATTGGGTTGTAGCTCCCGGGGCGGATGCTAATCAAATTCAAATTGCATATCGTGGCGTTGAGTCGGTGCAATTAGACAAAGGAAATTTAAAAATTAAAACCAGTGTGGGCGAGAACAGTGAATTAGCGCCTTATGCGTTTCAATTTATTGATGGCGAGAAAAAAGAAGTGCGTTGTGAATATGAACTGAAACAAGACCGTGTCCGTTTTCGCTTCCCGAAGGGCTATAATAAAAATGTGCCCTTGGTGATAGACCCGGTATTAATTTTCTCAACCTTAACCGGCTCGAGTGCCGATAATTGGGGCTTTACAGCTACCTACGACACCTTAGGTAATTTTTATGCCGGTGGTATTGCGAATAATGTTCCGGCCAATTTCCCCACCACACCGGGAGCCTTTCAATCGACCTATGGGGGAAGTGGTATTAGCGGTGGTGGATTTGGTTGCGATGCCTCGATTAGCAAATACAATGCGGCCGGAAATGCCTTAATTTATTCCACGTATTTAGGCGGTGTAGACAATGACCAACCTCATAGTATGGTGGTGAATGCCTTGGGCGAATTAATTGTGGTAGGAAGAACCTATTCGGGGAATTTCCCCGTGAGTCCCGGCTGTTTCGATAATACGTATAATGGCTCGGGCGATATGTTTGTAACCAAATTCAACAGCACCGGCACCGGCATTCTTGGTTCAACCTATATAGGAGGGTCGGCCGCCGATGGCGAAAACATTACACCGGTTTATACTTCCTTATTCAGTTTGAAACACAACTATGGTGATGATGCCCGCTCGGAAGTGATAGTGGATGCGGCCGGTAATATTTTAGTGGCGGCCAGTACCTCATCGCCCAATTTCCCTACCACAGCGGCGAATCAGGCCACTTTAGGTGGACAACAAGATGGGGTGATTTTCGAATTTAATCCAAGTTGTTCCAATTTATTGTGGAGCACCTATTGGGGAGGTAGTGGGAATGATGCCTGTTATGTGCTAACGTTCGACAAAAGCAATCCGGCCATTTTATACGTAGCCGGTGGTACGGAGAGTAGCAATTTCCCGGTTACGCCCGGCACCTTGCACCCAAATTTCTTGGGTGTTACAGACGGATTCTTATTGCGTTTTAATTATAGCACGCTCGGCTTAGTAGCCGGTACTTTTATAGGCACCAATGCCTACGATCAAGTGTATGGGGTACAAACCGACGATTCGAATCGGGTGTATATTATGGGACAAACCATGGGAGCATATCCGGTAACAGCCGGGGTATATTCCAACCCGAATAGTCCACAATTTATTACAGCCTTAAACAGCAATTTAAATACGATATTATTCTCAACCGTATATGGTAGTGGCTCAACGGCCACCACCAATAT
>JBPCSZ010000091.1:0-5161 GCA_051006655.1 Chitinophagaceae bacterium
GTAAGTGCGAGCAACAGAGCGAGGGAACAGGGACAAAATAAAAAGCCCCGAAATTGCTTTCGGAGCTTTTTATTTTGTCGGGAGGACAGGATTCGAACCTGCGACCCCCTGGTCCCAAACCAGATATTCTACCGGGCTGAACTACCTCCCGAACGGAAAGGAGCACGAAGGTAAGCGGATTTTCCCAAAATACAAAAAGTAAATCCCTTCTTTTTATGCCTTTTTCTTGTCCTCCGATACCGAAGTCGCTATAGACTGCTGTAATTGCTTTAATTCCACCGGCGTCATAAGGCGGTATGCCCCCGGCTTGATGCCCTCCAATCGCAAATGCATGATGCGCACCCGCGTTAATCGCTTCACTTTATACCCCAAATGCTCGCACATCCGCCGTATTTGCCGGTTCAAGCCCTGCTGAAGTATTATGCGGAACTTCCGCCCGCCTTCCTGCTTTACCACACAAGGCAAAGTAACCGTGCCTAATATGGGAATTCCGGCCGACATGCGCGAACAAAAATCGGGCGTCAAGGCCTTGTCCACCTCCACCACATATTCTTTATCGTGCCGATTCCCGGCCCGCAATATCTTATTTACAATATCACCATCATCGGTTAATATCAATAATCCCTCCGAATCTTTATCTAAACGGCCCACCGGGAAAATACGCTTGTGAAAGCCTATATACCGCGTAACACTGGTCTTATCGCGCTCATCGGTGGTGGTGGTGAGTCCCGCCGGTTTATTGAACAACATATACGTAAAGGCTTTCTCCGCCGCGCCGGGCTTCTTCTTGCCCACATATTCATCATCCACCGTTACCTTGTCGCCATCCTTCACCCGATTGCTCAGCTTGGCCACTTTCCCATTAATGGTAACACGCCCTTGCTTAATCCACTCATCGGCCTCACGACGCGAACAAATGCCCTGCGAACTCACAAACTTATTGATGGGTATTCCTACACTATCCATGTCCTGTCTCCTTTTTTTGATGCTTACCCATTGAACTATAAAAACAAAAACCATCACCCACAAGGAGTGATGGCATTGGTTGTAAAAACATATTTTGGGGGATAAAATATGCGGACGTCTTCAAGACGCCAACAAGCGGTTTTGCGTTGGATTGTTCTTCCATTAACGCAATACCTTTTTTTCGCTCACCGGTGCCTTGCCCCGTGCTTGCCATTGAAAAATATAGGTCCCCGCCGGCAAATTCAAATCGCGTTTCCCTTCACTAATCCGCTCCAATAATTGTCCACTCATGGAATACAC
Source organism: Chitinophagaceae bacterium (assembly GCA_051006655.1). Taxonomy (GTDB): domain Bacteria; phylum Bacteroidota; class Bacteroidia; order Chitinophagales; family Chitinophagaceae; genus OLB11. The sequence goes on from JBPCSZ010000091.1 coordinate 1,267, forward strand.
TTGCAATACACCCGGCTGCATTAACTGAATTTCACGTTCGTGCAAATTATAGCCTGGCTCAGAAAATACCACTTCACTCACCCCATTCGGGTATACATACGGATACCAGGCCTTGGTGCTGAAACGGTATAGTTGATTGGGCACATCCACCGGTGGATTGGTATACACAAAACGTTCATTGCTTACAAAACCACCCGAAGTATCGCTAAAACAAAGTGCCTCTACTTGTCCGTTCAAAATAGCCGAACCCAAATCGATGCGGCGTTTATTGCCCGTTTTAAAACACGAATCGGCCGAGGAAAAATCGTAGATATACCAAAACGCACAATAGGCGAGTCCCGTAGTTTGATACCCCATCAACATCAATTGCTTATTTGAAGCAAAATCGGCAGCGGTAATTTCATATTGTTGCGTATTCAAACTGTCCAACAAAGTGGCCACAAACGTGCCCGCCGTATCGGGTAATTTATAATGGTAACAAGCCCCACCGCTGTGGTTCTTGCTGAACAAATGCAAGGCATTACTGCGCCAAGCCATGGCTTCACAATCGAAACGCGTGCTGGCATTATTTGAAAAGCTGGTTTGATCGGGATACGAAAAATGTAGACTTTCAATTTGTGCATCGGGAATGGTAACCGTGGTTCCCGCTTGCGTTAACCAAGTGGCCGGAAATTTATAAATCACCAAGTTCTGGCGGTTGCCTAAATTATTCCCGAAATCGCCCACAAAAATATGTGTGCCATTTTGCGTAATGTCTTCCCAATCCACATTGGTTTTCGTGCCCAAAATCAAGGTTTTGGTAATCGCGCCCGTGGCGGTATCTACTTCGTATAATACATTGGGACTCCCACTGTCGTTGTGCGCATACAATTTGCCGTTGCGGTAAATCATACCACTCACTTCGCGCAACAAGGTATCCAGCGTATCGCGCAGGGGCAAGGTATAGGCGGTATTGTTGTATAAACACGAGCCATCGTTTTGGGTGGCCGAAGCGGAATAATTAGTGGCTTGCGGGTCGGGACAGCCCCATTGGGCCCGAGTGCTGAGGGTACCGAATAGCAGTACCATCATCATCATACATAATCTCATGCCTACAAAGATAATCGCTACGCCCCGATAAACGGCGTTATAGCATCCACCAAGGCTTGCGGTTCATTGGGCGAAAGCACATATTTGCGCTCATTGTTCATAATAATCACCACATAATTTTTTTGTTGGCGCACAAACCAACGCATGCGTCCTTGTGGCGATGAAGTGTACCAACCCGTATACCCAAATAAACCCCCATTGCCCATCAAACGAACGGGCCAGCCCATGGCTTTCTTATCGAGGGTATTTACAACTTTAATGTCCTTAATGGGAATGGTAAAATTCCCCATTTTACGGTGCACCAACACGGCATCTTGGGTAACCGAATAGGCATAAGGGGAATATAACCACGTAAATAAAATGATGACCGGCAAAATAGCATTGGGCAAAATAAGCAATGTCCAATGTTCATCGAAAGTGCTATACATCGTTACCGTCATGGCCACAGCGAAGGCCATTAAAGCATACGAAACGAGTTTACTGGTGGTATCGAGCGAAGCGGGAAACATAGCCAATGCTTAAACAGCAAAACTTTCGCCACAACCACAACTGCGACTGGCATTGGGGTTCACGAAATTAAACCCCTTGCCATTGAGTCCATCACTAAAATCCAACTCCGTATTCACGAGGTATAAAAAACTCTTCAAATCGCACACCAACTTAATCCCTTTATCTTCAAACACTTGATCCATGGGTTGCACATCGGTATCAAAATCAAGCTTGTAGCTGAGTCCGGAGCAACCGCCCCCAACCACACTCACGCGCACAAAATACGAATCGTCGGCCCCGGCGTCGTGCATCAATTGCTCCAACTTTGCCTTCGCCTTGTCGCTCACGTAAATGGCATTTTCTAATGCGGTAGACATACACGAAAATTTTCACAAAGGTACAACGGCAACATAAGCCGAAGCCATAGGATTTGTTGATGATTTGTAATTTTTTTGAAGCCAAGCGAAGGCGCTTTCTTCGGCACCCGTCCCGTTTTCCGTTCCAAGGCCCCGCCGCCCTAAGGGTCGAGCGGAGCGCTTTCCACTACAACCGGGGCTATTTTTTCAGCGTCCGAAACATTAATCAGCAAAACAGTAAGCAGTTTCAGCAAACAGAGAACAGGTACACCAACATAAATCTCGGCTCGGCCTGAGAAAAATAGCGTGAAGAAAATGACGATTTTTATCGTAGAAATAAAAACACAATTAAACCGATGAAAGAAGCACAGCCGTTTGGTTCTATCTACCGATGATGCATAAAGCGATGAAGCTGCATAGCTTTTTTATTTCCGATAAAAATTGGCATTTTTAGCTATTTTTCGAAAGCCGAAGTTTTTTGCTCCACTTTTTTTAAAAAAAGTGGAAGGAATAGTTTTGATTAAACTAATGAAAGACAGTAAGCAGTGTGAGCGAACAGCGAACAGGTACACCAACATAAATCTCGGCTCGTGCCCCTACGTCTCAGAAATTGTTTTTTTCATTCAAAAAAGGAAGCTATGTAAGCAAACTGCGTAGCAGTTAATCCGCGGAATCCCCGAATCTTTATTTAATCCGTGTTCATGCATTTTATTTCCCCGCATCGTCTCTAGCCAACAATGTTTTAAATTTTTCGAATACGAACTTTGTTCTTGGTAATAGTTATAAATCCAAGCATTTGGCCATGCTGATATTTTTCAATCACCTCTAATACCGGTTTCATAATTTGATCAAAGAGCGGTTGATCGTAACGTAAAAACAAAATCGAAACATAGTTTATACCATGAGCAAATACCAACTCCCCAAAATCTTTGTCTTCCGTAATTAAAATGCCTTGGTATTTTTTGACTATCTCAATAACTTGTAAATCGCTTACCCCTTGATACTGTTCACGAATAGATATATAGTCATACCCTTTCGATTTGATTAAATCAATCCAGTACTGTTCAACATTTTCATCTAAAATAATCACGCTATTTCCTCCACCTCTTCATTAGCAATCAAATCGGCCGCAAATTCTAAGGCGGCGCAAATTTGTTTTAACGATAGATGAGGGTAGGCATCCAACAATTGTTGCATTGAATAGCCGGCTGCCAGTTTACGAACAATCAATTCAACGGCAATGCGAGTTCCCTTGATAATTGGCTTGCCCTGTAAAACTTCCGGGTTGCGTTCAATAAATTGATGATAATCCATAAGATGGAATTTATGTAAAGTTAATTCACCAACATTGAATTGTTGGCATTTTAAACGACTATAAACGTTTCGGCGCTTTTTTCCCCCATCGTCTCTCGCCAATATTGTTTTCATCAACATTCATTTAAGCCCCAGAGTATACATTGCAAACATTAATCTCGGCTCGGCCCGAGAAAAATAGCGTGAAGAAAATGACGATTTTTATCGACAGAAATAAAAACAGGGAACAGTTTCAGCAAACAACAAACAGGTACACCAACATTAATCTCGGTTCGGCCTGAGAAAAATAGCGTGAAGAAAATGACGATTTTTATCGTAGAAATAAAAACACAATTAACCCGATGAAAGAAGCACGGCCGCTTGGTTCTATCTACCGAAGTTGAATAAAGCGATGAAGATGCATAGCTTTTTTATTTCCGATAAAAATTGGCATTTTTAGCTATTTTTCGACAGCCGAAGTTTTTTGCTCCACTTTTTTTAAAAAAAGTGGAAGGCATAGTTTTGATTAAACTAATGAATCTTGTTGGTGAATAACACCAACAAGGGCTTCTCTAAACTCAAATCTCCCTTCCTCGCTGAGTCCCCTTCGGGAGACCTCAGCGGGGAAGATGTTGGGCTAAACGGCCTGAGAAAAATAGCGTGAAGAA
>JBPCSZ010000092.1:0-3443 GCA_051006655.1 Chitinophagaceae bacterium
TCCGAAGGCCATATTCAAAGGGAAAATTAATGGGGTTACTGCCGCTCAACTCAACAAAGAAGGCGTATTTCCTATTGATGTGGAGGGTAAACTCACCATGCATGGCGTTACCAAAGACATCAAAGAAAAAGCCCGTATTAGTGTTAACAACAAAGGCCAAGTGATGTTGGAAGGCGGATTTAAAGTAGCCCCAAGCGATTATCAAATTGCCATTCCGGGAGCGGTAAAAGATAAAATTGCCAAGGAAGTTCTAATTCATGTAAAAGCCAACATGGAAGCATTCACTAAATAAGCCATCTTCATGCATAAATTAACCCGCCTTTTCCTTGCTTTTTTCTTCCTTTCGAATGCATTATTCGCCCAAGAAGACAGCACGATGTTGCTCTTACTCAATGAAGAAGCACCACAACGCGAATATGTAAAAAATGCCTTCAAATCGAACCGTGTTATCAATGGGCATTCGATGGAGATGACCGGAAAAGGCGTATTGGATTTTCGTATTTTGCATCGTTTTGGCATGTTGAAAGGCGGATTGAAAGATATGTTCGGACTCGATCAAGCGTCCATGCGTTTGGGCTTAGATTATGGTATCCACAAAAATCTAACCATAGGGATTGGGCGAAGCACCTACTTAAAAGAATTCGATGGCTATGTAAAATACCGCTTAGCCCATCAACGAAAAGGGAAAGAAGCCTTTCCTGTTTCCATCATTTGGGTATCCGGTGCAACCCTTTATACAATAGCAGCCCCCGACCCACGCATCGATTATTTTTCAAATCGCTTAGGCTATTACCATCAACTGATTGTAGGACGTAAAATGAGTGAAAATTTAACCCTTCAAGTTACACCAACCTTGGTGCATCGGAACATGGTAAACTTGGCCAGCGACAAAAACGACATGTTGGCCTTGGGCTTAGGGGCTCGCATCAAAATCACCAACCGTTCTGCCCTCATTTTCGATACCTACCCGATTTTGTATGGTGCCAGTAAAAATGTACAATACTTTCCTTTGTCGATTGGTATGGACATAGAAACGGGTGGACATGTATTCCAATTGCACATAACCAATGCTCGTGGTATGAACGAACGTGCTTTTATTGCCGACACTTATCAAACATGGGGTAAAGGGGAAATTCAATTCGGATTTAATTTATCACGCGTCTTTACCGTTACCAAAAACACGGAAACTAGTTGGTAAATCAGACCGATTCATCGCATTATATAATCTATTTGTAAAAATAAATGGATGCCAAACTATTATTTTTACGTTAAGTATCGTATATTGGGGCATCATGAGAAATTTCATCCGTTTAATAACGGTCATTTTATTGTTTGTAGGGGTCTCTGCATGTAAAAAAGAACCCGGTTATGGAGGCTTAGCCACGGTTAGCGGTCGAGTTTATGTGTACGATTATACCCCATCGAATGTATTGGAAGCAGAAGGGTATACCGGCGACGTAAAAGTTTTTTTAAATGCCGATAATCAAATCGGCGTTATAGATGATGTAAATACCGATTATAATGGATATTTCCGTTTCGAAGGCTTACGTAAAGGGAAATACACACTTTGGGTTTTTGAAGAATGTGATACTTGTACCGACAATAAGCGAGTCATCAAACAATCTTTCGAAGTAGATAAAAACAAGGCGGAAATAGTTCTTCCCGATTTTAAAATTAAAATGTAAATCACTTGGATCCTATCGAATCGATTTTAAATGAATTCAAGTCGGTAAGCTTGGCTGAATTAGACCGGGTTAAATTACAAAACCGCATCGACTCAAAGTACATCATGACGCGTGCGCAGTTGGCCTTGGTACTTGAAGGGATTAAAGCGGAACAAATGGTGTTGGAAATTGACCACAAGCGCATTTTCGAATACAAAACCATTTACTTCGACACGCCCGATTTTCAGTTTTTCAAAGACCATCACAATGGGTGTATCAATCGCGTTAAGGTTCGCTGTCGCGAATATGTTGATTCTCATTTGTGTTTCTACGAAATCAAACGAAAATTATACGGCACACGTACCGATAAACAACGTTTGGTAATTGCCAACTTGTTTCAAGAAGTTCCTGAAAACGAATACAATTTGATTCAGTACAAACGCTTGGAACAGAAACCCATCGAGAAAAAATTAAGCAATTCATTCCAACGCATTACCTTAACCAATATTGATTTCACCGAACGTATCACCATCGACTTAGGCATACAATTTTCAAATGGAAAAGACAAATTAGCCTTAAACGATATTGTTGTTATTGAGGTGAAACAAGGAAAATCGAATCATTTTAGCAATACCGTTCAGGTACTTAAATCGTTGGGCATTCGCCCAAGCGGCTTCAGTAAATATGCCATTGGCGTATCGATGCTATACCCCGAAATCAAACACAACAATTTCAATCCGATTTTACGGAACATTTATAAACTAGAACACCCCTATGGAAACAACGGAACAAATCATTAAACAGTTTAAAGACTCAATAAAAAACGCAGAATCGATGGATGGCTTTATGGATAGTGCCTCGGTTGCCCAAGCAGCCACCGATTATACTGAACTCATAACGCGCTTTGGTATTAACCTCTTGGCCGTTATTATTTTGGTGCGCTTCATTTATTATACCACCCATAAAAACAAAGAGTTTTTATTCACGTTCTTCTTGTTCAATTTATTGAACTTTTTGATTTGTATTTTGTTGAGCACCACCAAAATTAAAATTGGATTTGCCTTCGGTTTATTTGCTATTTTTTCCATTATGCGTTACCGCACCGTGACCGTTCCGGTGAAGGAAATGGGATACTTTTTCATTTGTGTGGCCTTAGGTATTATCAATTCTTTGGCTACCGTAGACGATAATTATATCATTCTAATTTCTTGTAATGTCTTTATTTTAGGGCTTACTCTCATGTTAGACAAATTTGTGAGTTTAACCCACGAGAACGTCAAAGAAATTGTGTACGAACGTATCGATTTAATTAAGCCCGAACGGCGCGATGAAATGACCCAAGATTTAATTAACAGAACCGGCTTACCCATTCATCGTATTGAAATTAAAAACATCAACTTCCTGCGCGATGTAGCCTATGTAAATATTTTCTACTATGCCAAAAACAACGAAAACACCCAAGGTGTAACCGGCGATGATGATTAAAAAACGCATCCTTCTTGCTTTAAGTGTCTTGTGTTTTTCATTGGCACAGGTTTATGCCCAATCTAACGACGTACAATTACGGAGTCAAATTGGCATTGAATATACCCTTAAAAAGAAATGGCATTTTGGAGCTTCTTATCGTTACGACAGGAATCAATATCTCAGTGCCTTCCGACGGGGCAACATCAATGTTTCGGCTTCTTACAAAATAAACAAACACCTAAAATTTGGAACAACGTATCGCTTCATAACGTCATACGTTCGGGATATTCATCGGTTCAGAGTTTTTGCCGA
>JBPCSZ010000093.1:0-75954 GCA_051006655.1 Chitinophagaceae bacterium
CCTAAATTCAAGGCTTTGTCGCTCAATGGACCATCGTGGTAAAAGAATAAGGTTGCGAAGATGGCAATGCCCATACCGGCTGCCGCCACCAGGTTACCCTTTTTGGCGGAATCGGGATGCGATAACATTTTCAATCCCAAGATAAACGTAATAGAACCAAAAAGGTAACTGAGTTTTAAAATAAATTCTTGCATAAACAGGGGATTGAATTATTTTTTCTTTTTGAACATTTGCAACATACGGTCGGTTACAACAAAGCCACCAATTACATTGAGTGTACCTAACAATACCGCCAGGAAGCCCAAGGTTAATACGAGATAGTCGTTGCTTTCGGCTTCAAGCAATACAATAATGGCGCCAATAATAACCACTCCATGAATGGCATTGGCCCCACTCATGAGTGGGGTATGTAATACCGAGGGTACTCGACCAATTACTTCAATACCTAAAAAAATCGATAAGATGACCACCGTAATCATATCGTAATGTGTCAAAAAGAAATCGAAAATAGCTTGCATAAAATGAAGTTTAATAAGGTGAGTAAATTACGCATTCACTAAAGCGGCCACACGGGCATTGGTGATTTTTCCGTCGTGGGTTAAACAGGTTTCGCGGACTAATTCATCGTCCCAATTCAAGTTTATTTCCCCATCGGCATTGATGATGAGCTTCAAAAAATTAATGATGTTTTTGCCGTACAGTTTACTGGCATCGGAAGGCATGGTAGATTGTAAATTGGAATTCCCAACAATTTTTACACCCCCTTCCATGATGGTGTCATTGTTCTTGGTGAACGGCGTATTCCCTCCGGTAGCGGCGGCTAAATCGATAATCACACTGCCGTTGCGCATGCTGTGCACCATATCGGCCGTAATTAAAATGGGCGCTTTTTTACCCGGAATTTGCGCTGTCGTGATAATTATATCAGCCTTAGCCGCACTCTCCGCAATGCGTTGCTGTTGTTTTTGTTTATACTCTTCCGTTTGTTCTACGGCATATCCTCCGGCTTTCGAAGCATCAGCCGCACCTTCTACTTCCACAAATTTGGCGCCTAAACTTTGGACTTCTTCTTTCACGGCGGGACGCGTATCGAACACTTCCACCACAGCCCCTAAGCGTTTGGCAGTAGCAATAGCTTGTAGTCCGGCAACCCCGGCCCCCAATATCAACATTTTGGCCGGGGCAATACTACCTGCCGCGGTCATAAACATGGGGAAGTAACGGCTATATTCGGTGGCCGCCAATAAAACCGCTTTATACCCGGCAATATTGGCTTGTGAACTCAATACATCCATCGATTGGGCTCGGGTGGTACGTGGAATAATATCCATACTAAACACCGTATTCCCTTGCGAGGCCCAAGTTTGCGCTTGTGAAATATTCGAAAAAGGTTGGTAAACCCCTAAGAGCATTTTTCCGGATGGGGAATCGTGTGGGGCGTGGATGGCCAATAAAAAATCGGACTTAGCGAGCACGTCTTGTCGAGAGGCTATTTGCGCACCGGCTTTTTCATAATCGGCATCGGCGGCGAAGCTGTTGGCACCGGCCCCTTGTTCCACCATCACGGAAACGTTCATTTTGATTAAGGCGCTCACGGACTCAGGCAATTGCGATACCCGATTTTCGCCGGCCGGCTCTTTTAATATTCCAAGGACCATATGCTTAATTTGAACTCTAATGTAATGGAATTCTTTGGAACTAGGTAATGCAAACAGAAAAAAGTAATAGACGGGTATGCAGGAAAAACAATAATTTCGCACACGCATTTAATACAAGGACCATGAAACAGGACATAGTGGTGAGCGGTATTCGCTCGACGGGTTTTTTACATTTGGGTAATTATTTCGGTGCCATTCGGAATTATATCCGCATGCAAGAGGAATATCCTTGCTACTTTTTTGTGGCCGATTATCACTCTTTAACCACCCACCCCGACCCGGCTTTATTGCGCCCCAATGTGTATCGCGTATTGGCTGAAAATATGGCCTGTGGCTTGGATCCTGAAAAAGTAGCCTTGTACGTTCAAAGCGATGTGCCTGAAATTCCGGAATTGTATTTGATGTTGAATATGATGGCTTATAAAGGGGAATTGGAAAAAACGGCTTCGTTTAAAGACAAAGCTCGGAGTCAACCCGATAATGTAAACGCCGGTTTATTGACCTACCCTACTTTAATGTCGGCCGATATTTTAATTCATAAAGGACAAAAAGTACCCGTTGGGAAAGACCAAGAACAACACTTGGAAATGACCCGCAATTTTGCGCAACGCTTCAATCACCGTTATGGCGAAACCTTCCCTGAACCTGAAAGTTTCAATTTTGGGGAACAACTCGTGAAGATTCCCAGTTTAGATGGCGCCGGTAAAATGAGCAAAAGCGAAAACGAAAATGCCACCTTGTATTTAGCCGATTCCGATGAGGCTATTCGTAAGAAAATTATGAAGGCAAAAACCGACCAAGGCCCCAGCGAACCCAATTCGGTTAAGCCCGATTATATTGAAAATATTTTTCAGTTGATGCGTTTGGTGAGTACCCCAGAAACCGTGGCCTTCTTCGACGAACAATTCAATGGATGCACTATTCGCTATGGCGATATGAAAAAGCAATTGGCCGAAGATATGGTGCAGTTTATTGCACCCATTCGCGAAAAAGCCTTGGATTTACAAACCAATACCGACTACTTAAAACAAGTAATGAAAATGGGTAAAGAAAAAGCCCGAACCAGTGCCTCGGCCACCCTCAGCGAAGCCCGCAAAAAAATGGGGATTGATTTTTATTAAACCCTTTATATTTCAAGCGATACAACGTATTTTCGTTCCCTATTTCATTAGCGCACCCACTCCTTATGGCCAAGAAAAAACAAATTAAACACATTGCGATTGCCGGTAATATTGGTGCCGGTAAAACTACTTTAACGCAAATTTTGGCCCATCATTTCAATTGGTCGCCCCATTTTGAAGATGTGGAGAATAACCCCTACTTGAACGATTTTTACAACGACATGCATCGTTGGAGTTTCAACTTGCAAATTTATTTCTTGAATAGCCGTATCAAACAATTGGTGGATATTCAAAAAGGAAATCAGGTGGTGATTCAAGACCGTACCATTTACGAAGATGCCTACATTTTTGCGCCCAACTTGCACGAAATGGGTTTGATGAGCAAACGCGATTTTGAAAACTACAAGAACTTTTTTGAGACCTTAAAAACCTTAGTGAATCCACCCGATTTGTTGATTTATTTGAAGGCTAGTGTACCTACTTTGGTTGGACAAATTCAAAAGCGTGGACGCGAGTATGAAGAAAATATTCGCCTCGATTATTTAAAGCGCTTGAACGAATATTATAACAACTGGCTCGACCATTATACCGATGGCCGTTTGTTGGTGATTGATATCGACAAAACCAACTTCGCCGATAATAAAGACGACCTTGCCAATGTCATTAGCATGGTAGACGCCGAAGTGAACGGCTTGTTTTAATTTTTTTTGAAGCGCATCTTCTTCTCTTTCTTCAGCACCCGTCGTGCTTTCCGCGGTGCATGGCACCTTGCTCCAATCACGGCTATTTTTGATCGTTCGGAACGTTGTTCAGCTTTTCTTTTGTCTGAACTAAGATGCGCATGATTTTACGATGATAAGATATAATCCGTAGGCTGTTCGAGATGTTCGACGCAGTCGGCATCTCAAACGAGGAATGAATAATATTCTTTGAATGAAAGTATTCTATATTCTATTTTATCAAAGAGTTATGGTGGTGTTTCACAGAGGTGTATTACCCTGCTTACTGCTTACTGTAACTGTTCACTCATATATATCACTTGTCCAACCCGTTCAATATGTTGCAAAAGAGCTTCATGTTGAATATGATGATGAAGCGAAACATCGAATTGATACGGCAACATTAAATCGTCGAGTTCATTTTCAATTTGGTGTAATTGGGTGAGTGTAAGTTGTGCACCGAATAGCGTAATATCAATATCGGAACCGGGTTTAAAATTGCCTTTGGCACGTGAACCATACAAAACAACTCGTTCCACCAAGGGCTGTTTTTCAAATAGCGTTTGAATACGTATCAGGGTATCGGCCGAAAGTCCAAACATAATTAATAATTTAATCGAGCGAGCATGCCTTGTTCAAATTCAAGGAAGCGCGGATGATAATCGAACATGATTTTAATGAAGATTTCATCGGCGGTTTCTTCGTTATAGGTATGCGAACTTTTGTTTCTACTTTGAATCATATCCATCCAACAAGTGCCATCGGTAATTAAGCCGGAAGTAAAGGCTTCGCGTGTGGCATCTTTCGAACCGAAGATATTGTTATTGCCGGCTTCATTCAAAAAATCCTTCATCACTTTCCACGCCAATTCGTGGGTGTATTCAAAGCGTTGAATGATGCCCTCTTTGATGATATCATCTAAAAACGAATCGCTCGAAATTGCTTGTACATCATTAATACCAAATCGTTGTTTGATATTAACCACAGCTTCATTAAGCTTGGCTAAGGCTTTCTGATAATTAGCGAAACGTTGTTGCCAGCGAATATCTTGGTTTTCCATAGGTATATTTTTATTTAAAATTAATATACCCAAGGCAAATCAAGGCATATTCTTAAAACAATTTCTCAATCAAGTTTTCGGTGCTGAGTCCCTCGGCTTCGGCTTTGTAATTGCGTACCACACGATGGCGCAAAATAGGCAAGGCCACAGCGCGAATGTTTGCAATATCGGGCGAGTAATTGCCTTGCAATAAAGCATGGCACTTGGCGGCTAAAATTAAATTTTGAGAGGCACGTGGACCGGCACCCCAAGAAATGTATTGGCGGGCTAAATCGGAACCTTGGGCGTTTGGACGTGTTTTGTGTACCAAGCCTACCGCATATTCCATTACATTATCGGGCACAGGCACTCGGCGAACCAAGTGTTGGAAATAAATAATTTCTTCGGCCGACATGATTTTTTGGAGTGTCACCTTTTGATCGTTGGTGGTTGATTTTACAATGTTTAATTCTTCTTGGAACGATGGATAATCGAGCCAAATATTAAACATGAAACGATCGAGTTGGGCTTCGGGTAAAGGATAAGTTCCTTCTTGTTCAATGGGGTTTTGCGTAGCCAATACAAAAAACGGTTTTGGCAAACTGTGCATTTGTCCACCAATGGTTACATGACGTTCTTGCATGGCCTCCAATAAAGCGGCTTGCGTTTTCGGCGGAGTACGGTTAATTTCATCGGCCAAAACAATATTGGCAAACAAGGGGCCTTGCATGAATTTAAAGTGGCGATGTTCATCGAGAATTTCTGTACCGGTAATATCGCTGGGCATTAAATCGGGCGTGAACTGAATGCGTTTGAAATTCAAATCGAGTACTTGAGCAATGGTATTCACCAACAAGGTTTTGGCCAAGCCGGGAACCCCCACCAAGAGCGAGTGCGCGTTGCAAAGAATAGCAATGAGGGTGCCATCCACCACCGCTTCTTGTCCAACAATAACCCGCGCAATTTCTTGTTTATACGCGGCATATTTTTCTTTCAGCGCACGAGCGGCGTCAACATCGTTTTGAAACATAAATTAGATTATGGTTTTTTAGCTGTTTTTTTTCGGAATGCGTCTAAGTTTTCGCAGGTAGAAAAACTGTCGTCGATTTGAATATAGAAATTCGATAATTTTTCTTTAATCCATTTTTGCAACACGTCGGTTTTCTTTTGCTCCAGGGCCACCATTTGAATGCGGCTATAATCTTCGCGTAAATTAGCGCGATGGGGTTCGGTGCGGTTCTTCAAAAAAATGATTCGCACCATACGGTCGCCAGTTTGTTGGTCGGTAAATTCTTCGGGTTTTGAAAATTCCCCGGGTTTCATATCGTGCGTTAATAAGGCCACCGAAGGTTCGAGTAAATCGGGGGTAATCATCGAGCCATTGGTTTGTGGATCGGTGAACATACCACCGGTAATTTTGGTTTGATCGTCGGCGGTGTATTTGGCTACCGCTTCGGAGAAACGCATTTTACCTGAAATTAAATTCGCACGAACGCTATCGGCTTTGCTCAAGGTTTCCTTCACCATATCGGCCGTAATGAGCGGTTTGATAAGGATATGACGCAACTTGGCTTTTTCGCCTTGGCGGTTCACCATTTGTACAATATGAAAACCAAATTTAGTTTTTACAATCGGCGAAATTTCACCATTTTGTAAACGGAAAGCCGCAGCTGCAAATTCAGGCACTAAATCGTCGCGACCTTGAACACCTAAATCACCGCCATTGTCTTTCGAAGCCGGATCTTGACTGTGAATACCGGCCATGATATCGAAGGAAACTTTTCCGCTAATGATATCGGCCCGAATTTCTTCCAATTTCGAAATGGCATAAGCTTCCACTTCTTTGTTCACATTGGGCTTAAATACAATTTGTCCAACTTCTAACATGGAAGGAAAAAACGGCAAACTGTCAGCGGGTATCTTATCGTAAAAGGCTTTTACTTCTATAGGCGTAATTTTCACATTCGAGAGAATGGATTGTTGCATACGGTCGGAGGTTAAGCGATCGCGAAACATTTGACGGTATTCATCTTTCAACTGATACACCGATTTGCCGGCCATTTCTTCCAACTTTTCTTCCGAACCAAATTGCGAAATGAAATAACGAATACGGTTATTGAGTTGTCCTTCAATTTCATCGTCGGAAACAATCACACTATCGCGTTCAGCTTGTTCAATCATTACTTTCTGAATCAAGAACTGTTGCATCATATCGCAACGAAATTGTTCTTCACCTCCTTCGGGAATGTCTTTGCTCATTTCCAAGAGGGCATTGTCAATTTCCGATTTTAAAATGATTTTGTCGCCAACAACGGCCACAATTTTATCGAGGGTTTCTTGGGCATGGGCCGAAAAAACCAAATTCATGAGGATGCCACAAAGGACTACTATACGCCAATTCATTGGGTTGCAAGTTACGTTCAAAAATTCGACCTACGGACTTATTCCGACCATGCTTTAACAAAGATTTTCAGTAGACGGGATTCATGTAAATTTGCCCTCATTCATGTATTCATTTTCCGATACCGATTTAGCGTTTATGGCTATGCATGCCCAAGCCGATGTGCCCGGATTATTGTTGCGTGGTAAATGGTCGGAACGCGAGAAAGTATTGCTGGAACAGGTTTTCCGAAAACAAAAGTCGGGTAAAAAACTGCCCACTTGTGCCCTAAAACCCCAATTTTATTGGCCTCCGAGTTTGAATTTAGAACAAAGTTCATCGGAAAAAACAGCCCGATTCAAAGCGGGTTTGGTGCAGGGAACCCGATTATTAGACTTAAGTGCGGGGATGGGCATTGATGCTTTATTCATGTCGGCCTCCTTTCAAAAGGTCGATTTGGTGGAACCCAATGCGGAATTAAGTGCCATTAGTGCGTACAATTTAGGCCAGGTAATGGGAATTCATCATGCGGTATTCCACGGTAATCGTTCCGCAGAGGCATTTATATCGACGTTTAAGGACAAGGTAGATTGGATTTACTTAGATCCTTCGCGTCGCAATGAACAAGGCAAGAAGGTGTTTAAATTAGCCGATTGTGTGCCCAATATCATTGAATTGGCGCCTACCCTCTTGCAATTATCGCCACGGTGTATGGTGAAATTATCGCCCATGGCCGATGTGCAACAACTACGCCGCGAATTGCCCAATATCTCGACGGTATATGCCCTTCAAGCCGATGGAGAATGCAAGGAGTTATTGTTAGTTTTAGAACCAAATCCAACCGGCTTCAAAAAAATAGCGGTCGATTTAGATAAGGAAACGCCAATATGGGTAGAAGAACTGGAAGATGGAATAAACGAGATTCAGTATCACTTACCGCAAACCTATATCTATGAACCCAATGCCGCCTGTCACAAATTGCAAGTTTATAGCGCAATAGCGAAGCAGTACAATCTAAGTAAATTACATCCGGATTCCCATTTATTTACATCCAATGAATGGCTGCCTCATTTTCCGGGAAGAACATTTCAATTGAAAGACGTATTGCCTTTAGATCGGAAACAATTAGAACGATTAATTCCCGACCGAAAAGCACATATTACAGTTCGTAACTTTCCAATGAGCGTAGCTGAAATTCGCGCTAAAACAAAACTGGTCGATGGGGGCTCCGTGTACCTATTGGCCACGACCCTCATCGACCGGCGAAAAGTGCTTTTGTTTTGTGTTAAACCAAACGAATTATAAACCGAGTTGTTGTTTGAAATAATCTAAGGTGATTTTCAAACCTTCACTCCGATCTACTTTAGGTTCCCAACCTAAAATTTCTTTGGCACGTGTAATATCGGGCTGACGTTGTTTTGGATCGTCTTGCGGCAATGGATGGTAAACAATCTTCGACGAAGAACCCGTTAATTTTTGAACCTCTTCCGCAAATTCTTTCAAGGTAATTTCATTGGGGTTGCCAATGTTTACCGGATGCGCATAATCGCTCATCAATAAACGGTAGATGCCTTCCACTAAATCGTCTACATAACAGAATGAACGAGTTTGTGAACCATCGCCGAATACAGTAATGTCTTCTCCTTTCAAGGCTTGACTCATGAAGGCCGGTAATGCACGGCCATCATCGAGGCGCATGCGTGGACCGTAAGTATTGAATATACGAACGATGCGGGTTTGCAAACCATGGAAGGTATGATAGGCCATGGTGATGGCTTCTTGGAAACGCTTGGCTTCATCGTACACACCACGTGGACCAATTGGGTTTACATTCCCCCAATATTCTTCGTTTTGTGGATGCACCAAGGGATCGCCATATACTTCCGAAGTGGATGCAATTAACATACGGGCATTTTTCTGTTTGGCTAATCCCAATAAATTATGCGTACCCAAAGAACCTACTTTCAAGGTTTGAATGGGCATTTTTAAATAATCGATGGGGGAAGCCGGCGAAGCGAAATGCAAGATATAATCGAGATTACCGGGCACATGCACGAATTTGCTCACATCGTGATGATAGAATTCAAATTCTTTCAACTTAAACAAATGTTCAATGTTGGCGATGTTGCCGGTCAGGAGATTGTCCATGGCCACCACTTGATATCCTTCGCGAATAAAGCGGTCGCACAAATGAGACCCCAAGAAGCCGGCTCCGCCGGTAATGAGTACACGTTTCATAATTAAGCGCCTATAGTTTTTCGTCCAATTGAATTGTAATAGAATGCGTGTTGTGCCATATCTTCTACATCGTATAAGTTACGACCATCGAAAATAACCGGCGCTTTCATATTCGCTTTCATTACATCGAATTCAGGCGTGCGGAAGATATTCCATTCAGTACAAATGGCTAAGGCATCGGCGCCTTTCAACATATCGTAGGCATCTTCGGCGTAAGCAATTTTACCGGACATATCAGCATGGTTCTTTTCGAAGTATTGCTTGGCATTTTTCATTCCTTCCGGATCGTAGCAAATAACTTCGGCACCGGCTTCAATTAATTTAGGAATAATGTATAAGGCCGGCGCTTCGCGAATATCATCGGTATTGGGTTTGAATGAAATACCCCAAACGGCAATTTTCTTTCCGCTTAAATCACCATTGAAATAATGAATGATTTTGTCGGCCAAAACCAATTTTTGTTTGTCGTTCACATCCATAACAGCATTCAAAATACTGTATTCATAACCGTATTGTCCGCTGGTTTGCACCAAGGCTTGAACGTCTTTGGGGAAGCAACTGCCACCATAACCAATACCCGGGAATAAGAAGCGTTTACCAATACGGTCGTCGCTACCCATACCCACACGAACGGTTTCCACATCGGCACCTACTTTTTCGCATAAGTTGGCCAATTCGTTCATGAAGGTGATACGCATAGCGAGGTATGAATTCGCGGCATATTTCGTTAATTCAGAACTGCGTTCATCCATGAAATAAATGGGGTTTCCTTGACGCACGAACGGGGCATACAATTGATGCATCAATTTGCGTGCACGGTCGGAACGGGTTCCAATCACCACACGGTCGGGTTTCATGAAATCGTCTACGGCAACCCCTTCACGTAAGAATTCAGGATTACTCACTACATCGAATTCACCATCGTAATTTTCACGAATCTTGGCGGCTACTTTTTCAGCAGTGCCCACCGGAACTGTACTCTTATTGATGATGACTTTGTATTGTTTAATTTCGGCCAAAATTTTACCAATTTCGGTGGCCACACCCAATACATAACTTAAATCGGCTGAACCATCTTCACCGGGCGGTGTTGGCAAAGCCAAGAAAATCAATTCCGATTTTTCTACCGCCTCACGTAAGTTGGTGGTAAAATGCAAACGATGTTCTTTTAAATTTCGTTGGAATAACACTTCCAAACCGGGTTCGTAAATAACAATTTCGCCCGATTTTAAGCGTTCAACTTTGTTTTGGTCAATGTCGACACATATTACATGATTTCCCGACTCGGCAAAACAGGTTCCGGACACGAGTCCAACGTAACCTGTACCCACTAATGCTACATTCATGATGGTATTGATTTGAGAATTTCTAAAAATGATTGAATAATGAAGGCTTGTTGCTCGTCTTTCATTTCCGTATGAATGGGCAATGAAATGACTTGTGCGGTTAAGCGGTCGGTTATAGGTAATGGTGTATTGGCAGTATCGAAGGCCGAAAACATGGCCTGACGATGCGCCGGAATGGGATAGTACACCATACTGGGTACGCCCAATTCGGCTAATTTTTCTTGAACAAGGTCACGATCTATGCCTTCTTTCAAGGTCAAGGTGTATTGATGAAATACATGATACGATTTCGTATCGCGATAAGGTATTTTAACTAACGGATGATTTGCGAATGCGACATCGTAAGTATCCGCTACTTTACGGCGCGAACTGCAATAAGCATCCAAGTGTTTTAACTTAATGCGTAAAACAGCGGCTTGCATCGTATCGAGCCGTGAATTGCATCCTACAATTTCGTGCACATATTTTTTCTGTTGCCCGTGGTTGGCCACCATTTTAATGCGTTGGGCCAAGGCGGCATCGTTAGTGTATAAAGCACCGCCATCGCCGTAACAACCTAAATTCTTCGACGGAAAAAAGGAAGTACAACCAATATGGCCCATAGTGCCATTCGCTTTGCGAGTACCATCGCTGAAGGTATAATAGCCACCAATAGCTTGGGCATTATCTTCAATTACATACAAATTATGCTTTTGGGCAATGGCTAAAATGGATTCCATATCGGCGCTTTGTCCGTATAAATGCACCGGCACAATGGCCTTGGTTCGAGGTGTAATTAAGGCTTCAATGGCATTCACATCCATGGTGAAGGTATCAGGATTCACTTCGCAAAACACCGGGGTTAATCGAAGTAAGCCCACCACTTCTACGGTGGCTATATAGGTAAACGACGGTGTAATAATTTCATCGCCGGGTTGAAGCCCAAGCGCCATCATGGCAATTTGCAAGGCATCGGTACCATTGGCACAAGGAATTACATGCGTACCACCCAAGTATTCGCCTAATTCATTGGCAAAATGCCCAACTTGAGGCCCGTTAATAAAAGCCGTTGTATCGATTACTTCCTGTATGGCTGCATCTATTTCCGCTTTTATGGGCAAGTACTGACTTCTCAAGTCAACCATCTGAATTTTCTCCAAGGACCGTTTGATTTTTATGCGTGCAAAAATAGACGAAAATATCGATTTTTATAGGACAAATTCATGCGATGTAATTGAAAAGGACTTACATTAGAACGCAACGGATATGTCGAAAGGATTTCAATTCAAACAATTTTACATCAGGCACGATTTATGTGCCATGAAGGTGAGTGAAATGGCATGTTTATTGGGTGTTTTAGCCCCTATTCCCCCTAAGGTTAGCCAAATAGCCGATTTTGGTACAGGCACCGGATTATTGGCTTGCATGCTGGCCCAACGCAGTTCCGCTCAAATTACGGCTATTGAAATGGAGACTAATGCCGTGCTTCAAGCCCAAGAAAATGCAATTCAAAGTCCATTTAGTGCTCGAATTCAAGTAATTGAAGCGGATATTCGAACATTTCAAAGCCCTACCCTTTTCAATTTAATCGTATGCAATCCGCCGTTTTTTGAGCACCAACTTATTTCCAATCAAGTTCAGAAAGCGGCTGCGTGGCACGATACTACGTTGCGTTTGCATGAATTATTCGAAGCCGTAATTCGAAATTTAGTCCCCGAAGGGCAACTTATTATTCTCTTACCCGGTTCACGCGCCAATGATGCCATACAAATGGCTCAAGAATATGCGTTAAACTTGAGTCATCAATTTAGCATCCACCATCATCATCTATCCCCGGAAGGATTTGTGGTATTAGGGTTTCAATTCAAAAAAAGGAGTCCGGTTCATTTCCGAAAAATCGTGGTGCGCTCCGAGGCAAGAACTTATACGCCCATGGTGCACCAATTACTTCAGCCCTTTTATTTATACCTGTAAATTTAAATCTGATCGTCTAAACGATCCTTTTCAATTCGGCGTAAGTTCAACGTGGATACCGGAGAAACCACCAAGGGGAATTTCTCGACGGTTACGAATGAAGAATCTAAGCCGAAGCCTTTTTCTTCACTCAAGGAAATTTTCTTCAACATGAAATACAATTTCATAATGATCCGCTCAAACAAGGGCAAATCGTTATCGTGCGAAAGGAATTTCTCCATCACAATAAACTGCCAATCGCCGGCCACTTTATTGCGTTGAAGCGATGTATATCGACTGGTGATATTCACTTCCTTATTCTTCACCATATCTTCCACTACTTTACGGAACATGAGGTTGATACGATGCTCTTCGCGGAAGCCTAAACGGAATTCAACGCGAATGATTTCGTTCGGAATAATGGTATCCACCACATAATCGGTACGATAAGGTTCATCGAGCACATCCACATGCACAAACCAATAAATATCGGCGCGTTTGGGTTTCTTATTTAAAATGGAATAAATAATTTTATGTTCAATTTCGTGCGGATTATTAGCACTGGTTAAATACACCAAGTGGGTGGAATATTTAGGAATCGACAAATCGTTGCTAAGGTCTTGCAGCATATGAATGTATTCATCCATCTTCACAAATTCCACATACCGATTTTTAATTTTACGCGATTTAAACCAAACGAACATGATGGCAAACATCAAACCGGCCACAATGAAGGTGGCATAACCACCATGCGGGAACTTGATAATATTAGCCGCTAAAAAGGCAATTTCAATGCTTAAATAAATGGCTAAGAAAACGTAAATCCATATTGCCTTAATGCGTTTCAACACCATATAGTTCGCAAATAAAATGGTGCTCATCAACATGGTCATGATGATGGCTAAGCCATAGGCGGCTTCCATATTGCTGGAACTTTGAAAATAGATAACCACCAATACACATCCAAAATACATGAACATATTCATGCCCGGAATGAATAATTGTCCCTTGGCTTCGGTTGGATAATTGATTTTCATTTTAGGCCATAAGTTCAAGCGCGTAGCCTCACTAATTAAGGTGAATGAACCCGAAATCATGGCTTGACTGGCAATAATGGCGGCCATGGTCGCAATGGCAACCCCGGGAATAATAAACCATTGGGGCATGATATCGAAAAAGGCATTCACTTGGCCACTTTCAATCATTTCTAAAGTCATGGTTTTACCGCCATTGTGCGAAAGCATATAGGCACCTTGACCAAAATAGTTCAACAATAAAACAATCTTCACGTATATCCACGATATGCGAATATTGGGACGACCACAATGACCCAAATCGGAATACAAGGCTTCGGCCCCCGTAGTACATAAAAAGACGGCACCCAATAACCAAAAGCCACCGGGCGATTGCGTTAATAAATTAATGGCATAAACGGGATTGATGGCTTTAAAAACACTATAGTCTAAATGCAAATTCACCACCCCTAAAACACCTAACATGGTGAACCATACAAACATCACCGGACCAAACAAACGTCCAATAGACGCTGTGCCAAATTGTTGCATGATAAAGAACATGGTAATAATGACCAATACAATCGACACAATGGTGCCTTGCGGCATATCGTGCATGGGGGGTAATTTGCGTAAGCCTTCAATAGCCGATGTAATGGAGATGGGCGGTGTTATAATACCATCGGCCAACAAACTGGCACCACCAATCATAGCCGGAACTACCAACCATTTTTTTCGGCGACGTACTAAAGCAAACAAAGAAAAAATACCACCTTCCCCTTTATTGTCGGCACGTAAAATTAACCACACATATTTCAAGGTAGTTTGTAAGGTTATCGTCCAAAGAATGCACGATAAACTACCTAATATCAACGCTTCATCGATTACTCGACCTTTAATAATAGCGTTAAAAACATATAAGGGAGATGTGCCGATATCACCGTAAATGATACCCATGGCAATAAGGAGTCCGGCAGCAGAAACCTTATTCAAATTTAAATGTTTGCCCACAAGATGTTGGTATTTGCGGGAACAAATATACAGTCAATTCAATCGAATTGAAGGCAAGAAAAATTAGGGAATTCCTTTTTAGGCGTTAAGGAAGATGCCGGGCAAAATACCCGCCAATAAAATCAACAAAGCATTGATAATCATCATGACTTTCTCGGTGCTATTGGGTTCGTATACCAACTTCGGTTCTCCGGGTTTGAAGAACATGCTCATGATTACTTTGAAATAATAATAGGCAGAAATGGCCGCCATCAATACGGCAAAAATTACCAAGCCTTTCATGTGACCTTGTTCTACGGCGGCACTCAATACAAAATACTTCGCAAAGAATCCTCCCGTTAATGGAATACCCGCCAACGACAATAAACTAATGGTGGCCGTAACCGCTAACAAAGGGTTTTTACGCCCTAAACCTTGGAAGCCTTCAAAACTGTGATCATCTAAATAATTCAAGACAGAAAATACACCCATTGAAGCCAAGGTATACGTTACACTGTATAAAATGATACCTTGCCACGAGGTACTATTGAACGCAAAAACTGCCAATAACATAAAGCCGGCTTGCGCAATAGACGAATAAGCCATCATACGTTTTACACTGCGTTGGTAAACCGCAGTAACATTACCAATGAATAAGGTTAAACCAATCATGATGGCCAACATCAATTGCCATGAATCGGCTACATTCCCAAACGATAAATGGAATAAACGAATAAAGGCCATGAACACACCTACTTTCACCAAGGTAGCCATAAAAGGCGTAAATGGCGTTGGTGTGCCATCGTACACGTCGGGTGTCCAAAAATGGAATGGCGCTGCCGATACTTTAAAACCAAGGGCCACTACCAATAAGCCAATTCCTAATAATCCGAGAGAACTGAATTTAGTAGCATCTTGGAATAAATCGATAAAGGCTTGACTGTTGACATCGAAGGTGCCGGTGGCGCCATAAAGCAGGGTAATGGCCATCAATAAAATACCGGTGCTGAAAGAACCCATTAAAAAATACTTCAAGGCTGCTTCGCTACTTTTAATACTATTCTTATCGGAACCGGCCATTATATATTGGGGAATCGATAAAATTTCAATAGCCAAGAAGAAAATCAATAAATTCGAGAAGGTCGACATCATGAACAACCCACACATCACAAAAAACAACAAGGCAAAATATTCAGCATCATTTTTACCTACACGGGTTAAATGTCGACTGAACATTAAAATATAAACCAAGAAACTGCCGGAGAGCAATAAATTAAACCAAGCCGAATAACCATTCAATGCCAACATATTGCGGAAGAATGGACGAACTTCTAAACCCGTTTGCTGAAAATCGACCAAGGTGGCCCCCAATAAAAGGATCGTACCAACTATAGCCAACAATCGAATGCCGGTTTCTTTCTTAATCACGAGTCCGGCCATCATCATAGCCGTTCCCAATAATGCCGATAATATAATTGCGTTCATGCGTAGTTCCTTAATTTACCGAATGGCCTGTCGGTTACAGGGGTTTAATTAAATGCTTTGCGGAATCCAATTCAATAATACATTGGGGAAGATACCAAAAGCAAGAATCATTAAAATAATGGCGCTTAAACTGATTAATTCAACCACATTTAAATCGCGGAAAGAGGCTGTAGTTGCATTGGCTTCGCCGAAGGCTACCTTCTGAACCATCCATAAAGTATAAGCCGCCGATAATATCACCGCTAAACCGGCTACGGTGGTTAACCATTGCGCATAGGGGGCGCCCGATGAGAACATACCCGTCAGCATCATAAATTCACCGGGGAATCCGTTGGTTAAAGGCAAAGCAATATTCGCAAAGGCAATCACCACTAAAGCAATAGTAAATTGCGGAGCCGATTTAGCTATACCGCCTAAACTGCGCATGTCTTGCGAACCGGTACGGTCTTCAATCATACTAATCAATAACCACATCCCTAAAATGGTAATACCGTGGTTGAACATTTGCAACATGGCCCCTTGCGTAGCCAATCCACCCATACTAAAAATAGCCGCCGCCATTAACCCGATATGGGCAATCGAAGAATAAGCCACCACGCGTTTGATATTGTTTTGCACCAAAGCCATGCACGAAGCATAAATGATGCCAATAACCGCCAATACCATCACCAAGTGCTGCCAAAAAGCAGAACCTTCCGGTAACACAGGAATCAACCAAACTAATACGGCAAATAAACCCATCTTCACCATCAAGGCACTCAATACCACCGTAACCGGCGTAGCGCTTTGTTCGTAGGCATCGGGCTGCCAAGTATGAAATGGAAATATGGGCATTTTAATGGCAAAGGCCAAGAACAATAACCAGAATAAACCTTGCTGTTCGGGGGCACTGAATTCGCGCCCGGCCATGATAAAATCTTGCCAAGCAAAAGAGCGTAAACTGCTGTGTCGGTAAATGATAATCATACCCACCAACATAATCAAACTCCCCACAAACGTATAAACAAAGAATTTAAAGCTCACCGGAATGCGACGTTCACCGCCATACATCGAACTCAAGAAATAAACCGGAATTAAGGCTACTTCCCAAAACAAATAAAACAATAAAGCATCTTGGGCCATGAATACACCCAATAAACCCACTTGCGATAAACTCAATAAACCATAAAATAATGCGGGACGATCCACCGAACGTTTCTGATAGGCCAAGAACAATAATGGATAAACCAATACGGTTAATAAAACCATCAAACGCGTTAAACCGGGTTCCATCGACAATGCAAATCGGGCTCCTAAGAGTTCAATCCAAGGAGCATTCATCACCAATTCCGTGCCGGGTACCAATAAGCCAAACAAGGCAATCCCCAAGGTTAGAAACGATGAACCCAATGCCACGGTTTTAGCTGCCGATGTGCCGGTAAACAACATCGCTAAACCGCTGAGTAAAGGAAGAATAATAAGTATGAGCGTCAACATGGGCATTCAAATATTAGGATAGCGCCTGTATGCGTTTTAAAAAATGGTGTAAATCAATTGAAGTGAAAACAATAATATCATGCCTAAAACCAGCAAGAACAAGTAAGTACCCACCATCCCGTTTTGCATTAAACGAACTTTGGTACTTCCCCATTGAACCGATTTGCCAATACCATTCACCAAGCCATCAATACCGGCTTTCTCAACAAATTTTTCTAAGAAAGCACTGAGCGCAATAATCGGTTTAACAATCACAGCATCGTACAATTCATCTAAATACCACTTCTTTTCAAAGAAAGCTGCTAAGCCGCTGTATTGCTCATTGGCTTGGTATTTTTTAAAGCCCACATACGCCATGCCAATACCCGCCGCAGCAATCAATACCGCAAAGGCCATTAAACCATATTCCGTTGTGTGACTCAATGCGGCATGTTCGCCCACCGGCGTTATAACGCGACCTAAGAAATGCGATAACCAATGTCCACCACCAAATACTTCCGGAATACCAATGAATCCGCCAATCACCGAGAAAATGGCTAAAACCACTAAGGGGATGGTCATTAAACTTGGACTCTCATGCGGGTGACCTTTACCACGGTATTCGCCCCAAAAAGTAACGAACAATAAACGGAACATATAATAAGCCGTCATGAAGGCCGCTAAAACAGCCACACCCCAAATGATTTGTCCCAAACCGTGCGACGCAAATAAATGCATCATAATTTCATCTTTCGAGAAGAACCCACTCAATGGCGGAATCCCCGCAATGGCAATACAACCCACTAAAAAGGTCATATACGTGGTCTTCATGTATTTTTTCAAACCACCCATGTGGCGTATATCTTGCTCTCCATCCACCGCATGAATCACCGAGCCAGAACCCAAGAACAACAAGGCTTTGAAGAAGGCGTGGGTAATTACGTGAAACACCGCGGCTGTATAAGCACCAACACCCAAGGCCATGAACATAAAGCCCAATTGACTCACCGTGGAATAGGCCAATACTTTCTTAATATCGTTCTGACGCGTAGCAATGGTGGCCGCAATAAAGGCCGTGGCCGCACCAATAATCAAAATCACGTCTTGCGCGTGGTGACTCAAACTGTAAATAAAGTGACTGCGCGAAATCATATAAATACCGGCCGTTACCATCGTTGCGGCATGAATCAAGGCCGACACCGGTGTTGGACCGGCCATGGCATCGGGTAACCAAGTAAACAAAGGCAATTGCGCACTTTTACCCATGGCTCCTACAAAGAAGCACAAGGCAATATAGGTCAAATACAAAGTATCGTTCGAAGCGGCAATGGCTTGTTGCAATTCAATATAATTGAAGGTGCCATATTTCGCATACACCAAGAATAAACCCACCAAAAAGCCCAAATCCCCAATACGGTTCATTACAAAGGCTTTGCGCGCGGCATAGGTGTACGATAAATTCTTATACCAAAATCCAATAAGCAAGTACGAGCATAAGCCCACACCTTCCCAACCAATAAACATAATGATATAGTTGTTGCCCATCACCAACAACAACATCGAAAACACGAACAAATTGAGGTAAGCAAAAAACTTCGCGAAGCCCTCATCGTGCCCCATATACGCAATGGAATACAAATGAATTAAAAACCCAATGCCGGTAATAATCAATAAAAAGCAAGCCGATAAGGCATCGAGCTGAAACGTAAACGGAATATGCAAATTCCCCGCCGAAATAAAATCGAACAAAGGAACCATCACCGCAAGCGCATCGGCCGGAGCTTGCAATACATTAAAAAACACCCCTAACGACAACAAAAACGAGGCTAAAATAGCCATCGAAGCTACCCACCCGGCGGCGTGCCCCAATTTGTTGCGTCCAAGTCCGGTGATTAAAAAACCCAACAAAGGGAAAATCGGAATTAACCAAGCCAATTGCATCATCGGAAACGCTTAATTTTTTAATCGGTTGAGAATATTGATATCAATGGAACGCACCTTGCGGAACATCATAATGATAATAGCCAAGCCCACACTCACTTCGGCCGCCGCTACCACCATAATAAAGAACACAAAAATTTGTCCCGAAGGGTCTTGATGCATCTTGCTGAAGGTGACCATCAGGAGGTTCACGGCATTCAACATCAATTCAATACACATCAAGATGATAATGGCGTTACGGCGCATTAAAACACCCATGATGCCTAAACAGAACAGGGCTAAGCCCAGAAATAAATAATATTGTGCCGGCATAAAATATCAGGTGGCGCAAAAATAAGGCGAATACCCCAAAGTAACACATACAAATATTGGCCTTTTTCCGCCAATTTTTCATGGGCGTATAGTCTGCCTTTATAGCCCGTTTTTGGAGAATTTGTCACCATTTCAGCGCAATTCACTCCCTCCCAGCTCCTGCTTTCCCACACTCGCTTCAAGTAAGACCTCTTCTCTCGTCCTGTTTCTGTTAACTATCTTTCCTCGCTTCCGCTTTCCCGCATTCGCTCTCTTTCTTTGGCGTTCCCGCGCTTGTCCCTCTCTCCTTCGTCTCGTTTCCCGTATTTCCTTCCGCGCGGGCCGGGCTTTCACCTGTAGCCGGCCTCGGTATTTCCCTCGCTTCCAGACCGTTTCTCGCACTTCCTCTCCTCGTCCGGGCTGCCGGCTCAATCCCTAACGCATTATGACTCATTCTCATTCTCCTCTTCAATCTCCCTCGACTCTGCTGGCGCGAGTTTGCAACTCGTGCCTCGTCGATTCACTTATCTCAATCTGCTGGCGCGAGTTTTCCGTCTAATACGGAAAACTCGTGGCGGCGATGTTTAGTACTTTTTCACAAATACGAACAATCATTCAATAATCCTTAAATCCTATAATCCTTGTTCAGATAAAAAACAACAACATAACCCTAAGTAATATATTAGTTACACCGCACATCATGAACTAATAAACTAATCTAACGTTTGTTAATGTTTCTATGCATTTGATAATTTAGTTTACATTCGTTAATAATTAACACACTAAAAACAAATTTATGTTTACCCCCCCCGAAAAACCTAACAAGACTTACGGTTGTTTTTCTGTTCATTGTCGGTTTTATGTCTAAAACCCTTTATGCCCAAGATTCGGTGATACCGGCAGGCAATGCGGATATTGTCATTCCGGTATTTTCCACATTACCACAAGGATATATGAACGTTGCCTGCGATATGAATTATGATTTAACCAATGCCATTACGGCAGTTGTTGTTGAAGAGGAAAATGGGTTAAATCAGTTGACACAATTTAAATTAGTATTATATAATGGGGTTATCAATAATGTAATAACCATAACACCGGCCTCTTTAACCATGGGCTTACAACCCAATAGCAATCCATATCCTAGCTTTAACCTCATGTACAACCCCGACATTGTATTACTCAATAATGGTTCTAAAGCCATTATTACTTTCGATACCGATGACCCAAGCTTTGGTGCCCATTGGGTTGAATACGATGTTAATACCACTACTTTAACTATAACTCAGAATACCATATTTTACGGTGGTTGTGTTCCTATTACGCACATGTATGGTGGTGTTGTGAGTTATTGCCATACACCAAGGGTTGATCGTAGTTACGATAACTCGAATATTAACATGTTTGCCGTGGTGGCTATGCATGATGTCCACAATAATGGCAATGAAGTACCTACGGTTACTTATTTTGAAGACAATTCTGGTTCCTTCCAATTTAATTCATTAATTCTTTATCAGCCTATTGTTCCATCTACTGCAACAACTCAATTTTACAATCCCGATATTGCTGTTGGTTTTCATTCATCGAATAATGAGTTTTGTAGTGCGGTGAGTTATGTAGAAAATGATATTACGAATCCTTATATCTATAAAGTGAATCAAACCGAGTTTAAACCAATTGGAACCATATTGAATACAAATTATGTCAATTCAGTTAGCACAACCTATCCTTTTATTCCCAATATAGTCCGACCCCATATTTGTGCCCCACCAACGTACAACACCTCACCCATAAGCGATATTCCGTTTGCGCTTTGTTACAGCAATTCACCATTCGAACCCATGTGGGTAAATAATAATTTGTATTATGCTCACTATAGTGTAACCACGTTCAATACATTTAACCCAGATGCCCAGAACACGTATGCTACAAGCTATAATGGTGTACCTGTAATAGAATATATGCAAGACACCCCGAGCCAGCAAGCACGTGAGGCTTGTATGGCATGGCCTGCCATTTTAAATGCTTCGGGTACAACTTTGCATGGAATTTATGCCTTAATGGATCCTTTTATTAATTCGGTATTTTACGATTGGAGCCAAGTCAATTTAAACACTATCAGCACGTCAAACAATTCACGATATGGAACAGCCATTGCCGGAACATGGGAAAATGGTATCGATCGGTATGTAATAGCTTGGCTAAAAGATAGTGATATTTGTTTAAAAATAAGGAATATGCATGCTACCAACTATAAACATAATACCCCCCTTGAAAATAGTATCAACATCTCAGCATACCCTAACCCTGCGCACTCTGTTATCCATTTAGTTGCAACGGGTGGTCAGTTGTTTACGCTTGTTAATGCTTTAGGTATAATACTTAAACAAGGCAAAACGCTTGAAAGTGGGTTGACTAATATAAATACCCAAGAATTAGCCAACGGAATTTACTTTATCTCTATCGATGGAAAAACCATTTCTGTTTCAGTTAACCATTAAACCTGTTGTTATGAATATCATTAAATTTAAGGTATTGTTTTTCATTGTGTTATATTCTGCATTAATTCCTGTTTGCACAGCTTCATCTATTATACATTTTACTTACAAACATCTTTATGGCTTAACGTGGCAGGTTAAAACCAATCTTTATATAAATTGTACTTATTACGGAAGTTTTTCTGTTGCGGGTTCACAAGCACATCATGATACATGTAATTTTCAAACAAAAATTGTTTCTCAAAGTTTACGAGTTGATACCTTAATTAATGGAACTCCATATAAAAGCAATTGTTATTTTACCAATTGTCCCGGCACCCTCACCATGTGCGATCCACCCTTCAATGCCACCGGTGTTGTGGCATGGCGGCAAGTAACCTATCTCGATACAGTAACCCTACCCGAGGTATGTGGTTTATGGAAATTTACACGTGGAGCAGGATCAAATGGGAATTTTCGTGACCCTTGGATTACCAATATTGCGCCCAATACCCACACCTATTATTACGAAGCTTTGCTGAATGCCGATAGCACCAAACCCAATAACAGTGCTTTGTGGCAACGCCCCATGTTTATGTATGCTTACGAGAATGAACCCACACAATGGCATTTACCGGTAACCGATCCCGATGGTGATTCCTTGGTATACACCCATGTAGCCCCGCGTAAACGGAATGCGCAATTTCCCAATCCACTCGATACACTGATTTTCGATATTCCCTTTTTGCCGCAATATTCCTTAAACACCGAGCCTTTCAGCACCTATGAAACCTGGAAGTTTAATCCAAATTTTCCATCTGTACAGTTTACTGCCGCACCCAACCAATTGGCGTTGTTGTGCTTTCGGGTGGATGAATACCGGAATGGGGTGTTTATGGGGGCTACTTTCCGCGATGTGCTGATAAAAACCTTACCTATGGTACATATAGTGCCTCGCCGTATGGTAGATATGCCAAATACCCAAAACGTTACGTTCGGATTAGAAGATACCGTGGTGGTGTTTACCGGACAGCCCATGAACTTGTCTACTAAATACTACAGTTCGGCAGGCGCTGTGTTAAAACACGAAAGCAATATTCCAAGCGTATTAAACAACGCTACGTATAACGTGAATTACTTAGGCAACGGCGATAGTGTACAAACGAGCATTCAATGGACGCCCTCCTTAGCCGATACGGGTGTTTACTTAACCGTTACCACCTTAACCGATACATCGTGCGTGATTGCAGGCCCCCATGTACCGCAAGATTATTTCCACCGCATTATCGTGAAGAAAAATCCGAATGCGGTTTCGGTGAATGAGGTAGTTGCCAACCAAAACTATGTGTTGTATCCGAACCCGGCCCAAAATCTAATTTACGTGAACATGCCACAAGGATGTACCTATACGATTCACGATGGTGTGGGACGTTTATTGTTACAAGGCGAAAGTGCCAACACCTTACAAACAGCCGTACCCATTTCATCCTTGTCGAATGGTGTTTACAGCATTCGTTTTGCCAACAAAACCATGTTGTTTAGTGTGATGCGATGATGAATATTTTTTAAACACCAAGTGCGCAGCCGGCGCGAGTTTGCAACTCGTGCCTCTTATCAATACAACTCATTCATTTTCTCCCTCAATCTCCACCGGTCTCCGCTGGCGCGAGTTTTCCGTCTAATACGGAAAACTTGCGCCGGCTAAACCGCCCAATGCCTTTCCACCGCTCAAAACCTGCGGCCCTGTTCCCTCAAACTGTTCTTGTAACAGTAATTTCCCTCTCACTCGCTTCCTCGCACTCGCACTGATTTGGGCGTGTCCATCCTCTATTACCTCCCAACCTCTGTGAAAACACCTCATAACCTCTGTGATAAAAATGAAACGGAATGGAGCCAGGGCATGCGATATCATTCATATTCACAAGGCGGGCGGCCACTAGGGCACGCCCCTACGAACTCCGAATTCATTTATATCAAATTCAATTCGCCCCTACGCCATCCACCTCGCACCCGCTCCCTCGCACCCGCTCTGATTCTTATGGGCTCGCTTCCGCTTTGTTACTCGCTTTGTAGTGGGAATATTGTACTTTTACCCAAATATTATATCCCATGCGCTACGCTTGGCTCATTGCCCTCTTTTGCCTCCAATCGCTCGCCCTCCACGCCGGCGATTCTTGCCGCTTCCTACTCCGACACGATATTCAGGCTACCCTCCACAACGCCGCCATTGGTATGCCTCCGCATATTATCAATGGGCGTATGCACCCCGGACTCGAAGTGGGATTCCTCCAAACCCTCTCTAAAAAGGTGCATAAAAACAACCCCGAACAAGGCGTATTCCTCGGTTATATGGCCCAACAAGCCCTCCAACGCTCAATCTACGCCAAATACCTCCTCGGTTATAAAATTAAAACCTATAAAAGTTGGTGGGTTAAACCGGGACTCCAACTCGGTGTCATGGCCGTTCATCAACGCAACGCCGAATTCAAATTGAATGCCCAAGGTCAATACGAAAAAATATCAGTCCTTCGAGCCCAATTCCTCAGTGGACTCCACCTCGAAACCGGCTTGCATGTAGGGTACTTCAAACAATATCCCCTCCAACTCGTAGGCCGTTACGAATTCGCCATGCAATGGCCTTTCAGTCAAATTTCATCCTTATTACCCATCAATCAAGTGCATGTTGGTTTGCGTGCCTCAAACCGTAAATAAGTTCTTCTTACAATAAGTCCATTATGAAAGCTATATCATTTTCTTTTTATACGCTCGCCTTCATCAGTATCGCCACCTTGGGCGCTTGTATTAAAACCGATAGCCACGTAGACACCAATGCCTGTGCCATCGATTTTACCACCGCCGATAGCAGTGCTAATCACCCTAAAAACGCAGAACTCACCAAACTCATTACCGATTTTACAGCCCTCGGTGTTCCCGGCGTGAGCGTGATGTTGGAAGATGACAACGGACTTTGGTTCAAAAGCAGTGGCTATGCCGATTTAAAGGAAAAAACACCCATGGCCCCATGCCATTTAGCCAAAGTGGCTAGCGTGTCTAAATTGTACACCGCTACCCTCATTTATCAATTAATTGGGGAAGGTAAATTATCGCTCGACGATTTAGCGTCGAAATACATCGACGAAAAACACGTTTCGAAAATTGCTAACCTCGAAAAAGCCACCGTACGCGATTTGCTTCGCCACAGCTCGGGCATTTACGATGTGGTATTCGATGCCGATTTTATTTTGTACACCTTCAATAATTTGGACAAAGAAAAAACGTACGAAAAATTATTGTCGTTTGCTTACAACAAACCCGCCTCATTTGCCTACAATACCAAACGCGAATACAATCAAACTTTGAACCACGTTATACTCGCTATGATTGTTGAGAAAGTTACCGGACAATCGCACGGCGACGTAATGAAACAACGCATATTTAGTCCCTTGGGATTAAAAAATACCTACCTCCGTTCTTTCATGGATATTCCATGGAATCAAGTAGCCAAAGGCTATTACGATGTCAAGAAAAATGGCGTATTGCAAGACCTTACTCCCTTGTACACCGGCGACGGCAAAGGCTTTACCGGTATTTACACCACGGTAAACGATATGCGTGTTTATACCCAAGCCTTGTTCAAACAACAATCGTTAATGAATAGCACCATGTACCAAAGCATGATTGAAATTCCATCGCTGGATAGTACCATGGGCATTTCCGGTGGTTGTCGTGCCATGAAAGTGACCGTGAATGGAAAGGAAGAATTGTGGTACGGACATCCCGGAGGTGAAGTGAATTATGCCGCGGGGGCCTTCTATTCGCCCACGAAAAAAGCAACCTTAACCTTTATTGTCAACTATGGCATTGCCTTCGACGATTTAGGTCAATACACCGATGCCTATTATACCTTCCGTAAAAAATTATTTGAAGCCGCCAGCCGTTAATTTCGGTTGCTAAATTATACGCCCCTTGATTGAAAAAAAATCCTCCACGCTCAAACGCGAAGAGAAAGCCTTATTGGTGGCTTGGTTACCGCAAGGCAAACCCGAATCGCTTATACAGGAATATTTAGATGAATTATCGTTTTTAGCCGAAACCGCCGGGGCTCAAGAAGTGTATCGTGTTTTTCAAAAACTCGACCACCCCGATAGCCGCACGTTTTTAGGCAAAGGAAAATTGGAAGAAATCAAACGTTATATCGATACCCACGAAGTAGACTTAGTGATTTTCGATGATGAACTGACGGGCTCACAATTGGCCAATATCGAAGAAGTGCTTAAACGTAAAATCATCGACCGAAGCGATTTGATTTTAGACATCTTCGCATCGCGCGCCAAAACAGCCCAAGCCAAAGTACAAGTGGAATTGGCGCAATACCAATACATACTTCCCCGTTTGCGCGGTATGTGGAAACACTTGGAACGTCAAGGGGGTGGTATTGGTTCACGCGGGCCCGGTGAAACAGAAATAGAAACCGATCGCCGTATTATTAAAGACAAAATTTCCTTATTGCGTAAACGCTTAAAGGAAATCGATAAACAATCGTTCACACAACGCAAAGAACGTGGCGAGTTTATTCGTGTATCGTTGGTGGGTTATACCAATGTGGGCAAATCGACCTTGATGCAATTGCTCAGCAAAAGCGATGTGTTTGCCGAAAACAAATTATTCGCTACCCTCGATACCACCACGCGCAAAGTGGTATGGGAACAAACTCCCTTTTTATTAAGCGATACCGTAGGGTTTATTCGGAAGTTACCGCACCATTTGGTAGAGAGTTTCAAAAGCACGCTCGATGAAGTGCGCGAAGCCGATATTTTAATTCATGTGGTAGATATTTCTCATCCGCAATACGAAGAACAATTGGCGGTTGTAAAAAAGACCTTACAAGAATTAAAAATCGATGAGAAGCCTACCTTGTTGGTCTTCAATAAAATGGATCGGTACACCGAACAAACCTTCGACCCGTGGTTAGAAGACAGTGTAAAGCAAGAATGGTTGCAACAGCTGAATGAACGCTGGAACCGCGAAAGCAATGGACACGCTCTCTTCATTTCAGCCACCGAAAAACAAAACATCGATGCCCTACGCGAACACCTGTTAACAGTTGTCCGTGAGCAATACACCATTCGCTACCCCTACCGCGATCAGTTTTATAAATAATTATCTAGGCTGTTCGAGATGTTCGGCTTTACCGGCATCTCGAACGTTGAATAAAATCCGTTCTGTGAACATTGTTAAATAAAAACTCGCTTCCGCTTTCTCGCACCCGCACTGAATTTGTGTTCGGCTTTGCCGGCATCTCGAACGATAAATAAAACAATTTTATTCAACAACCAATTTCATCACTTTCCCCGATTGAACTTCTCGTAAAAAATAAACACCGGCCGCTAAATTTTCACTGATGGTTTGTTGATGCGATGTTAGTATATATTCCCGTACTTTTTTACCACTTACATCCGTCAAAATAT
Organism: Chitinophagaceae bacterium; assembly: GCA_051006655.1. Taxonomy (GTDB): domain Bacteria; phylum Bacteroidota; class Bacteroidia; order Chitinophagales; family Chitinophagaceae; genus OLB11. Next base: position 27,554 of record JBPCSZ010000093.1, read on the forward strand.
AATTACCACCTACACTTGAAACAATTGTAAAACTATTAGTGGCAGGATTCGGATAAACAACAAACTCCGATTCTTCATGCTCTTGAAGACCGGCACATACGTGGATATACATAAAACCAAGCTGTAATTGAGGATTCCCACAGCCTCCAATTAAAATGACGTTAATTGGAAAGTTGCCATTTACAGTGGGAGTACCACTAATGGTTATATTTCCATTCGAATAGGAGCCACTTACACCCAGCGGTAACCCATTAAACGCAACACCGGTTGCGACAGTTACCGAATACGTTATAGGTATTATTGGTGTGTTTATACACGACGTTTGAGAATTAGTCCCTACTGCGGATGTCAAATAAACAGAACTATAGTTTAATACATGAATGGTTCCTGTGGCACTCACGGTATCACATCCACCAATCAACTGAATTTGAAACGTATAATTACCAATAGTTACCGGCTTCCCGAAAATTTTTATTACGCCATTATTGAATGTACCATACGTACCAACAGGAAACCCGGAAAAAATAGCACCACTTGCACCGCTTGCCAGGTACTTAATTGTATCGTATGGTGTTTCAATACATACAGTTTGGCTGTCTGTTCCCGGCAAGGAGGTCAGTACAATACTGGTTGGATTGCTGACTTGAATATTGCCATAAATACTAGTGGTATCGCATCCGCCGGTTAACGTGATTTGATATATATAGTTCCCAAGTTGCGTTGGGGTACCATTGATACTCACGATTCCATTTGAAAGACTACCATTCACTCCGGGAGGCAAATTGCTGAACGTAGCGCCATTAGCTCCACCGCCTAAGGTATATGTGATTGGCGATAGAGGCGAATTGATACAAACCTGTTGATTATTACTTCCATTTGGAGAATTTAATATGGCATACGGACTTATACTGATGGTTCCGGTTGCCGCTATATTCCCGCAACTACCTAAGAGCGGAATTTGATAATTATAAATTCCACCAAGCAAAGGCGTGCCACTAATAATAATCGAATCGTTACTTAACGTTGCATTTAGTCCGGGCGGTAAATTAACCGGAGTCCCTAATAAATATGCACCCGTACAGGTATGATAGAGCATCGGAAACGTATCATTCATACACAACACCGGCGAAGACGATGCGGCACTGACTGACATATTTACACAAGGTTCTATCTTAGTAACAAAAGCATCTTCAACACCATTGAACGTATTATCAAATGCATTGGGTGTTGCAACGAAATTAGCCGATGATGTAAGTCCGGTGATGTATATTCTACCCGTATCATCCACTTTTATTCTACCGGCATTTTCATACCCTGCCCCACCTAAAAATGTTGCATAAATTAAGGCAGTCCCAGTTGAATTTATTTTAGCTACGATGGCATCCTCATTAGAATCTTTGACCGATTGGACAGCCCCCGGTGTTACAACAAACGAGCTATTTGTATTCCATCCACAAACATAAACATTACCGGTATTATCAATATCAATCCCATTTAAATTCCCATCAAACAACATTGAAAAAATCAAGTTTGAGCCACTTGCATTTAATTTAAGTATGTAACCATGTGACCACAAATATGACGGAGCTTGGTATACACCAGCCGTTGTTGGAAAATTAGTTGACGACGTTTCTCCCACAACATATGCATTGTTGTTATTATCAATTTCTAAATCATTTAGATAAGTTAAGTCATTTGCTTTGATGCAACTTCCATAAATCAAATTTGAACCATTGGCATTGAGTCGAACAATGAATAGGCTATAACCACTCGAAGTATTGTTCTGAAAAGCTCCCGGAGTAATTGGGAAGTTACAACACGTTTCACCGGCAACAAACGCTTCTCCTAATGTATTCACTTTAATAGATGTTCCGTAGGTTAAATAACCACCTAAGAAGGTTGAATAAAGCAATCCCGTTCCGGTTGGATTTATTTTTGTAACAAAACCCGATGCCCCACCATTCGGTGAAGTTAAATAAGCACCCTGAGTTATATCGAAACTTGCAGGAACCATTGATTGCATATTTCCCGTTACATAAGCGCAACCGAACAAATCGACATCGATATCTACACCATAATCATCATCGGCGCTTCCTAAATATGTAGAGTACATTATCCCACTTCCAAATTCGTTAAACTTTGTAATAATGGCATCAAATTCACAACTTTGGCTTATCCAAGATTCGTTTGTTGTTTGAAAGGCATTGGCAGTAACCGGATAACCACCAATTGCATTGGCTCCTGTGATATAGATTCGTTTAAATGTATCTATTTTAATTGCTAAACCAATATCTGAATTATTTCCTCCAATAAGGGATGAAAAAATTAATCCACTGCCACTTGCATTGAATTTACTCACAAAAATATTTTGTCCAGTACCAGACATAGCAATAGCACCCGGAGTAACGTCAAAAGGAATTGACAACGTAGATCCAACAATATAGGAATTACCTTGTTTGTCAATATCAATATCACTGGGTCTGTCACTTGCATTCCCACCCAAAAACGTCGAAAAAATCAAGGGATCAATAATCAAGGGTTTTTGTTTATTGTAAGTTCCTAAAGCAATTTGCCAATAGTCGTCTTGCTTTGTAAATTCACCTTGTACTTTTTCTTGCTCTTGGTAACAATACAAATCGCGCACACGCACCTTGCCAAATCGAGTGCTTAAAACTAACTGATTGTCTTGCACCTCATCATTATACTGTCCACGATAATTAAACCGAATTTGCTTCGGATCACCACCCGGATTCACCACATAATCGTACCGTAATTGGCCACGTTCAAAATAATACCGAATATCAATATGCGGGTACACATCGTGCACTATTACTTCATTATACAATCCAACAAACGAAGCATGTTTGGTGGTATCGGTTCCAATAAAATAATTGGAATACGCTTCTTGCTTCAGCTTCCCTTCGCCACGCGGATTGGCATTGGCACCGGCATAATCCATAATCACCCGATGAATCAACAAGGAATCATTCAAATGCGCTAAATAATCTAGTTTCGGATTTCGTTTAGGCGTTTCGGGTTTAGTGGTATCCGGTTTAATTTTATACCAGGTATAGTTCACGCCCGTTTTGGTAATCCACACATCCATGTTCGCTAAACGGCATTGAAAAAGCACCGCATCATCCCACTGTCCTTTGTTTTCAATAAAACTCAATGTTTTATTGGGCGAAGCTCCTTTAATATTCGGTTTCGCCCCAATAGATTCCCCTATAAACAAACAAGCAAACAATTGAAAAATAAAAAATAAAACAGTGGTACGCATAGTATGGGACTTTAACGATGCTATAAAACTATAAAAAATAAATTGCTTTTTTTAATGATGTTCAAATTAAAATCCCAAATTCTAATAATATAGCTTGTTTTATATTTAAAAACCGGCCATTCAACGACTGATAGCAGAACGTGAATGTTGCGTAATGTAACCCCATCTTATCATCCTAGTTCAGACAAAAGAAAAGTTGATGAATGAATCGGACGATGAAAAAATAGCCCCGGGTGAAGCGGTACCCCGCATCCCGCAGGCGACGAAGGAGTCTTGCGGGAGAGGAGTACAAGCGGAACACGGGACGGGGGTTGAGGAAAGAGAAGATGATGCGCTTCTAAAAAAAATGCAATAGGAAAAGTGAGAGCGGGTAACAGAGCGAAAGCGAGTGTTTGTGTTTAATACACACGAGCGTGATCCTCTAAAAGCCCGTGCTCGGTGCGGAGAATGCGCGACGGATATTTTTGCAGAATGCTGTAATCGTGCGTGGCCATAATAATAGCCGTCCCATAGTCGGAACAAATGGAGTGAAGCAATTGCATAATTTCGTCGCTGGTATCGGGATCTAAATTCCCGGTAGGTTCATCGGCTAAAATTAATTTGGGATTGTTCAATAAGGCGCGTGCAATATCCACGCGTTGTTGTTCGCCCCCACTCATTTCGTAGGTCATTTTATTCCCCTTGCCTTTGAGTCCAACTTTGGCCAATACACTTTCTACTTTTTCCTGCATCAGGTTTTTGTCGGTCCAACCCGTAGCGCGCAATACAAACAATAAATTGGCATACACATTGCGATCGGTCAACAACTGAAAATCTTGGAAAACGATACCCAAATTACGACGCAAGAAAGGCACATTCTTCCAAGTGAGTTTGCGTAAATCGAAACCGCATACCACCCCTTCACCTTGACGCAAGGGAATATTCCCGTAAATGGTTTTCAATAAACTCGATTTGCCGGTGCCGGTTTTTCCAATGAGGTAAACAAACTCGCCTTTGGAAACCGCTAAATTCACATCGCGTAAAATGAGCGACTCGCCCTGATATATTTGCGCTTGGCGAAGAGCCAATACCGTTGATTCTTGCATAGTGTTTAAATGGTGACCAAAGGTAAAGGACACTTAGCGCACTACCATCAGTTTTTTAGTGTAGACTTTTTCGTTCTGACGAATTTCGATAAAATAGGCACCGGCACTGATATTCAGTAAACTAGGCGTAAACACGTGTTTTTGCAATTGCCCATTCGATTCGTAATTACCCAATTCCCGTTTCTTGCCGCTGATATCCACCAAATGAATTTGATAGGGCGCTTGTGTTTGGCATTGAACGGCCACTTCAAATTGCTCGCGGGCGGGGTTTGGATGGATAGCAATAAAATCGCTGAGACCTTCCGAATTCGATAAACCATTGGGTTGTGTTAAGCCCGAAATTTTTACGGTATCGTAACCATATCGATCGCCACAAGGCGTATTTACCAATAACATAACGGTATAGTCGCCATTCACGGTATAGGTATGGCTTGCCGGGTTTTGTGTTACGAAGGGCGAACCATCGCCGAAATCCCAAAAATAATTGGCCCCCGGTAATAAGCCGGTGGCATTCACCGAAACTTGTGCGCCATTTTGAACGGCAGTAAAATTCGTGGAAGAAGCAGGTACTTGTTGGGTTAATTGAATAGGAACCGCTACCACATTATTGCTGTAATCGGCATCTTGAAATACACTGTCCGGATCGGTTATTGAGACAATATAATACTCGCCATTACAAATGCTTTGGAGATTGATTGGCGCGTTTAAACCGGATGAATATATATCGAGCTTACCCGGAAAAATTCCTTGGAACTTACCACAACCGGATAGATAGCCTAAGCCGTAATTCAAGAATTGACTTTGTAAACTCAAAGGCAATCCGTTATTGTCTTCACAAGCCCCGGGATAACCATCGCACGACGACAAATTGATTAAACAATAACTCTGTTTTACCGAAGTGCCTATAATGGGCCAATTGCGCGGATCGGGGTCGGTGGTTTTTTCGCGCAAGGTAAAATCGGCCCAATTATCCACGTGAATATGGCCGTGCTGTGGATGATAACTCATTTCGCCGGCCGATACATCGTAATAACTCAAAGTATCGTTACCGGCGTGTTTACGGTAAATGCGTTGGTGCAAGCGTTGGGTTAAAGGTACATTGCCCGGACAAGCACCTTGGGTGCAAGGCACTTGAACAGAACCGCAAAAACAAGAATCAACCGGACGAACTTCAATAGGACCTAAACCGATATTCGGTGTACCATTTCCAATTTGTAAACTGCCGGGTGTTTCAATTTTATCGTTGATGATAACCAATTCCGAGGACGTCATATCGGGCAATAAATCGCAATCGGGAATGCCGGGCGGACATTGGCAAGTTGGACAAACAAAAACACTGGGTGGGAAATCCGCCGGATTATTCCCAAAGGTGATACTCACACTGTCTAAACTGCCATTATTGGCCATGGGATAGGTATCGGTCACCAACAAAAACCAAGTGGCATTCGGGGTTTGTCCATTATTCACCTTATTCATATCTTCCATAGGAATATAGGTGGCATTAAAAGGCGGCGTGCCTTGGGCAATATTGTAAATACCATCGTTCCGAAAACGGGTATTGCGGTAATCTTGTCCAAATTGCCCACCCACCGATGTCGACAAGGTAATGATGGTATTATCGGGGGCTTTTAATTTGATTTCAATTTCCTGATCGCTCGGATGGGTAATGCCTACCCGCACTTGGGTAAGTCCATAATTGCCATTCACCGCATTGGGCAAACCACTTACTTGTATAGGAATAATTTGGGTTTGTCCATTGGTAGGTAAAGGGTAACCACTGTAATTAGAAAAGGTTTGTGCTTGGCTTGTCCAAGACATGAACAACAGCAGGCAAAACGTAAAAATGGCTTTCATAGAAATCAATTGAAGCGGTAATATAGAAAAGCTTACTCAGAATACATAATATTCCCCTCATTTTTTTGCCTTTTTCTTATCATAACTTTAACCGACTTAAAAAATGAGCAGGCCTTACATTTGAGCCGCAAATAGCACAATATGTTGACGAACCAACCCGATATTAAAGAACTGAACGAACAGATAAGTGCGCAAAGTGCCTTTGTTGATTTGTTGCACAGGGAATTGAACAAGGCCATTGTTGGACAAAAATACATGCTCGACCGCCTCTTGATTGGCCTCTTGGCCCAAGGCCATATTTTATTGGAAGGGGTTCCGGGCTTGGCCAAAACCTTGGCCATTAAATCCTTAGCATCGGCCATCGATTGCCGGTTTTCGCGCATTCAATTCACCCCCGATTTATTGCCGGCCGATGTGTTGGGCACTATGATTTACAACCAACAATCGCATGCGTTTGAAGTACGTAAAGGCCCCATTTTTTCGAATTTTGTTCTAGCCGATGAAATCAACCGCGCCCCGGCCAAAGTGCAAAGCGCCTTGCTGGAAGCCATGCAAGAAAAACAAATTACCTTGGGCAATGAAACCTACCGCCTCGAAGAACCCTTCTTGGTATTGGCCACACAAAACCCCATTGAACAAGAAGGTACCTATCCCCTGCCCGAAGCCCAAGTGGATCGCTTTATGTTGAAGGTGGTGGTAGAATATCCCGGCAAGGAAGATGAGTTGCAAATCATTCGTCAGAATATTGCCAACGAAGCGCCAACCCCTATTCAAGCCCTTATATCGCCAAAGCAAATTATGGAAGCCCGCCAATTGGTGCGCAAGGTGTATATGGACGAAAAAATTGAACGTTATATTTTAGATTTAATATTGGCCACCCGCCATCCCGAACAATATAAGTTGGCCCGCTTGAAACCACTCATCGCGTATGGTGCTTCACCACGCGGTGGCATTAATTTGGCCTTGGCCGCTAAAGCCTATGCCTTCATTAAACGTCGCGGTTATGTAATTCCCGACGATGTTCGAGCCGTGGCCATGGATGTTTTGCGTCACCGTATAGGCATTACCTACGAAGCCGAAGCCGAACAAATGACGTCGGAAAAATTGGTATTGGATATTTTAAACACCGTGGATGTTCCCTAATGGCTTGGACAATTCCTTTTTTCAAACGCCCATCGAATAAGCCCCCCACGGCGGCGCTGAATGCGAATACCGAAACTTCGGCATTAACGGAATTGCTGAAGAAAGTAAGGCATATTGAAATTAAAACCAAAGGACTTTCCAATCATGTTTTTTCGGGAGCGTATCATAGTGCATTCAAAGGGCGAGGCATGAGCTTCAGCGAAGTGCGCGAATACCAATATGGCGATGATGTTCGAAATATCGATTGGCATGTTTCGGCACGTGCCCGTACGCCCTATATTAAAGTGTTTGAAGAAGAACGCGAATTAACCTTGATGCTCTTGGTCGATATCAGTGCCAGTACTTTATTTGGAACAGGCACCCAAAGCAAACGCGAAATGATTACGGAACTTTGTGCGGTATTGGCCTTCAGTGCCATTCAAAATAACGACAAAGTGGGTATTGTTTTTTTCAGTCACAAAATAGAAAAATTCATTCCACCCAAGAAAGGGAAAACCCATGTATTGCATATCATTCGCGAATTGTTGAGCATGGAACCACGCGAAGGCGCCAAAACCGATTTAGCCATGGCCTTACGCTTTTTGGAATCGGTGAATAAAACCCGCAGTATTTGTTTTTTATTGTCCGATTTTCTTTCAGCCCCCTACGACCGCCCCTTGCGCGTGGCCGCCCGCAAACACGATTTGGTGGGAGTGCATATTTACGATCCGGCCGATGTGGAACTGCCTAATGTTGGACTCCTCACAGTACGCGACCCTGAAACACAACAAAGCACCTTGCTCGATACAGGCGATGCGAATGCCATGCATTTACGCAAACAATATTTTTTGCGCCACAAAGCCTTTACCGAACAATTATGGCGTAAAGCCGGCGCCGATATTATGGCCTTGCATACCGCGCAAAATCATATCACCGCATTACAAACATTTTTCAAATCGCGCCTTCGTCCATGAATTTGAAAACATCATTTTATATTTTGGGGGTGCTCTTGCTATCAACGTATAGGTTGAGCGCACAAACTATAAACATCAAAGCCGATTTAAGTAAATCGCGTTTGCAAACCGGCGAAACCGCCGATCTCCGCATCGAACTCATTTGGCCAACATCCATATACCAACTCAATCGAATTAATTTTCCCGATACCGCCGGGGTATTTGAATTTATGCCGGCCACCCTTCCCGATTCATTGATGGAAGGCGAACACTACAAACAAATTTGGCATCGACAAATACGCAGTTTCGAAGCCGGCAATCAAACACTGCCCCCCATTTATATCAGTTTAAAAAACAATCAAACCCAAACTGATACAGTCATTGCAGTTCCCGAATTGCCATGCACCATCATAGAACCCGAGGTAGATACCACCCAAGCCTTCAAACCCATTCACCCCATTGAAGAGGCAGTATTGCCTTGGCAAGAACGTATCAAATCGATGGCTTGGGTGGTTCTGCTCATTGCCATCGTAGGCGCCTTAGCGTGGTGGTGGTTCAAACGCAAAAAGAACAAACCGACTTCTCCTACACCTACACCGGTAACTACACAATCTCCTTATGCCATCGCCCTGCAACGCTTGCAACAATTGCAAACCGACGCTGTGTTAGTCCCCCAAGGGAACAAAGCTTTTTACACCGAACTCACCGATACTTTACGCGGCTATTTCGAAGCCCAATATCAGTTACCTTGCTTCGAAAAAACCGCATCCGAAATTATTGCGATGTGTCAAAAACACCAACAATTAAAACCCTCGGCGCAAATCATAGAAGCCTTGTTCACCGAAGCCGATTTAATTAAATTCGCCAAAGCGCAAGCCAACGAAAGCACCCGCCAACGCGATGTACAACGCGCCATGCATATTCTCGAAACCAATAAACCCCTTGCGTCGTAATGCCCGTTTTTGGTTTTCATTTCGCTCAGCCCTATTGGTTCATCTTGCTCTTGGCTTTGCCATGGGCGTTTTATATGCAACGCAAAAAAAAGCCGAGCGCGCTCCTTGTATCCTTTGTTCAAACCCAAGCGCAACAAGCCTCTTGGAAACAAAAAGCCCTTCCTTATTTGGGGTATTTGCGCTATCTCGCTTACCTGTTTTTCATTGTGGCCTTGGCCCGTCCACAAAAAATAAATACTTGGCAAACCATCCACAGCGAAGGCGTTGATATTATATTAAGTCTCGATATTTCGGGCAGTATGTTGGCCGAAGATTTTCAACCCAACCGACTCGAAGCGGCTAAAAAAATGGCCATAACGTTCACCGAAAATCGCATTGGCGATCGCTTAGGCTTAGTGATTTTTTCGGGCGAAAGTTTTTCGCAATGTCCACTCACTACCGACCGCCGCGTAATGCAAGAACAACTGCAACAAGTGCAAAGTGGCTTGCTCGAAGATGGTACGGCCATTGGCATGGGACTCGCCACAGCGGTTGATCGTTTACGCCAACAAAAAACGGCTTCAAAAATTATTGTGCTGCTTACCGATGGGGTAAATAATGCCGGACTCATCGATCCACTCACCGCACTCGAATTAGCCAAAACCTACGGCATCAAAGTGTACACCATTGGCGTAGGCACCATGGGCAATGCGCCCTTCCCCGTGCAAGACGAATGGGGCAATACCGTGATGCGCAGTATGCCCGTACAAATCGACGAAGCCTTGTTGCAAAAAATAGCCACCGAAACCGGGGCCCAATATTTTCGTGCCACCAACAACGAAACCCTGCAAGCCATTTACCAAGAAATCGATCGGCTCGAAAAAACCAAACTCGACATGAGCACCTACCAACAACACCACGACCTATTCCGCCCATGGCTCATTGCCGCCCTCCTCTTGGTTCTCCTCGAAACCATCCTCAAACTCACCGTCCTCCGCACCCTCCCGTAATTCTTTTTTTGGGGCTGTCGGCCAATTACATTCATCAGCCAATATCAGGCTACTCCGGGCTCCGCTCCGCTTCGGCCCCGTTTCTCCCGCACGTGCGGGATCACGGGGCTAAACCCTGCATATCCTGCAGCCCTTCAGCAATAACACTCGCTTCCGCTTACTCGCACTCGCACTGATTAGTCAGGGCATGCCCTGACTAATCAGTGCGAGTGCGAGTAAGCGGAAGCGAGTGTTATTGCTGAAGGGCTGCAGGATATGCAGGGTTTAGCCCCGTGATCCCGCACGTGCGGGAGAAACGGGGCCGAAGCGGAGCGGAGCCCGGAGTAGCCTGATATTGGCTGATGAATGTAATTGGCCGACAGCCCCAAAAAAAGAATTACGGGAGGGTGCGGAGGACGGTGAGTTTGAGGATGGTTTCGAGGAGAACCAAGAGGAGGGCGGCAATGAGCCATGGGCGGAATAGGTCGTGGTGTTGTTGGTAGGTGCTCATGTCGAGTTTGGTTTTTTCGAGCCGATCGATTTCTTGGTAAATGGCTTGCAGGGTTTCGTTGTTGGTGGCACGAAAATATTGGGCCCCGGTTTCGGTGGCTATTTTTTGCAACAAGGCTTCGTCGATTTGTACGGGCATACTGCGCATCACGGTATTGCCCCATTCGTCTTGCACGGGGAAGGGCGCATTGCCCATGGTGCCTACGCCAATGGTGTACACTTTGATGCCGTAGGTTTTGGCTAATTCGAGTGCGGTGAGTGGATCGATGAGTCCGGCATTATTTACCCCATCGGTAAGCAGCACAATAATTTTTGAAGCCGTTTTTTGTTGGCGTAAACGATCAACCGCTGTGGCGAGTCCCATGCCAATGGCCGTACCATCTTCGAGCAAGCCACTTTGCACTTGTTGCAGTTGTTCTTGCATTACGCGGCGGTCGGTAGTGAGTGGACATTGCGAAAAACTTTCGCCCGAAAAAATCACTAAGCCTAAGCGATCGCCAATGCGATTTTCGGTGAACGTTATGGCCATTTTTTTAGCCGCTTCGAGTCGGTTGGGTTGAAAATCTTCGGCCAACATACTGCCCGAAATATCGAGACTTAATATAATATCAACGCCTTCGCTGTGGATGGTTTGCCAAGTATTTATTTTTTGTGGACGGGCCAAGGCCACAATGAAAAACAGGTAAGCGAGATAGCGCAAATACCCCAAATAAGGAAGGGCTTTTTGTTTCCAAGAGGCTTGTTGCGCTTGGGTTTGAACAAAGGATACAAGGAGCGCGCTCGGCTTTTTTTTGCGTTGCATATAAAACGCCCATGGCAAAGCCAAGAGCAAGATGAACCAATAGGGCTGAGCGAAATGAAAACCAAAAACGGGCATTACGACGCAAGGGGTTTATTGGTTTCGAGAATATGCATGGCGCGTTGTACATCGCGTTGGCGGGTGCTTTCGTTGGCTTGCGCTTTGGCGAATTTAATTAAATCGGCTTCGGTGAACAAGGCTTCTATGATTTGCGCCGAGGGTTTTAATTGTTGGTGTTTTTGACACATCGCAATAATTTCGGATGCGGTTTTTTCGAAGCAAGGTAACTGATATTGGGCTTCGAAATAGCCGCGTAAAGTATCGGTGAGTTCGGTGTAAAAAGCTTTGTTCCCTTGGGGGACTAACACAGCGTCGGTTTGCAATTGTTGCAAGCGTTGCAGGGCGATGGCATAAGGAGATTGTGTAGTTACCGGTGTAGGTGTAGGAGAAGTCGGTTTGTTCTTTTTGCGTTTGAACCACCACCACGCTAAGGCGCCTACGATGGCAATGAGCAGAACCACCCAAGCCATCGATTTGATACGTTCTTGCCAAGGCAATACTGCCTCTTCAATGGGGTGAATGGGTTTGAAGGCTTGGGTGGTATCTACCTCGGGTTCTATGATGGTGCATGGCAATTCGGGAACTGCAATGACTGTATCAGTTTGGGTTTGATTGTTTTTTAAACTGATATAAATGGGGGGCAGTGTTTGATTGCCGGCTTCGAAACTGCGTATTTGTCGATGCCAAATTTGTTTGTAGTGTTCGCCTTCCATCAATGAATCGGGAAGGGTGGCCGGCATAAATTCAAATACCCCGGCGGTATCGGGAAAATTAATTCGATTGAGTTGGTATATGGATGTTGGCCAAATGAGTTCGATGCGGAGATCGGCGGTTTCGCCGGTTTGCAAACGCGATTTACTTAAATCGGCTTTGATGTTTATAGTTTGTGCGCTCAACCTATACGTTGATAGCAAGAGCACCCCCAAAATATAAAATGATGTTTTCAAATTCATGGACGAAGGCGCGATTTGAAAAATGTTTGTAATGCGGTGATATGATTTTGCGCGGTATGCAAGGCCATAATATCGGCGCCGGCTTTACGCCATAATTGTTCGGTAAAGGCTTTGTGGCGCAAAAAATATTGTTTGCGTAAATGCATGGCATTCGCATCGCCTGTATCGAGCAAGGTGCTTTGTTGTGTTTCAGGGTCGCGTACTGTGAGGAGTCCAACATTAGGCAGTTCCACATCGGCCGGATCGTAAATATGCACTCCCACCAAATCGTGTTTGCGGGCGGCCACGCGCAAGGGGCGGTCGTAGGGGGCTGAAAGAAAATCGGACAATAAAAAACAAATACTGCGGGTTTTATTCACCGATTCCAAAAAGCGTAAGGCCATGGCTAAATCGGTTTTGGCGCCTTCGCGTGGTTCCATGCTCAACAATTCGCGAATGATATGCAATACATGGGTTTTCCCTTTCTTGGGTGGAATGAATTTTTCTATTTTGTGACTGAAAAAAACAATACCCACTTTGTCGTTATTTTGAATGGCACTGAAGGCCAATACCGCACAAAGTTCCGTAATCATTTCGCGTTTGCTTTGGGTGCCTGTTCCAAATAAAGTACTGGCACTGATATCGACCAAGAGCATCAAGGTTAATTCGCGTTCTTCTTCAAACACTTTAATATAGGGCGTACGGGCACGTGCCGAAACATGCCAATCGATATTTCGAACATCATCGCCATATTGGTATTCGCGCACTTCGCTGAAGCTCATGCCTCGCCCTTTGAATGCACTATGATACGCTCCCGAAAAAACATGATTGGAAAGTCCTTTGGTTTTAATTTCAATATGCCTTACTTTCTTCAGCAATTCCGTTAATGCCGAAGTTTCGGTATTCGCATTCAGCGCCGCCGTGGGGGGCTTATTCGATGGGCGTTTGAAAAAAGGAATTGTCCAAGCCATTAGGGAACATCCACGGTGTTTAAAATATCCAATACCAATTTTTCCGACGTCATTTGTTCGGCTTCGGCTTCGTAGGTAATGCCTATACGGTGACGCAAAACATCCATGGCCACGGCTCGAACATCGTCGGGAATTACATAACCGCGACGTTTAATGAAGGCATAGGCTTTAGCGGCCAAGGCCAAATTAATGCCACCGCGTGGTGAAGCACCATACGCGATGAGTGGTTTCAAGCGGGCCAACTTATATTGTTCGGGATGGCGGGTGGCCAATATTAAATCTAAAATATAACGTTCAATTTTTTCGTCCATATACACCTTGCGCACCAATTGGCGGGCTTCCATAATTTGCTTTGGCGATATAAGGGCTTGAATAGGGGTTGGCGCTTCGTTGGCAATATTCTGACGAATGATTTGCAACTCATCTTCCTTGCCGGGATATTCTACCACCACCTTCAACATAAAGCGATCCACTTGGGCTTCGGGCAGGGGATAGGTACCTTCTTGTTCAATGGGGTTTTGTGTGGCCAATACCAAGAAGGGTTCTTCGAGGCGGTAGGTTTCATTGCCCAAGGTAATTTGTTTTTCTTGCATGGCTTCCAGCAAGGCGCTTTGCACTTTGGCCGGGGCGCGGTTGATTTCATCGGCTAGAACAAAATTCGAAAAAATGGGGCCTTTACGTACTTCAAACGCATGCGATTGTTGGTTGTAAATCATAGTGCCCAACACATCGGCCGGCAATAAATCGGGGGTGAATTGAATGCGCGAAAACCGGCAATCGATGGCCGATGCTAAGGATTTAATGGCCAAGGTTTTGGCCAAGCCCGGAACCCCTTCCAATAAAATATGGCCTTGGGCCAAGAGGCCAATCAAGAGGCGGTCGAGCATGTATTTTTGTCCAACAATGGCCTTGTTCAATTCCCTGTGCAACAAATCAACAAAGGCACTTTGCGCACTTATCTGTTCGTTCAGTTCTTTAATATCGGGTTGGTTCGTCAACATATTGTGCTATTTGCGGCTCAAATGTAAGGCCTGCTCATTTTTTAAGTCGGTTAAAGTTATGATAAGAAAAAGGCAAAAAAATGAGGGGAATATTATGTATTCTGAGTAAGCTTTTCTATATTACCGCTTCAATTGATTTCTATGAAAGCCATTTTTACGTTTTGCCTGCTGTTGTTCATGTCTTGGACAAGCCAAGCACAAACCTTTTCTAATTACAGTGGTTACCCTTTACCTACCAATGGACAAACCCAAATTATTCCTATACAAGTAAGTGGTTTGCCCAATGCGGTGAATGGCAATTATGGACTTACCCAAGTGCGGGTAGGCATTACCCATCCGAGCGATCAGGAAATTGAAATCAAATTAAAAGCCCCCGATAATACCATCATTACCTTGTCGACATCGGTGGGTGGGCAATTTGGACAAGATTACCGCAATACCCGTTTTCGGAACGATGGTATTTACAATATTGCCCAAGGCACGCCGCCTTTTAATGCCACCTATATTCCTATGGAAGATATGAATAAGGTGAATAATGGACAAACCCCGAATGCCACTTGGTTTTTGTTGGTGACCGATACCTATCCCATGGCCAATAATGGCAGTTTAGACAGTGTGAGTATCACCTTTGGGAATAATCCGGCGGATTTCCCACCCAGTGTTTTTGTTTGTCCAACTTGCCAATGTCCGCCCGGCATTCCCGATTGCGATTTATTGCCCGATATGACGTCCTCGGAATTGGTTATCATCAACGATAAAATTGAAACACCCGGCAGTTTACAAATTGGAAATGGTACACCGAATATCGGTTTAGGTCCTATTGAAGTTCGTCCGGTTGATTCTTGTTTTTGCGGTTCTGTTCAAGTGCCTTGCACCCAAGGTGCTTGTCCGGGCAATGTACCTTTAACCCAACGCTTGCACCAACGCATTTACCGTAAACACGCCGGTAACGATACTTTGAGTTATTACGATGTATCGGCCGGCGAAATGAGTTATCATCCACAGCACGGCCATATTCACGTGGATAATTGGGCCGATTTTACCTTGCGCGAAAAAACCACCGACCCCGATCCGCGCAATTGGCCCATTATAGGCACTTCGGTAAAACAGAGTTATTGTTTAATCAATTTGTCGTCGTGCGATGGTTATCCCGGGGCTTGTGAAGACAATAACGGATTGCCTTTGAGTTTACAAAGTCAATTCTTGAATTACGGCTTAGGCTATCTATCCGGTTGTGGTAAGTTCCAAGGAATTTTTCCGGGTAAGCTCGATATATATTCATCCGGTTTAAACGCGCCAATCAATCTCCAAAGCATTTGTAATGGCGAGTATTATATTGTCTCAATAACCGATCCGGACAGTGTATTTCAAGATGCCGATTACAGCAATAATGTGGTAGCGGTTCCTATTCAATTAACCCAACAAGTACCTGCTTCTTCCACGAATTTTACTGCCGTTCAAAATGGCGCACAAGTTTCGGTGAATGCCACCGGCTTATTACCGGGGGCCAATTATTTTTGGGATTTCGGCGATGGTTCGCCCTTCGTAACACAAAACCCGGCAAGCCATACCTATACCGTGAATGGCGACTATACCGTTATGTTATTGGTAAATACGCCTTGTGGCGATCGATATGGTTACGATACCGTAAAAATTTCGGGCTTAACACAACCCAATGGTTTATCGAATTCGGAAGGTCTCAGCGATTTTATTGCTATCCATCCAAACCCCGCCCGCGAGCAATTTGAAGTGGCCGTTCAATGCCAAACACAAGCGCCCTATCAAATTCATTTGGTGGATATCAGCGGCAAGAAACGGGAATTGGGTAATTACGAATCGAATGGGCAATTGCAAAAACACGTGTTTACGCCTAGTTTACTGAATATCAGTGCCGGTGCCTATTTTATCGAAATTCGTCAGAACGAAAAAGTCTACACTAAAAAACTGATGGTAGTGCGCTAAGTGTCCTTTACCTTTGGTCACCATTTAAACACTATGCAAGAATCAACGGTATTGGCTCTTCGCCAAGCGCAAATATATCAGGGCGAGTCGCTCATTTTACGCGATGTGAATTTAGCGGTTTCCAAAGGCGAGTTTGTTTACCTCATTGGAAAAACCGGCACCGGCAAATCGAGTTTATTGAAAACCATTTACGGGAATATTCCCTTGCGTCAAGGTGAAGGGGTGGTATGCGGTTTCGATTTACGCAAACTCACTTGGAAGAATGTGCCTTTCTTGCGTCGTAATTTGGGTATCGTTTTCCAAGATTTTCAGTTGTTGACCGATCGCAATGTGTATGCCAATTTATTGTTTGTATTGCGCGCTACGGGTTGGACCGACAAAAACCTGATGCAGGAAAAAGTAGAAAGTGTATTGGCCAAAGTTGGACTCAAAGGCAAGGGGAATAAAATGACCTACGAAATGAGTGGGGGCGAACAACAACGCGTGGATATTGCACGCGCCTTATTGAACAATCCCAAATTAATTTTAGCCGATGAACCTACCGGGAATTTAGATCCCGATACCAGCGACGAAATTATGCAATTGCTTCACTCCATTTGTTCCGACTATGGGACGGCTATTATTATGGCCACGCACGATTACAGCATTCTGCAAAAATATCCGTCGCGCATTCTCCGCACCGAGCACGGGCTTTTAGAGGATCACGCTCGTGTGTATTAAACACAAACACTCGCTTTCGCTCTGTTACCCGCTCTCACTTTTCCTATTGCATTTTTTTTAGAAGCGCATCATCTTCTCTTTCCTCAACCCCCGTCCCGTGTTCCGCTTGTACTCCTCTCCCGCAAGACTCCTTCGTCGCCTGCGGGATGCGGGGTACCGCTTCACCCGGGGCTATTTTTTCATCGTCCGATTCATTCATCAACTTTTCTTTTGTCTGAACTAGGATGATAAGATGGGGTTACATTACGCAACATTCACGTTCTGCTATCAGTCGTTGAATGGCCGGTTTTTAAATATAAAACAAGCTATATTATTAGAATTTGGGATTTTAATTTGAACATCATTAAAAAAAGCAATTTATTTTTTATAGTTTTATAGCATCGTTAAAGTCCCATACTATGCGTACCACTGTTTTATTTTTTATTTTTCAATTGTTTGCTTGTTTGTTTATAGGGGAATCTATTGGGGCGAAACCGAATATTAAAGGAGCTTCGCCCAATAAAACATTGAGTTTTATTGAAAACAAAGGACAGTGGGATGATGCGGTGCTTTTTCAATGCCGTTTAGCGAACATGGATGTGTGGATTACCAAAACGGGCGTGAACTATACCTGGTATAAAATTAAACCGGATACCACTAAACCCGAAACGCCTAAACGAAATCCGAAACTAGATTATTTAGCGCATTTGAATGATTCCTTGTTGATTCATCGGGTGATTATGGATTATGCCGGTGCCAATGCCAATCCGCGTGGCGAAGGGAAGCTGAAGCAAGAAGCGTATTCCAATTATTTTATTGGAACCGATACCACCAAACATGCTTCGTTTGTTGGATTGTATAATGAAGTAATAGTGCACGATGTGTACCCGCATATTGATATTCGGTATTATTTTGAACGTGGCCAATTACGGTACGATTATGTGGTGAATCCGGGTGGTGATCCGAAGCAAATTCGGTTTAATTATCGTGGACAGTATAATGATGAGGTGCAAGACAATCAGTTAGTTTTAAGCACTCGATTTGGCAAGGTGCGTGTGCGCGATTTGTATTGTTACCAAGAGCAAGAAAAAGTACAAGGTGAATTTACAAAGCAAGACGACTATTGGCAAATTGCTTTAGGAACTTACAATAAACAAAAACCCTTGATTATTGATCCCTTGATTTTTTCGACGTTTTTGGGTGGGAATGCAAGTGACAGACCCAGTGATATTGATATTGACAAACAAGGTAATTCCTATATTGTTGGATCTACGTTGTCAATTCCTTTTGACGTTACTCCGGGTGCTATTGCTATGTCTGGTACTGGACAAAATATTTTTGTGAGTAAATTCAATGCAAGTGGCAGTGGATTAATTTTTTCATCCCTTATTGGAGGAAATAATTCAGATATTGGTTTAGCAATTAAAATAGATACATTTAAACGAATCTATATCACAGGAGCCAATGCAATTGGTGGTTATCCGGTTACTGCCAATGCCTTTCAAACAACAAACGAATCTTGGATAAGCCAAAGTTGTGAATTTGATGCCATTATTACAAAGTTTAACGAATTTGGAAGTGGGATAATGTACTCTACATATTTAGGAAGCGCCGATGATGATTATGGTGTAGATATCGATGTCGATTTGTTCGGTTGCGCTTATGTAACGGGAAATATGCAATCAATGGTTCCTGCAAGTTTCGATATAACTCAGGGTGCTTATTTAACTTCACCGAATGGTGGGGCATCGGGTTTTGTTACAAAAATAAATCCAACCGGAACGGGATTGCTTTATTCAACCTTCTTAGGTGGTTATTTAACCTACGGAACATCTATTAAAGTGAATACATTAGGAGAAGCGTTTGTTGCCGGTGAAACGTGTTGTAACTTCCCAATTACTCCGGGAGCTTTTCAGAACAATACTTCGAGTGGTTATAGCCTATTCATTGTTCGACTCAATGCCAATGGTTCAAATTTGATTTATGGAAGTTGCATCAAAGCAAATGACTTAACTTATCTAAATGATTTAGAAATTGATAATAACAACAATGCATATGTTGTGGGAGAAACGTCGTCAACTAATTTTCCAACAACGGCTGGTGTATACCAAGCTCCGTCATATTTGTGGTCACATGGTTACATACTTAAATTAAATGCAAGTGGCTCAAACTTGATTTTTTCAATGTTGTTTGATGGGAATTTAAATGGGATTGATATTGATAATACCGGTAATGTTTATGTTTGTGGATGGAATACAAATAGCTCGTTTGTTGTAACACCGGGGGCTGTCCAATCGGTCAAAGATTCTAATGAGGATGCCATCGTAGCTAAAATAAATTCAACTGGGACTGCCTTAATTTATGCAACATTTTTAGGTGGGGCAGGGTATGAAAATGCCGGTAGAATAAAAGTGGATGATACGGGTAGAATATACATCACCGGACTTACATCATCGGCTAATTTCGTTGCAACACCCAATGCATTTGATAATACGTTCAATGGTGTTGAAGATGCTTTTGTTACTAAGATAGAACCTTGTGTAAATATGTCAGTCAGTGCCGCATCGTCTTCGCCGGTGTTGTGTATGAATGATACGTTTCCGATGCTCTATCATACCTGTACGGGTGCATATTTATTAGGGACTCCGGTTAATTTACCGCCCGGACTAAATGCAACGTTAAGTAACGATTCGATTATTATTAGTGGCACGCCTTTGCTTGGTGGAATTTATAATTATCAAATTCCGCTCTTAGGTAGTTGCGGGAATATAGCGGCAACCGGAACCATCAGTATAAGTCCGTATGCCATATTAAATTCTCCAAATGGAAGTAATAATCAACAGGTTTGTATCAATTCGCCTCTATCGCCAATCACATATACCTTAGGCGGTGGAGCTAATGGCGCTACGTTCAGCAATTTGCCTCCCGGAGTGAATGGTAGTCTTTCAAATGGAATCGTGAGTATCAATGGTACCCCAACGCAACTTGGGAACTATATATATCAAATCACGTTAACCGGCGGATGCGATACCACTAGTATTTATGGCAATATTCAAGTCAGCAATCCAACCAGTATTGTACTGACCTCCTTGCCGGGAACAGACAGCCAAACTGTATGTATTGAAACACCATACGATACAATTAAGTACCTGGCAAGCGGTGCAAGTGGTGCTATTTTTTCCGGGTTTCCTGTTGGTACGTATGGTACATTCAATAATGGCGTAATAAAAATTTTCGGGAAGCCGGTAACTATTGGTAATTATACGTTTCAAATTCAGTTGATTGGTGGATGTGATACCGTGAGTGCCACAGGAACCATTCATGTATTAAACTATAGTTCTGTTTATTTGACATCCGCAGTAGGGACTAATTCTCAAACGTCGTGTATAAACACACCAATAATACCTATAACGTATTCGGTAACTGTCGCAACCGGTGTTGCGTTTAATGGGTTACCGCTGGGTGTAAGTGGCTCCTATTCGAATGGAAATATAACCATTAGTGGTACTCCCACTGTAAATGGCAACTTTCCAATTAACGTCATTTTAATTGGAGGCTGTGGGAATCCTCAATTACAGCTTGGTTTTATGTATATCCACGTATGTGCCGGTCTTCAAGAGCATGAAGAATCGGAGTTTGTTGTTTATCCGAATCCTGCCACTAATAGTTTTACAATTGTTTCAAGTGTAGGTGGTAATTATATTTTGACGGATGTAAGTGGTAAAAAAGTACGGGAATATATACTAACATCGCATCAACAAACCATCAGTGAAAATTTAGCGGCCGGTGTTTATTTTTTACGAGAAGTTCAATCGGGGAAAGTGATGAAATTGGTTGTTGAATAAAATTGTTTTATTTATCGTTCGAGATGCCGGCAAAGCCGAACACAAATTCAGTGCGGGTGCGAGAAAGCGGAAGCGAGTTTTTATTTAACAATGTTCACAGAACGGATTTTATTCAACGTTCGAGATGCCGGTAAAGCCGAACATCTCGAACAGCCTAGATAATTATTTATAAAACTGATCGCGGTAGGGGTAGCGAATGGTGTATTGCTCACGGACAACTGTTAACAGGTGTTCGCGTAGGGCATCGATGTTTTGTTTTTCGGTGGCTGAAATGAAGAGAGCGTGTCCATTGCTTTCGCGGTTCCAGCGTTCATTCAGCTGTTGCAACCATTCTTGCTTTACACTGTCTTCTAACCACGGGTCGAAGGTTTGTTCGGTGTACCGATCCATTTTATTGAAGACCAACAAGGTAGGCTTCTCATCGATTTTTAATTCTTGTAAGGTCTTTTTTACAACCGCCAATTGTTCTTCGTATTGCGGATGAGAAATATCTACCACATGAATTAAAATATCGGCTTCGCGCACTTCATCGAGCGTGCTTTTGAAACTCTCTACCAAATGGTGCGGTAACTTCCGAATAAACCCTACGGTATCGCTTAATAAAAAGGGAGTTTGTTCCCATACCACTTTGCGCGTGGTGGTATCGAGGGTAGCGAATAATTTGTTTTCGGCAAACACATCGCTTTTGCTGAGCAATTGCATCAAGGTCGATTTGCCCACATTGGTATAACCCACCAACGATACACGAATAAACTCGCCACGTTCTTTGCGTTGTGTGAACGATTGTTTATCGATTTCCTTTAAGCGTTTACGCAATAAGGAAATTTTGTCTTTAATAATACGGCGATCGGTTTCTATTTCTGTTTCACCGGGCCCGCGTGAACCAATACCACCCCCTTGACGTTCCAAGTGTTTCCACATACCGCGCAAACGGGGAAGTATGTATTGGTATTGCGCCAATTCCACTTGTACTTTGGCTTGGGCTGTTTTGGCGCGCGATGCGAAGATGTCTAAAATCAAATCGCTTCGGTCGATGATTTTACGTTTAAGCACTTCTTCGATATTGGCCAATTGTGAGCCCGTCAGTTCATCATCGAAAATCACTAAGTCTACTTCGTGGGTATCGATATAACGTTTGATTTCTTCCAATTTTCCTTTGCCTAAAAACGTGCGGCTATCGGGGTGGTCGAGTTTTTGAAAAACACGATACACTTCTTGAGCCCCGGCGGTTTCGGCTAAAAACGATAATTCATCTAAATATTCCTGTATAAGCGATTCGGGTTTGCCTTGCGGTAACCAAGCCACCAATAAGGCTTTCTCTTCGCGTTTGAGCGTGGAGGATTTTTTTTCAATCAAGGGGCGTATAATTTAGCAACCGAAATTAACGGCTGGCGGCTTCAAATAATTTTTTACGGAAGGTATAATAGGCATCGGTGTATTGACCTAAATCGTCGAAGGCAATGCCATAGTTGACAATAAAGGTTAAGGTTGCTTTTTTCGTGGGCGAATAGAAGGCCCCCGCGGCATAATTCACTTCACCTCCGGGATGTCCGTACCACAATTCTTCCTTTCCATTCACGGTCACTTTCATGGCACGACAACCACCGGAAATGCCCATGGTACTATCCAGCGATGGAATTTCAATCATGCTTTGGTACATGGTGCTATTCATTAACGATTGTTGTTTGAACAAGGCTTGGGTATAAACACGCATATCGTTTACCGTGGTGTAAATACCGGTAAAGCCTTTGCCGTCGCCGGTGTACAAGGGAGTAAGGTCTTGCAATACGCCATTTTTCTTGACATCGTAATAGCCTTTGGCTACTTGATTCCATGGAATATCCATGAAAGAACGGAGGTAGGTATTTTTTAATCCCAAGGGACTAAATATGCGTTGTTTCATTACGTCGCCGTGCGATTGTCCGGTAACTTTCTCAACAATCATAGCGAGTATAACGTGGTTCAAAGTTTGATTGTATTCGCGTTTGGTATTGTAGGCAAATGAGGCGGGTTTGTTGTAAGCAAACGACAATAATTTTTCGTACGTTTTTTCTTTGTCCAAATTATTGAAGGTGTACAAAATAAAATCGGCATCGAATACCACATCGTAAATGCCCGAGCTGTGGCGAAGCAAATCGCGTACGGTGGCTTTTTCGAGGTTAGCAATTTTCGAAACGTGTTTTTCGTCGATGTATTTCGACGCTAAATCGTCGAGCGATAATTTACCTTCCCCAATTAATTGATAAATGAGGGTAGCGGTGTACAATTTAGACACGCTAGCCACTTTGGCTAAATGGCATGGGGCCATGGGTGTTTTTTCCTTTAAATCGGCATAGCCACTGCTTTTGAACCAAAGTCCGTTGTCATCTTCCAACATCACGCTCACGCCGGGAACACCGAGGGCTGTAAAATCGGTAATGAGTTTGGTGAGTTCTGCGTTTTTAGGGTGATTAGCACTGCTATCGGCGGTGGTAAAATCGATGGCACAGGCATTGGTGTCTACGTGGCTATCGGTTTTAATACAAGCGCCCAAGGTGGCGATACTGATGAAGGCGAGCGTATAAAAAGAAAATGATATAGCTTTCATAATGGACTTATTGTAAGAAGAACTTATTTACGGTTTGAGGCACGCAAACCAACATGCACTTGATTGATGGGTAATAAGGATGAAATTTGACTGAAAGGCCATTGCATGGCGAATTCGTAACGGCCTACGAGTTGGAGGGGATATTGTTTGAAGTACCCTACATGCAAGCCGGTTTCGAGGTGGAGTCCACTGAGGAATTGGGCTCGAAGGACTGATATTTTTTCGTATTGACCTTGGGCATTCAAT
The DNA here is from genome assembly GCA_051006655.1 of Chitinophagaceae bacterium. GTDB lineage: Bacteria > Bacteroidota > Bacteroidia > Chitinophagales > Chitinophagaceae > OLB11. Next base: position 51,381 of record JBPCSZ010000093.1, read on the forward strand.
TTGAATTCGGCGTTGCGTTGATGAACGGCCATGACACCGAGTTGGAGTCCCGGTTTAACCCACCAACTTTTATAGGTTTTAATTTTATAACCGAGGAGGTATTTGGCGTAGATTGAGCGTTGGAGGGCTTGTTGGGCCATATAACCGAGGAATACGCCTTGTTCGGGGTTGTTTTTATGCACCTTTTTAGAGAGGGTTTGGAGGAATCCCACTTCGAGTCCGGGGTGCATACGCCCATTGATAATATGCGGAGGCATACCAATGGCGGCGTTGTGGAGGGTAGCCTGAATATCGTGTCGGAGTAGGAAGCGGCAAGAATCGCCGGCGTGGAGGGCGAGCGATTGGAGGCAAAAGAGGGCAATGAGCCAAGCGTAGCGCATGGGATATAATATTTGGGTAAAAGTACAATATTCCCACTACAAAGCGAGTAACAAAGCGGAAGCGAGCCCATAAGAATCAGAGCGGGTGCGAGGGAGCGGGTGCGAGGTGGATGGCGTAGGGGCGAATTGAATTTGATATAAATGAATTCGGAGTTCGTAGGGGCGTGCCCTAGTGGCCGCCCGCCTTGTGAATATGAATGATATCGCATGCCCTGGCTCCATTCCGTTTCATTTTTATCACAGAGGTTATGAGGTGTTTTCACAGAGGTTGGGAGGTAATAGAGGATGGACACGCCCAAATCAGTGCGAGTGCGAGGAAGCGAGTGAGAGGGAAATTACTGTTACAAGAACAGTTTGAGGGAACAGGGCCGCAGGTTTTGAGCGGTGGAAAGGCATTGGGCGGTTTAGCCGGCGCAAGTTTTCCGTATTAGACGGAAAACTCGCGCCAGCGGAGACCGGTGGAGATTGAGGGAGAAAATGAATGAGTTGTATTGATAAGAGGCACGAGTTGCAAACTCGCGCCGGCTGCGCACTTGGTGTTTAAAAAATATTCATCATCGCATCACACTAAACAACATGGTTTTGTTGGCAAAACGAATGCTGTAAACACCATTCGACAAGGATGAAATGGGTACGGCTGTTTGTAAGGTGTTGGCACTTTCGCCTTGTAACAATAAACGTCCCACACCATCGTGAATCGTATAGGTACATCCTTGTGGCATGTTCACGTAAATTAGATTTTGGGCCGGGTTCGGATACAACACATAGTTTTGGTTGGCAACTACCTCATTCACCGAAACCGCATTCGGATTTTTCTTCACGATAATGCGGTGGAAATAATCTTGCGGTACATGGGGGCCTGCAATCACGCACGATGTATCGGTTAAGGTGGTAACGGTTAAGTAAACACCCGTATCGGCTAAGGAGGGCGTCCATTGAATGCTCGTTTGTACACTATCGCCGTTGCCTAAGTAATTCACGTTATACGTAGCGTTGTTTAATACGCTTGGAATATTGCTTTCGTGTTTTAACACAGCGCCTGCCGAACTGTAGTATTTAGTAGACAAGTTCATGGGCTGTCCGGTAAACACCACCACGGTATCTTCTAATCCGAACGTAACGTTTTGGGTATTTGGCATATCTACCATACGGCGAGGCACTATATGTACCATAGGTAAGGTTTTTATCAGCACATCGCGGAAAGTAGCCCCCATAAACACCCCATTCCGGTATTCATCCACCCGAAAGCACAACAACGCCAATTGGTTGGGTGCGGCAGTAAACTGTACAGATGGAAAATTTGGATTAAACTTCCAGGTTTCATAGGTGCTGAAAGGCTCGGTGTTTAAGGAATATTGCGGCAAAAAGGGAATATCGAAAATCAGTGTATCGAGTGGATTGGGAAATTGCGCATTCCGTTTACGCGGGGCTACATGGGTGTATACCAAGGAATCACCATCGGGATCGGTTACCGGTAAATGCCATTGTGTGGGTTCATTCTCGTAAGCATACATAAACATGGGGCGTTGCCACAAAGCACTGTTATTGGGTTTGGTGCTATCGGCATTCAGCAAAGCTTCGTAATAATAGGTGTGGGTATTGGGCGCAATATTGGTAATCCAAGGGTCACGAAAATTCCCATTTGATCCTGCTCCACGTGTAAATTTCCATAAACCACATACCTCGGGTAGGGTTACTGTATCGAGATAGGTTACTTGCCGCCATGCCACAACACCGGTGGCATTGAAGGGTGGATCGCACATGGTGAGGGTGCCGGGACAATTGGTAAAATAACAATTGCTTTTATATGGAGTTCCATTAATTAAGGTATCAACTCGTAAACTTTGAGAAACAATTTTTGTTTGAAAATTACATGTATCATGATGTGCTTGTGAACCCGCAACAGAAAAACTTCCGTAATAAGTACAATTTATATAAAGATTGGTTTTAACCTGCCACGTTAAGCCATAAAGATGTTTGTAAGTAAAATGTATAATAGATGAAGCTGTGCAAACAGGAATTAATGCAGAATATAACACAATGAAAAACAATACCTTAAATTTAATGATATTCATAACAACAGGTTTAATGGTTAACTGAAACAGAAATGGTTTTTCCATCGATAGAGATAAAGTAAATTCCGTTGGCTAATTCTTGGGTATTTATATTAGTCAACCCACTTTCAAGCGTTTTGCCTTGTTTAAGTATTATACCTAAAGCATTAACAAGCGTAAACAACTGACCACCCGTTGCAACTAAATGGATAACAGAGTGCGCAGGGTTAGGGTATGCTGAGATGTTGATACTATTTTCAAGGGGGGTATTATGTTTATAGTTGGTAGCATGCATATTCCTTATTTTTAAACAAATATCACTATCTTTTAGCCAAGCTATTACATACCGATCGATACCATTTTCCCATGTTCCGGCAATGGCTGTTCCATATCGTGAATTGTTTGACGTGCTGATAGTGTTTAAATTGACTTGGCTCCAATCGTAAAATACCGAATTAATAAAAGGATCCATTAAGGCATAAATTCCATGCAAAGTTGTACCCGAAGCATTTAAAATGGCAGGCCATGCCATACAAGCCTCACGTGCTTGCTGGCTCGGGGTGTCTTGCATATATTCTATTACAGGTACACCATTATAGCTTGTAGCATACGTGTTCTGGGCATCTGGGTTAAATGTATTGAACGTGGTTACACTATAGTGAGCATAATACAAATTATTATTTACCCACATGGGTTCGAATGGTGAATTGCTGTAACAAAGCGCAAACGGAATATCGCTTATGGGTGAGGTGTTGTACGTTGGTGGGGCACAAATATGGGGTCGGACTATATTGGGAATAAAAGGATAGGTTGTGCTAACTGAATTGACATAATTTGTATTCAATATGGTTCCAATTGGTTTAAACTCGGTTTGATTCACTTTATAGATATAAGGATTCGTAATATCATTTTCTACATAACTCACCGCACTACAAAACTCATTATTCGATGAATGAAAACCAACAGCAATATCGGGATTGTAAAATTGAGTTGTTGCAGTAGATGGAACAATAGGCTGATAAAGAATTAATGAATTAAATTGGAAGGAACCAGAATTGTCTTCAAAATAAGTAACCGTAGGTACTTCATTGCCATTATTGTGGACATCATGCATAGCCACCACGGCAAACATGTTAATATTCGAGTTATCGTAACTACGATCAACCCTTGGTGTATGGCAATAACTCACAACACCACCATACATGTGCGTAATAGGAACACAACCACCGTAAAATATGGTATTCTGAGTTATAGTTAAAGTAGTGGTATTAACATCGTATTCAACCCAATGGGCACCAAAGCTTGGGTCATCGGTATCGAAAGTAATAATGGCTTTAGAACCATTATTGAGTAATACAATGTCGGGGTTGTACATGAGGTTAAAGCTAGGATATGGATTGCTATTGGGTTGTAAGCCCATGGTTAAAGAGGCCGGTGTTATGGTTATTACATTATTGATAACCCCATTATATAATACTAATTTAAATTGTGTCAACTGATTTAACCCATTTTCCTCTTCAACAACAACTGCCGTAATGGCATTGGTTAAATCATAATTCATATCGCAGGCAACGTTCATATATCCTTGTGGTAATGTGGAAAATACCGGAATGACAATATCCGCATTGCCTGCCGGTATCACCGAATCTTGGGCATAAAGGGTTTTAGACATAAAACCGACAATGAACAGAAAAACAACCGTAAGTCTTGTTAGGTTTTTCGGGGGGGGTAAACATAAATTTGTTTTTAGTGTGTTAATTATTAACGAATGTAAACTAAATTATCAAATGCATAGAAACATTAACAAACGTTAGATTAGTTTATTAGTTCATGATGTGCGGTGTAACTAATATATTACTTAGGGTTATGTTGTTGTTTTTTATCTGAACAAGGATTATAGGATTTAAGGATTATTGAATGATTGTTCGTATTTGTGAAAAAGTACTAAACATCGCCGCCACGAGTTTTCCGTATTAGACGGAAAACTCGCGCCAGCAGATTGAGATAAGTGAATCGACGAGGCACGAGTTGCAAACTCGCGCCAGCAGAGTCGAGGGAGATTGAAGAGGAGAATGAGAATGAGTCATAATGCGTTAGGGATTGAGCCGGCAGCCCGGACGAGGAGAGGAAGTGCGAGAAACGGTCTGGAAGCGAGGGAAATACCGAGGCCGGCTACAGGTGAAAGCCCGGCCCGCGCGGAAGGAAATACGGGAAACGAGACGAAGGAGAGAGGGACAAGCGCGGGAACGCCAAAGAAAGAGAGCGAATGCGGGAAAGCGGAAGCGAGGAAAGATAGTTAACAGAAACAGGACGAGAGAAGAGGTCTTACTTGAAGCGAGTGTGGGAAAGCAGGAGCTGGGAGGGAGTGAATTGCGCTGAAATGGTGACAAATTCTCCAAAAACGGGCTATAAAGGCAGACTATACGCCCATGAAAAATTGGCGGAAAAAGGCCAATATTTGTATGTGTTACTTTGGGGTATTCGCCTTATTTTTGCGCCACCTGATATTTTATGCCGGCACAATATTATTTATTTCTGGGCTTAGCCCTGTTCTGTTTAGGCATCATGGGTGTTTTAATGCGCCGTAACGCCATTATCATCTTGATGTGTATTGAATTGATGTTGAATGCCGTGAACCTCCTGATGGTCACCTTCAGCAAGATGCATCAAGACCCTTCGGGACAAATTTTTGTGTTCTTTATTATGGTGGTAGCGGCGGCCGAAGTGAGTGTGGGCTTGGCTATTATCATTATGATGTTCCGCAAGGTGCGTTCCATTGATATCAATATTCTCAACCGATTAAAAAATTAAGCGTTTCCGATGATGCAATTGGCTTGGTTAATTCCGATTTTCCCTTTGTTGGGTTTTTTAATCACCGGACTTGGACGCAACAAATTGGGGCACGCCGCCGGGTGGGTAGCTTCGATGGCTATTTTAGCCTCGTTTTTGTTGTCGTTAGGGGTGTTTTTTAATGTATTGCAAGCTCCGGCCGATGCGCTTGCGGTGATGGTTCCTTTGTTCGATTTTATTTCGGCGGGGAATTTGCATATTCCGTTTACGTTTCAGCTCGATGCCTTATCGGCTTGCTTTTTATTGATTATTACCGGCATTGGGTTTTTAATTCATTTGTATTCCATTGCGTATATGGGGCACGATGAGGGCTTCGCGAAGTTTTTTGCTTACCTCAATTTGTTCGTGTTTTCGATGTTGTTGTTGGTGATGGGCAACAACTATATCATTATGTTTATTGGTTGGGAAGGTGTGGGCTTATGCTCGTACTTGCTTATTGGATTTTGGTATAAGAATTTATCGTACACCTATGCCGCGCGCAAAGCCTTTGTAATGAACCGTATTGGGGATTTGGGCTTTTTGGTGGGTTTATTCTTGGTGTATGCGAAATATGGCACCTTCAATTATATTGAATTGCAACAAGCCATTGCCGCTTCGAACGATACTTTGTATTTGACCTATATTGCCTTGTGCTTCTTTGTAGGAGCCATGGGTAAAAGTGCGCAATTGCCTTTGTTTACTTGGTTACCCGATGCCATGGCCGGTCCAACACCGGTGTCGGCCTTGATTCATGCCGCAACGATGGTAACGGCCGGTATTTATATGATTTCGCGCAGTCACTTTATTTACAGTTTGAGTCACCACGCGCAAGACGTGATTTTGATTATTGGTGCGGCCACGGCCTTTATTGCGGCCACCATTGCTACGCGTCAGAACGATATTAAGAAAGTATTGGCCTATTCCACGGTGAGTCAATTGGGCTTTATGTTCATGGCCTTGGGTGTTGGTGCTTATACAGCCGCGGTGTTTCACGTAATTACCCACGCCTTCTTCAAAGCCTTGTTGTTCTTGGGTTCTGGCTCGGTGATTCATGCGGTGGATGGAGAGCAAGATATACGCCACATGGGTGGTTTGAAAAAATACATGAAGACCACGTATATGACCTTTTTAGTGGGTTGTATTGCCATTGCGGGGATTCCGCCATTGAGTGGGTTCTTCTCGAAAGATGAAATTATGATGCATTTATTTGCGTCGCACGGTTTGGGACAAATCATTTGGGGTGTGGCTGTTTTAGCGGCCTTCATGACGGCTTATTATATGTTCCGTTTATTGTTCGTTACTTTTTGGGGCGAATACCGTGGTAAAGGTCACCCGCATGAGAGTCCAAGTTTAATGACCATCCCCTTAGTGGTTTTAGCCATTTTCTCGGTGATTGGCGGATTCATTGGTATTCCGGAAGTATTTGGTGGTGGACATTGGTTATCGCATTTCTTAGGTCGCGTTATAACGCCGGTGGGCGAACATGCCGCATTGAGTCACACAACGGAATATGGTTTAATGGCCTTTGCGGTATTGATTGCTGCGGCGGGTATTGGCATGGCGTATGTGGGCTTTAAAAAATACCAAGCCAATGAGCAATACAGCGGCTTAGCAGCTTTCTTTGAAAAGAAGTGGTATTTAGATGAATTGTACGATGCTGTGATTGTTAAACCGATTATTGCGCTCAGTGCTTTCTTAGAAAAATTTGTTGAGAAAGCCGGTATTGATGGCTTGGTGAATGGTATTGGCAAATCGGTTCAATGGGGAAGTACCAAAGTTCGTTTAATGCAAAACGGGATGGTGGGTACTTACTTGTTCTTGCTGGTTTTAGGCATGATATTATTGTTTTCACTTCAATTGATTTACACCATTTTTTAAAACGCATACAGGCGCTATCCTAATATTTGAATGCCCATGTTGACGCTCATACTTATTATTCTTCCTTTACTCAGCGGTTTAGCGATGTTGTTTACCGGCACATCGGCAGCTAAAACCGTGGCATTGGGTTCATCGTTTCTAACCTTGGGGATTGCCTTGTTTGGCTTATTGGTACCCGGCACGGAATTGGTGATGAATGCTCCTTGGATTGAACTCTTAGGAGCCCGATTTGCATTGTCGATGGAACCCGGTTTAACGCGTTTGATGGTTTTATTAACCGTATTGGTTTATCCATTATTGTTCTTGGCCTATCAGAAACGTTCGGTGGATCGTCCCGCATTATTTTATGGTTTATTGAGTTTATCGCAAGTGGGTTTATTGGGTGTATTCATGGCCCAAGATGCTTTATTGTTTTATTTGTTTTGGGAAGTAGCCTTAATTCCGGTTTATTTCTTGAGTTCGATGTATGGCGGTGAACGTCGCATTCCGGTGAGCTTTAAATTCTTTGTTTATACGTTTGTGGGGAGTTTGATTATGTTGGTGGGTATGATTATCATTTACCGACACAGCAGTTTACGCTCTTTTGCTTGGCAAGATTTTATCATGGCCGGGCGCGAATTCAGTGCCCCCGAACAGCAAGGTTTATTCTGGTTATTGTTCTTGGCCTTTGCCATTAAAATGCCCATATTTCCATTTCATACTTGGCAGCCCGATGCCTACGAACAAAGCGCTACGCCGGTTACGGTGGTATTGAGTGCCTTGATGGTGAAGATGGGTTTATTTGCCGTATTAGTTTGGTTGATTCCTGTGTTACCGGAAGGTTCTGCTTTTTGGCAGCACTTGGTGATGGTATTGGCGGTTATTGGCATCATTTATGCTTCGTGCATGGCTTTGGTGCAAAACAATATCAAACGCGTGGTGGCTTATTCTTCGATTGCCCATATCGGGTTAATGGCGGCGGCTATTTTTAGTATGGGTGGATTGGCTACGCAAGGGGCCATGTTGCAAATGTTCAACCACGGTATTACCATTTTAGGGATGTGGTTATTGATTAGTATGATTGAAGACCGTACCGGTTCGCAAGACATGCGCAGTTTAGGCGGTATAGCTAAATCGGCTCCGCAATTTACTATTGCTTTAGTGGTGATTGCCTTTGCGAATATTGCTTTGCCTTTAACCAACGGATTCCCCGGTGAATTTATGATGCTGACGGGTATGTTCTCATCGGGCGCCCCCTATGCGCAATGGTTAACCACCGTAGCCGGTTTAGCGGTGATATTATCGGCGGCTTATACTTTATGGATGGTTCAGAAGGTAGCCTTCGGCGAAGCCAATGCAACTACAGCCTCTTTCCGCGATTTAAATGTGGTTGAATTAATCAGTTTAAGCGCCATTATTTTAATGATTCTTGCTTTTGGTATCTTCCCCAATGTATTATTGAATTGGATTCCGCAAAGCATTTAATTAAACCCCTGTAACCGACAGGCCATTCGGTAAATTAAGGAACTACGCATGAACGCAATTATATTATCGGCATTATTGGGAACGGCTATGATGATGGCCGGACTCGTGATTAAGAAAGAAACCGGCATTCGATTGTTGGCTATAGTTGGTACGATCCTTTTATTGGGGGCCACCTTGGTCGATTTTCAGCAAACGGGTTTAGAAGTTCGTCCATTCTTCCGCAATATGTTGGCATTGAATGGTTATTCGGCTTGGTTTAATTTATTGCTCTCCGGCAGTTTCTTGGTTTATATTTTAATGTTCAGTCGACATTTAACCCGTGTAGGTAAAAATGATGCTGAATATTTTGCCTTGTTGTTTTTTGTGATGTGTGGGTTGTTCATGATGTCGACCTTCTCGAATTTATTGATTTTCTTCTTGGCTATTGAAATTTTATCGATTCCCCAATATATAATGGCCGGTTCCGATAAGAATAGTATTAAAAGTAGCGAAGCAGCCTTGAAGTATTTTTTAATGGGTTCTTTCAGCACCGGTATTTTATTGATGGCCATTACCCTGCTTTATGGCGCCACCGGCACCTTCGATGTCAACAGTCAAGCCTTTATCGATTTATTCCAAGATGCTACTAAATTCAGTTCTCTCGGATTATTAGGAATTGGCTTATTGGTAGTGGCCCTTGGTTTTAAAGTATCGGCAGCGCCATTCCATTTTTGGACACCCGACGTGTACGATGGCACACCAACGCCATTTACGCCTTTTATGGCTACCTTGGTGAAAGTAGGTGTGTTCATGGCCTTTATTCGTTTATTCCATTTATCGTTTGGGAATGTAGCCGATTCATGGCAATTGATGTTGGCCATCATGATTGGTTTAACCTTATTCATTGGTAATGTTACTGCGGTTTACCAACGCAGTGTAAAACGTATGATGGCTTATTCGTCTATTGCGCAAGCCGGCTTTATGTTATTGGCAGTTTTTGCGTTCAATAGTACCTCGTGGCAAGGTATCATTTTATACAGTGTAACGTATACCTTGGCTTCAATGGGTGTATTTTCTGTCTTGAATTATTTAGATGATCACAGTTTTGAAGGCTTCCAAGGTTTAGGGCGTAAAAACCCTTTGTTAGCGGTTACGGCCACCATTAGTTTATTGTCGTTGGCGGGTATTCCATTAACGGGAGGATTCTTTGCGAAGTATTTTGTATTGAGTGCCGCCGTAGAACAAGGTCACATGAAAGGCTTGGTAATTTTTGCCGTATTGATGGCGGCCATTTCTGCCTATTATTATTTCAAAGTAATCATGAGCATGTTCTTCAAACCCGGAGAACCGAAGTTGGTATACGAACCCAATAGCACCGAGAAAGTCATGATGATTATCAATGCTTTGTTGATTTTATTGGCGGGTATTTTGCCCGGCATCTTCCTTAACGCCTAAAAAGGAATTCCCTAATTTTTCTTGCCTTCAATTCGATTGAATTGACTGTATATTTGTTCCCGCAAATACCAACATCTTGTGGGCAAACATTTAAATTTGAATAAGGTTTCTGCTGCCGGACTCCTTATTGCCATGGGTATCATTTACGGTGATATCGGCACATCTCCCTTATATGTTTTTAACGCTATTATTAAAGGTCGAGTAATCGATGAAGCGTTGATATTAGGTAGTTTATCGTGCATTCTTTGGACGATAACCTTACAAACTACCTTGAAATATGTGTGGTTAATTTTACGTGCCGACAATAAAGGGGAAGGTGGTATTTTTTCTTTGTTTGCTTTAGTACGTCGCCGAAAAAAATGGTTGGTAGTTCCGGCTATGATTGGTGGTGCCAGTTTGTTGGCCGATGGTATTATAACACCGCCCATCTCCATTACATCGGCTATTGAAGGCTTACGCAAATTACCCCCCATGCACGATATGCCGCAAGGCACCATTGTGTCGATTGTATTGGTCATTATTACCATGTTCTTTATCATGCAACAATTTGGCACAGCGTCTATTGGACGTTTGTTTGGTCCGGTGATGTTTGTATGGTTCACCATGTTAGGTGTTTTAGGGGTGGTGAATTTGCATTTAGACTATAGTGTTTTTAAAGCCATCAATCCCGTTTATGCCATTAATTTATTAACGCAATCGCCCGGTGGCTTTTGGTTATTGGGTGCCGTCTTTTTATGTACTACGGGGGCCGAAGCCTTGTATTCCGATTTGGGTCATTGTGGTCGTCCCAATATTCGCATATCGTGGATATACGTGAAGATTGTTTTATTGTTGAACTATTTTGGTCAAGGTGCCTATATGCTTTCGCACAATGGCGGTAAAACCATGACTTTAGAAATGATTGAAAGTGGCCAAGTGAATGCCTTTTTCGATATCATGCCCCAATGGTTTATTATTCCCGGGGTTGCCATTGCGACCATGGCCGCCATTATTGCCAGTCAAGCCATGATTTCGGGTTCATTCACCTTAATTAGTGAGGCTACGCGCTTGAACTTATGGCCTAAAATGAAAATCAATTATCCAACCGAAGCCAAGGGACAATTATTCATTCCGGGCATGAATATGTTCATGTATTTTGGATGTGTATTGGTGGTTATCTATTTTCAAAGTTCCAGCAATATGGAAGCCGCCTATGGCTTAGCCATCATCATGACCATGTTGATGAGCACCATTTTATTTGCGAACTATATGGTGTTGAAACGCATTAAGGCAATATGGATTTACGTTTTCTTAGCCATTTATTTAAGCATTGAAATTGCCTTTTTAGCGGCTAATATTATCAAGTTCCCGCATGGTGGTTATGCCACCTTCATTGTGGCCGGTTTGATGTTTGCCATCATGTTCGTTTGGTTTAAATCGCGTAAAATTAAAAATCGGTATGTGGAATTTGTGAAGATGGATGAATACATTCATATGCTGCAAGACCTTAGCAACGATTTGTCGATTCCTAAATATTCCACCCACTTGGTGTATTTAACCAGTGCTAATAATCCGCACGAAATTGAACATAAAATTATTTATTCCATTTTAAATAAGAAACCCAAACGCGCCGATATTTATTGGTTTGTGCATGTGGATGTGCTCGATGAACCTTATCGTACCGATTATGTGGTGGATACCATTATTCCGAACGAAATCATTCGCGTTGAATTCCGTTTAGGCTTCCGCGAAGAGCATCGTATCAACCTCATGTTCCGTAAAGTAGTGGAAGATATGGTGAAGAATAAGGAAGTGAATATCACCAGTCGATATACATCGCTTCAACGCAATAAAGTGGCCGGCGATTGGCAGTTTATTGTGATGGAGAAATTCCTTTCGCACGATAACGATTTGCCCTTGTTTGAGCGGATCATTATGAAATTGTATTTCATGTTGAAGAAAATTTCCTTGAGTGAAGAAAAAGGCTTCGGCTTAGATTCTTCATTCGTAACCGTCGAGAAATTCCCCTTGGTGGTTTCTCCGGTATCCACGTTGAACTTACGCCGAATTGAAAAGGATCGTTTAGACGATCAGATTTAAATTTACAGGTATAAATAAAAGGGCTGAAGTAATTGGTGCACCATGGGCGTATAAGTTCTTGCCTCGGAGCGCACCACGATTTTTCGGAAATGAACCGGACTCCTTTTTTTGAATTGAAACCCTAATACCACAAATCCTTCCGGGGATAGATGATGATGGTGGATGCTAAATTGATGACTCAAGTTTAACGCATATTCTTGAGCCATTTGTATGGCATCATTGGCGCGTGAACCGGGTAAGAGAATAATAAGTTGCCCTTCGGGGACTAAATTTCGAATTACGGCTTCGAATAATTCATGCAAACGCAACGTAGTATCGTGCCACGCAGCCGCTTTCTGAACTTGATTGGAAATAAGTTGGTGCTCAAAAAACGGCGGATTGCATACGATTAAATTGAAAAGGGTAGGGCTTTGAAATGTTCGAATATCCGCTTCAATTACTTGAATTCGAGCACTAAATGGACTTTGAATTGCATTTTCTTGGGCTTGAAGCACGGCATTAGTCTCCATTTCAATAGCCGTAATTTGAGCGGAACTGCGTTGGGCCAGCATGCAAGCCAATAATCCGGTGCCTGTACCAAAATCGGCTATTTGGCTAACCTTAGGGGGAATAGGGGCTAAAACACCCAATAAACATGCCATTTCACTCACCTTCATGGCACATAAATCGTGCCTGATGTAAAATTGTTTGAATTGAAATCCTTTCGACATATCCGTTGCGTTCTAATGTAAGTCCTTTTCAATTACATCGCATGAATTTGTCCTATAAAAATCGATATTTTCGTCTATTTTTGCACGCATAAAAATCAAACGGTCCTTGGAGAAAATTCAGATGGTTGACTTGAGAAGTCAGTACTTGCCCATAAAAGCGGAAATAGATGCAGCCATACAGGAAGTAATCGATACAACGGCTTTTATTAACGGGCCTCAAGTTGGGCATTTTGCCAATGAATTAGGCGAATACTTGGGTGGTACGCATGTAATTCCTTGTGCCAATGGTACCGATGCCTTGCAAATTGCCATGATGGCGCTTGGGCTTCAACCCGGCGATGAAATTATTACACCGTCGTTTACCTATATAGCCACCGTAGAAGTGGTGGGCTTACTTCGATTAACCCCGGTGTTTTGCGAAGTGAATCCTGATACCTTCACCATGGATGTGAATGCCATTGAAGCCTTAATTACACCTCGAACCAAGGCCATTGTGCCGGTGCATTTATACGGACAAAGCGCCGATATGGAATCCATTTTAGCCATTGCCCAAAAGCATAATTTGTATGTAATTGAAGATAATGCCCAAGCTATTGGTGGCTATTATACCTTCAGCGATGGTACTCGCAAAGCGAATGGCACTATGGGCCATATTGGTTGTACTTCCTTTTTTCCGTCGAAGAATTTAGGTTGTTACGGCGATGGCGGTGCTTTATACACTAACGATGCCGCCTTGGCCCAACGCATTAAAATGGTGGCCAACCACGGGCAACAGAAAAAATATGTGCACGAAATTGTAGGATGCAATTCACGGCTCGATACGATGCAAGCCGCTGTTTTACGCATTAAGTTAAAACACTTGGATGCTTATTGCAGTTCGCGCCGTAAAGTAGCGGATACTTACGATGTCGCATTCGCAAATCATCCGTTAGTTAAAATACCTTATCGCGATACGAAATCGTATCATGTATTTCATCAATACACCTTGACCTTGAAAGAAGGCATAGATCGTGACCTTGTTCAAGAAAAATTAGCCGAATTGGGCGTACCCAGTATGGTGTACTATCCCATTCCGGCGCATCGTCAGGCCATGTTTTCGGCCTTCGATACTGCCAATACACCATTACCTATAACCGACCGCTTAACCGCACAAGTCATTTCATTGCCCATTCATACGGAAATGAAAGACGAGCAACAAGCCTTCATTATTCAATCATTTTTAGAAATTCTCAAATCAATACCATCATGAATGTAGCATTAGTGGGTACAGGTTACGTTGGACTCGTGTCCGGAACCTGTTTTGCCGAGTCGGGAAATCATGTAATATGTGTCGACATTGACCAAAACAAAGTTGAACGCTTAAAATCGGGCGAAATTGTTATTTACGAACCCGGTTTGGAAGTGTTATTCCAACGAAATTTAAAAGAACATCGTTTGCATTTTACCACCAACTTACGTGAGGCGGTAGAAAAATCGGAATTGATTTTCTTGGCTTTGCCAACACCGCCCGGTGAAGATGGTTCAGCCGATTTAAGTTATGTATTGGGTGTGGCCACCGAAATTGGTAAAATTTTGGCCGAAATTAAACAATACAAAGTCATCATCAATAAGAGTACAGTTCCGGTGGGCACTGCTGAAAAAGTAGCCGCCAAGATTCGTGAAAATTACGATGGTGAATTCGATGTAGTGAGTAATCCTGAATTCTTACGTGAAGGGGTTGCCGTAGACGATTTCATGAAACCCGACCGTGTGGTGATTGGAACCCGTTCCGACCGTGCACGCAAATTGATGCATCAATTGTATGCCCCGTTCGTGCGTCAAGGAAACCCCATTTATTTCATGGATGAACGCAGTTCTGAATTAACGAAATATGCCGCGAATTCATACCTCGCTATGCGTATCACCTTCATGAACGAATTGGCCAACTTATGCGAAAAAGTAGGTGCCGATGTGGAAACCGTTCGTGTGGGTATGGGTAGCGACGACCGTATTGGTAAACGCTTCTTATTCCCGGGTATTGGTTATGGTGGCAGTTGCTTCCCCAAAGACGTTCAAGCCTTGGTGCAAACCAGCGGACAATACGGTTATGAATACAGTATTTTGAATGCTGTTATGGATGTGAACGACAAACAAAAATTGGTTTTGGCCGACAAAATCATTCATTATTTCAATGGTGATTTAAGCGGAAAGAAAATTGCCGTTTGGGGTATTTCATTCAAACCCAATACCGATGATATTCGCGAAGCGCCGGCCTTATACATTATTCCTAAATTAATTGAAGCCGGTGCCGAAGTTATTTGCTACGATCCGGAAGGAATGAAAAATGCCAAGCAATACTTCGAAAAGAACCATGCTGATATGTCCGGTAAAATTGCTTACGCCGAAGATGCCTACGATATGTTGAAAGGCGCCGATGCCTTAGCCATTTGTACTGAATGGAATATCTTCCGCACGCCTGAATTCGATGTAATGAAAGCGAATATGAAAGCGCCGGTTATTTTCGATGGTCGTAACTTATACGATGTAGAAGATATGGCACAACACGCATTCTATTACAATTCAATTGGACGAAAAACTATAGGCGCTTAATTATGAAACGTGTACTCATTACCGGCGGAGCCGGCTTCTTGGGGTCTCATTTGTGCGACCGCTTTATTCGCGAAGGATATCAAGTGGTGGCCATGGACAATCTCCTGACCGGCAACATCGCCAACATTGAACATTTGTTTAAGTTGAAAGAATTTGAATTCTATCATCACGATGTGAGCAAATTCGTGCATGTGCCCGGTAATCTCGATTATATCTTGCATTTCGCTTCGCCGGCTTCCCCCATCGATTATTTAAAAATGCCCATTCAAACCTTGAAAGTAGGTTCTTTGGGTACGCATAATTTATTGGGATTAGCCAAACAGAAAAATGCCCGTATGTTAATTGCATCCACTTCGGAAGTATATGGCGATCCCTTGGTGCATCCACAAAACGAAGAATATTGGGGGAATGTAAACCCAATTGGTCCACGTGGTGTGTACGATGAAGCCAAGCGTTTCCAAGAAGCCATCACCATGGCCTATCATACCTTCCATGGTTTGCAAACCCGCATCGTTCGTATATTCAATACTTACGGTCCACGCATGCGCCTCGATGATGGCCGTGCATTACCGGCCTTCATGAGTCAAGCCTTGAAAGGAGAAGACATTACTGTATTCGGCGATGGTTCACAAACTCGTTCATTCTGTTATGTAGACGATTTAGTGGAAGGCATCTACCGTTTATTGATGAGCGATTATGCGCATCCGGTAAACATTGGCAACCCCAATGAAATTACCTTGAAAGAATTTGCGGAAGAGGTTCAAAAATTAACGGGTTCTTCGTCGAAGATTGTTTACCATCCATTGCCGCAAGACGATCCAAAACAACGTCAGCCCGATATTACACGTGCCAAAGAAATTTTAGGTTGGGAACCTAAAGTAGATCGGAGTGAAGGTTTGAAAATCACCTTAGATTATTTCAAACAACAACTCGGTTTATAATTCGTTTGGTTTAACACAAAACAAAAGCACTTTTCGCCGGTCGATGAGGGTCGTGGCCAATAGGTACACGGAGCCCCCATCGACCAGTTTTGTTTTAGCGCGAATTTCAGCTACGCTCATTGGAAAGTTACGAACTGTAATATGTGCTTTTCGGTCGGGAATTAATCGTTCTAATTGTTTCCGATCTAAAGGCAATACGTCTTTCAATTGAAATGTTCTTCCCGGAAAATGAGGCAGCCATTCATTGGATGTAAATAAATGGGAATCCGGATGTAATTTACTTAGATTGTACTGCTTCGCTATTGCGCTATAAACTTGCAATTTGTGACAGGCGGCATTGGGTTCATAGATATAGGTTTGCGGTAAGTGATACTGAATCTCGTTTATTCCATCTTCCAGTTCTTCTACCCATATTGGCGTTTCCTTATCTAAATCGACCGCTATTTTTTTGAAGCCGGTTGGATTTGGTTCTAAAACTAACAATAACTCCTTGCATTCTCCATCGGCTTGAAGGGCATATACCGTCGAGATATTGGGCAATTCGCGGCGTAGTTGTTGCACATCGGCCATGGGCGATAATTTCACCATACACCGTGGCGATAATTGCAAGAGGGTAGGCGCCAATTCAATGATATTGGGCACACAATCGGCTAATTTAAACACCTTCTTGCCTTGTTCATTGCGACGCGAAGGATCTAAGTAAATCCAATCTACCTTGTCCTTAAACGTCGATATAAATGCCTCTGCGGAACGATTACCGTGGAATACCGCATGATGAATTCCCATTACCTGGCCTAAATTGTACGCACTAATGGCACTTAATTCCGCATTGGGTTCCACCAAATCGACCTTTTGAAAGGAGGCCGACATGAATAAAGCATCAATGCCCATCCCCGCACTTAAGTCTAATAATCGGGTTCCCTGCACCAAACCCGCTTTGAATCGGGCTGTTTTTTCCGATGAACTTTGTTCTAAATTCAAACTCGGAGGCCAATAAAATTGGGGTTTTAGGGCACAAGTGGGCAGTTTTTTACCCGACTTTTGTTTTCGGAAAACCTGTTCCAGCAATACTTTCTCGCGTTCCGACCATTTACCACGCAACAATAATCCGGGCACATCGGCTTGGGCATGCATAGCCATAAACGCTAAATCGGTATCGGAAAATGAATACATGAATGAGGGCAAATTTACATGAATCCCGTCTACTGAAAATCTTTGTTAAAGCATGGTCGGAATAAGTCCGTAGGTCGAATTTTTGAACGTAACTTGCAACCCAATGAATTGGCGTATAGTAGTCCTTTGTGGCATCCTCATGAATTTGGTTTTTTCGGCCCATGCCCAAGAAACCCTCGATAAAATTGTGGCCGTTGTTGGCGACAAAATCATTTTAAAATCGGAAATTGACAATGCCCTCTTGGAAATGAGCAAAGACATTCCCGAAGGAGGTGAAGAACAATTTCGTTGCGATATGATGCAACAGTTCTTGATTCAGAAAGTAATGATTGAACAAGCTGAACGCGATAGTGTGATTGTTTCCGACGATGAAATTGAAGGACAACTCAATAACCGTATTCGTTATTTCATTTCGCAATTTGGTTCGGAAGAAAAGTTGGAAGAAATGGCCGGCAAATCGGTGTATCAGTTGAAAGATGAATACCGTCAAATGTTTCGCGATCGCTTAACCTCCGACCGTATGCAACAATCCATTCTCTCGAATGTGAAAATTACGCCTATAGAAGTAAAAGCCTTTTACGATAAGATACCCGCTGACAGTTTGCCGTTTTTTCCTTCCATGTTAGAAGTTGGACAAATTGTATTTAAGCCCAATGTGAACAAAGAAGTGGAAGCTTATGCCATTTCGAAATTGGAAGAAATTCGGGCCGATATCATTAGCGGAAAAGTTTCCTTCGATATCATGGCCGGTATTCACAGTCAAGATCCGGCTTCGAAAGACAATGGCGGTGATTTAGGTGTTCAAGGTCGCGACGATTTAGTGCCTGAATTTGCAGCTGCGGCTTTCCGTTTACAAAATGGTGAAATTTCGCCGATTGTAAAAACTAAATTTGGTTTTCATATTGTACAAATGGTGAACCGCCAAGGCGAAAAAGCCAAGTTGCGTCATATCCTTATCAAACCGCTCATTACGGCCGATATGGTGAAGGAAACCTTGAGCAAAGCCGATAGCGTTCGTGCGAATTTAATTTCAGGTAAAATGCGTTTCTCCGAAGCGGTAGCCAAATACACCGCCGACGATCAAACCAAAATTACCGGTGGTATGTTCACCGATCCACAAACCAATGGCTCGATGATTACCCCCGATTTACTCGAACCTTCGGTGGCCTTATTAACGCACGATATGAAACCCGGGGAATTTTCAAAACCCGAAGAATTTACCGACCAACAAACTGGCGACCGTATGGTGCGAATCATTTTTTTGAAGAACCGCACCGAACCCCATCGCGCTAATTTACGCGAAGATTATAGCCGCATTCAAATGGTGGCCCTGGAGCAAAAGAAAACCGACGTGTTGCAAAAATGGATTAAAGAAAAATTATCGAATTTCTATATTCAAATCGACGACAGTTTTTCTACCTGCGAAAACTTAGACGCATTCCGAAAAAAAACAGCTAAAAAACCATAATCTAATTTATGTTTCAAAACGATGTTGACGCCGCTCGTGCGCTGAAAGAAAAATATGCCGCGTATAAACAAGAAATTGCGCGGGTTATTGTTGGACAAGAAGCGGTGGTGGATGGCACCCTCATTGCTATTCTTTGCAACGCGCACTCGCTCTTGGTGGGGGTTCCCGGCTTGGCCAAAACCTTGTTGGTGAATACCATTGCTCAAGTACTCGATTTGAATTTCAAACGCATTCAGTTCACGCCCGATTTAATGCCCAGCGATATTACCGGTACAGAAATTCTCGATGAACATCGCCACTTTAAATTCATGCAAGGCCCCTTGTTTGCCAATATTGTTTTGGCCGATGAAATTAACCGTACTCCGCCGAAAACGCAAGCCGCTTTATTGGAGGCCATGCAAGAACGTCATGTAACCATTGGTGGACAAATGCACAGTTTGCCAAAACCGTTTTTTGTATTGGCTACGCAAAACCCCATTGAACAAGAAGGAACTTATCCTTTACCCGAAGCCCAACTCGATCGTTTCATGTTTAATATTTGGCTCGATTATCCATCGTTCCAAGAAGAATTAAACATTGTAAAATCAACCACCAACGATCAAAAGGTGACACTCCAAAAAATCATGTCGGCCGAAGAAATTATTTATTTCCAACACTTGGTTCGCCGAGTGCCTGTGCCCGATAATGTAATGGAATATGCGGTAGGCTTGGTACACAAAACACGTCCAAACGCCCAAGGTTCCGATTTAGCCCGCCAATACATTTCTTGGGGTGCCGGTCCACGTGCCTCTCAAAATTTAATTTTAGCCGCCAAGTGCCATGCTTTATTGCAAGGCAATTACTCGCCCGATATTGCAAACATTCGCGCTGTGGCCTTGCCTATTTTGCGCCATCGTGTGGTACGCAATTACAAAGCCGAAGCCGAGGGACTCAGCACCGAAAACTTGATTGAGAAATTGTTTTAAGAATATGCCTTGATTTGCCTTGGGTATATTAATTTTAAATAAAAATATACCTATGGAAAACCAAGATATTCGCTGGCAACAACGTTTCGCTAATTATCAGAAAGCCTTAGCCAAGCTTAATGAAGCTGTGGTTAATATCAAACAACGATTTGGTATTAATGATGTACAAGCAATTTCGAGCGATTCGTTTTTAGATGATATCATCAAAGAGGGCATCATTCAACGCTTTGAATACACCCACGAATTGGCGTGGAAAGTGATGAAGGATTTTTTGAATGAAGCCGGCAATAACAATATCTTCGGTTCGAAAGATGCCACACGCGAAGCCTTTACTTCCGGCTTAATTACCGATGGCACTTGTTGGATGGATATGATTCAAAGTAGAAACAAAAGTTCGCATACCTATAACGAAGAAACCGCCGATGAAATCTTCATTAAAATCATGTTCGATTATCATCCGCGCTTCCTTGAATTTGAACAAGGCATGCTCGCTCGATTAAATTATTAATTATGTTTGGACTTTCGGCCGATACCCTGATACGTATTCAAACGCTATTTGAAAAACAGCCCTTGGTGGAACGAGTTGTTTTGTATGGTTCACGTGCCAAAGGCAATTTTAAACCCGGTTCCGATATTGATATTACGCTATTCGGTGCACAACTTACACTCACCCAATTACACCAAATTGAAAATGAACTCGACGATTTAATGTTGCCGTATCAATTCGATGTTTCGCTTCATCATCATATTCAACATGAAGCTCTTTTGCAACATATTGAACGGGTTGGACAAGTGATATATATGAGTGAACAGTTACAGTAAGCAGTAAGCAGGGTAATACACCTCTGTGAAACACCACCATAACTCTTTGATAAAATAGAATATAGAATACTTTCATTCAAAGAATATTATTCATTCCTCGTTTGAGATGCCGACTGCGTCGAACATCTCGAACAGCCTACGGATTATATCTTATCATCGTAAAATCATGCGCATCTTAGTTCAGACAAAAGAAAAGCTGAACAACGTTCCGAACGATCAAAAATAGCCGTGATTGGAGCAAGGTGCCATGCACCGCGGAAAGCACGACGGGTGCTGAAGAAAGAGAAGAAGATGCGCTTCAAAAAAAATTAAAACAAGCCGTTCACTTCGGCGTCTACCATGCTAATGACATTGGCAAGGTCGTCTTTATTATCGGCGAAGTTGGTTTTGTCGATATCAATCACCAACAAACGGCCATCGGTATAATGGTCGAGCCAGTTGTTATAATATTCGTTCAAGCGCTTTAAATAATCGAGGCGAATATTTTCTTCATACTCGCGTCCACGCTTTTGAATTTGTCCAACCAAAGTAGGTACACTAGCCTTCAAATAAATCAACAAATCGGGTGGATTCACTAAGGTTTTTAAGGTCTCAAAAAAGTTCTTGTAGTTTTCAAAATCGCGTTTGCTCATCAAACCCATTTCGTGCAAGTTGGGCGCAAAAATGTAGGCATCTTCGTAAATGGTACGGTCTTGAATCACCACCTGATTTCCTTTTTGAATATCCACCAATTGTTTGATACGGCTATTCAAGAAATAAATTTGCAAGTTGAAACTCCAACGATGCATGTCGTTGTAAAAATCGTTCAAGTAGGGGTTATTCTCCACATCTTCAAAATGGGGCGACCAATTGAAATGATGGGCCAAAATTTGCGTTAAAGTAGTTTTACCGGCACCAATATTACCGGCAATCGCAATGTGTTTAATTTGTTTTTTCTTGGCCATAAGGAGTGGGTGCGCTAATGAAATAGGGAACGAAAATACGTTGTATCGCTTGAAATATAAAGGGTTTAATAAAAATCAATCCCCATTTTTTTGCGGGCTTCGCTGAGGGTGGCCGAGGCACTGGTTCGGGCTTTTTCTTTACCCATTTTCATTACTTGTTTTAAGTAGTCGGTATTGGTTTGTAAATCCAAGGCTTTTTCGCGAATGGGTGCAATAAACTGCACCATATCTTCGGCCAATTGCTTTTTCATATCGCCATAGCGAATAGTGCATCCATTGAATTGTTCGTCGAAGAAGGCCACGGTTTCTGGGGTACTCACCAAACGCATCAACTGAAAAATATTTTCAATATAATCGGGCTTAACCGAATTGGGTTCGCTGGGGCCTTGGTCGGTTTTTGCCTTCATAATTTTCTTACGAATAGCCTCATCGGAATCGGCTAAATACAAGGTGGCATTTTCGTTTTCGCTTTTGCTCATTTTACCGGCGCCATCTAAACTGGGAATCTTCACGAGTTGTTCCCCAAAATTGAAACTTTCAGGTTCAGGGAAGGTTTCGCCATAACGGTGATTGAAGCGTTGCGCAAAATTGCGGGTCATTTCCAAGTGTTGTTCTTGGTCTTTCCCAACGGGTACTTTTTGTCCTTTATGAATTAAAATATCGGCCGACATTAAAGTAGGGTAGGTCAATAAACCGGCGTTTACATTATCGGGTTGACTCCGAGCTTTGTCTTTAAACGAAGCCGTTTTTTCCAATTCCCCTTTATAAGCCATCATATTCAACATCAAATACAATTCCGGAATTTCAGGCACATCGCTTTGAACGTACAAGGCTACTTTTTCAGGATCCAAGCCACAGGCCATATTTTCAGCCAATACGCGATACACATTGGGGCGCAATAAAGCCGGGTCGGGGTGGGTGGTTAAAGAGTGATAATCGGCCACAAAAAAGTAGCAAGGATATTCCTCTTGCATGCGGATATAATTCCGAATGGCACCGAAATAATTACCCAAATGTAAAAAACCCGTCGAGCGAATACCGCTCACCACTATGTCCTGTTTCATGGTCCTTGTATTAAATGCGTGTGCGAAATTATTGTTTTTCCTGCATACCCGTCTATTACTTTTTTCTGTTTGCATTACCTAGTTCCAAAGAATTCCATTACATTAGAGTTCAAATTAAGCATATGGTCCTTGGAATATTAAAAGAGCCGGCCGGCGAAAATCGGGTATCGCAATTGCCTGAGTCCGTGAGCGCCTTAATCAAAATGAACGTTTCCGTGATGGTGGAACAAGGGGCCGGTGCCAACAGCTTCGCCGCCGATGCCGATTATGAAAAAGCCGGTGCGCAAATAGCCTCTCGACAAGACGTGCTCGCTAAGTCCGATTTTTTATTGGCCATCCACGCCCCACACGATTCCCCATCCGGAAAAATGCTCTTAGGGGTTTACCAACCTTTTTCGAATATTTCACAAGCGCAAACTTGGGCCTCGCAAGGGAATACGGTGTTTAGTATGGATATTATTCCACGTACCACCCGAGCCCAATCGATGGATGTATTGAGTTCACAAGCCAATATTGCCGGGTATAAAGCGGTTTTATTGGCGGCCACCGAATATAGCCGTTACTTCCCCATGTTTATGACCGCGGCAGGTAGTATTGCCCCGGCCAAAATGTTGATATTGGGGGCCGGGGTTGCCGGACTACAAGCTATTGCTACTGCCAAACGCTTAGGGGCTGTGGTGGAAGTGTTCGATACGCGTCCCGCCGTGAAAGAAGAAGTCCAAAGTTTAGGCGCCAAATTTGTGGAAGTAGAAGGTGCGGCTGATGCTTCGAAAGCCGGAGGATATGCCGTAGAACAAACGGAAGAGTATAAACAAAAACAACAGCAACGCATTGCGGAGAGTGCGGCTAAGGCTGATATAATTATCACGACAGCGCAAATTCCGGGTAAAAAAGCGCCCATTTTAATTACGGCCGATATGGTGCACAGCATGCGCAACGGCAGTGTGATTATCGATTTAGCCGCCGCTACCGGAGGGAATACGCCGTTCACCAAGAACAATGACACCATCATGGAAGGGGGTGTAAAAATTGTTGGGAATTCCAATTTACAATCTACCATGCCTTCCGATGCCAGTAAACTGTACGGCAAAAACATCATTAATTTTTTGAAGCTCATCATCAATGCCGATGGGGAAATAAACTTGAATTGGGACGATGAATTAGTCCGCGAAACCTGTTTAACCCACGACGGAAAAATCACCAATGCCCGTGTGGCCGCTTTAGTGAATGCGTAATTTACTCACCTTATTAAACTTCATTTTATGCAAGCTATTTTCGATTTCTTTTTGACACATTACGATATGATTACGGTGGTCATCTTATCGATTTTTTTAGGTATTGAAGTAATTGGTCGAGTACCCTCGGTATTACATACCCCACTCATGAGTGGGGCCAATGCCATTCATGGAGTGGTTATTATTGGCGCCATTATTGTATTGCTTGAAGCCGAAAGCAACGACTATCTCGTATTAACCTTGGGCTTCCTGGCGGTATTGTTAGGTACACTCAATGTAATTGGTGGCTTTGTTGTAACCGACCGTATGTTGCAAATGTTCAAAAAGAAAAAATAATTCAATCCCCTGTTTATGCAAGAATTTATTTTAAAACTCAGTTACCTTTTTGGTTCTATTACGTTTATCTTGGGATTGAAAATGTTATCGCATCCCGATTCCGCCAAAAAGGGTAACCTGGTGGCGGCAGCCGGTATGGGCATTGCCATCTTCGCAACCTTATTCTTTTACCACGATGGTCCATTGAGCGACAAAGCCTTGAATTTAGG
>JBPCSZ010000094.1:0-13268 GCA_051006655.1 Chitinophagaceae bacterium
GTTCGATTCTTTCTTCAGCTTTTTTTGTCTGAACTAGGATGCTCATGATTTTACGATGATAAGATTCTATACTTGGGCTGTTCGAGATGTTAGGCTTGCCGCATCTCGAACCATGTATTGGTATTGTAACTACGGTGAAAGTGGATGGAAGTAGGAGTAGGATTAAAAGTAGGAAAATGAATTCTTCTGTTGAATAATGTAATATACGCCGAAGAAATAGCCCCGGGTGAAGCGGTACCCCGCAGTGGAGCGAAGCGGAATGAGGAGTACAAGCGGAACACGGGACGGGTGCCGAAAATTGTTCATTTGCTTCGCTTCAAATAAAAAAAAGACGCTGAATTCCTCAGCGTCTTTTTTATGGTTTGATTTTTAATTAGCGAATCAAGGAAATATCGCCGGTGAGTTGTTTGGTTTTACCGTCGCGGAACTTCACTTGCAACAAGTAATGGTAAACCCCTACTTCGGCTTGTTTGCCTTTGTAAGTTCCATCCCAGCCATTCAAAATGGAATTGCTGTGGAAGACTTCATTACCCCAACGATCGTAAATTACAATGTCCATTCCGGTTGCATCGGCCCCTAAACGAATATTGAAGACATCATTCTTACCATCGGCATTGGGCGAGAAAGCATCAGGTACAAACACGCCATATGTATCGGCATTTAAACCGGGTAATGGTGGCGGTGGTGGTGGTGGTGGTACAAATTCGAAGTTAGCCACAATGGTTTCTTTGGCATCGTAGGTGAAGCTGGCCGATTTATTATTGGGCGGCGTAATTACCGTTGTCGGATTGTTTTTCGTCCAACCAATAAACTTATAACTTGGAGCCGGTGTGGCTAATATGTTATAGGCAAAACGACGATCTAGAGTCCGCGTGAACGGATAAGCCCAAATATAATCGCCGTTCAAGGTAATATTACCGGTTCCGGGTGGATTCACATCAAACGTCACATCCAAAGAATCCATATTGAAATACTTGAAGTGGGCAATCACCGAATCGCTTTTTTGGAAATTGTATTGTACCAAATCGGCATTGATGTTCGGGTTGATGGTATTTTGAGGGGCTACTTTTTCCCAATAATCGAATACCCAATATGGTCCACCTGTAGATGTTGCTTTTAAATTATAGGTGGTATCGGCACGCAATAAACGGCTCCACACATAAGGACCTTTTACATCGCCATCGAGGGCAATAGTTCCTTTTCCGGGCGGATCTACATTGAGTTTCAAGGTACCCATTTGTAAATCGAGACAGGTATCGAGTTTGCCGGTTACGTTGGCACAACGAGTTAACAAGTAGGTGCGCATGGCAGCTACATTGGCTTGCCAACCGGCCATGGAACCACCCCAACGGGTAGCTTGGCGCGACATTTCGGGTGTGAGTTTATTCACCACCGAGTCGTAATGCGCAATAATTTTGGTACATTCCAATGGACCGCCCATCATCATCACCCAATTGTCTTTATAGGTTTGACTGAACTCGGGGTTTTGCAACAAGCGCGTCAACATATCGGTATGCTTGATGGTGGCATTGTTTTGGAATAAGGAGGTGGGTTGACACGGATCGGCATTGGGCCCTGTAGTTGGAATGCCGGTATAGTTTGGATTATTCAAACCGGTAATGGCATCCATATCCCACAATACATAACGCCATTTGATGGGGTTATTATTGCCGCGACCGCGCCACCACATGGTGTTCCAGTTCAACCAATCGTGGTTCACCAAATAGGAATTGATAATGAAATACTGGCTGAAGCTGTTTACGTTGAGGTATTGCTTCACATGATTATAATTGGCAGGAACGGCCATATTATTGTTCATGATATAATTGTACAAATTCACCCAACCGGTATCGCTTCCTAAGCGAATTTGCAGGGCGCCCCAATACGATAAATGATCGATTTTTTCTTTCTTCTTACCATAATAGTATTCGAAATAATCTTGGTTAACGGGCTCACGCATATCGTAAACACCCCAATAGGCGCCGTTTACAAACATCAATACGGGGTGCCAACGGCGGAAATCCATTTCTAAGTTGTATTTCTCGGCTAAGGTTTGAGCGAAGATATCACGAAGATGAGCGCTATTATTAGGTCCACCGGCGTAGTTATCGGAACCACCGGCTTTCAACATGATGCGGTCGAAGGTATCGCGTAAGGAAGTGCCGAATAAAGGGTGACTAAATACCGACTTGTCGCCACTTTCATCCATAGCTTCAAAGTCGATGCCTTTTTGCGGGTAGGCCCATGAGTCGTTACCGTGGCGACTGGCACGACCACCTTCCATTTCAAGAATTTGGGTTCCGGTTTTAGTGAAATATTCAAACGAACTAAAAATGGGTTGACCGGCATTGAATAAATTGGTTCCACCTCCACCCGCAGCAGCGGCGGCTGTATTAAAAGAACCACATACCGAAACGATATCGAAGGTAGACGATTCGTTGATGAAATAGGTATTGGATTCAATCATGCTGGGTAAAATCAACGGGTCGTTATTATAGGCTATTGCTCGAACAGCCGTTGTAGTGGCCACCGTGATTGGCCCTGTATAAAGTGTTGCTCCCGGATGCGGATTAGCACCATTAATGGTGTAACGTATGGTAGTATTTGGGTCGGGACAACTTAAGGTAATGGTTTGGGTGGCGGTATAAAAACCGGGATTCACTGAAAAAACTACCTTAGGGGTATAAGCGGTATAGGTTACTTGCGAGTTATTACTGGCATTTACGGTTGGTGCCGTGAAAATCCCCCAAGTAGGTGAGGCATCGATGATGCGACCACGGGAGTGATTGCGTTGAGTGATTTTCAATTTTAAAGAATCCACCACATTACCGGCCGGATCGGATAAAATAATCCAATCGCCCAAGGTTTGACGCAATTTAAATGAGGTATGAATTTGTCCGGTTGGGGCATGAATGATGTCCCGGCCGCTGAAATAAACCATTTTTCGTCCACCGGCATTGATGGGTGTAGCGGTTGGAATGGCCCATTTCATTAAATTATTGGGGTCGTCGGAAAGGTAATAACCGGTGAGGTTAACAGCAGCTCCACCGGCATTATACAATTCCATCCAATCGCTCCGCTGATTATAGGCGTCGAGGACGGTTGTTACATTCGAGCAAGAATACTCGTTGATTAGAACTTGCGCTCGCGTTATGGCACTTGAAAACAAAAGCGCCAGCGCAAATGGTAACCATTTATTCATAAAAAAAATATTTTTATTAAAGACGAAAAATAATAAGTAAACGTTAATTAAAAAATTATTTTTATTAAATATGCGATAAATGAACTAACAAGCGTGTCTATTTTATCGTAAATTGCGCCAACATAATTTCAATATGCGTTCAATTTTATTCGCTTTTTTTGTATTGGGTATTATTTTTCCCATTTCGTTGCAAGCACAATTAACAAGTACCAACTTGCCCATTGTGATTGTTACCACACCGGCCACTATTAATGGCACTCAGCAACAGGGCACTTTATCGATTATCGACAACGCCTCGGGGGTTAATTTAGTAACCGACCCACCTACTTATACCGGTATGATTGGTGTAAATTGGCGAGGTACAACCGCATACCCCAAATACAATTACAATGTGGAAACTTGGAGCACCCCGGGGAATAATATCAATGTATCCTTAATGGGAATGCCGGCAGAAAACGATTGGGTATTGATGTCGAGTTATACCGACCGTTCTTTGATTCGGAGTACCTTTTCGTATAAATTGTTTGAAGGATTTTTACGCTATTCGCCCCGTATGCGCCATTGCGAACTGATTGTAAACAACCAATACCAAGGTGTTTATCTTTTTGGCGAGAAAATCAAACGCGATATTGGTCGTTTAGACATTGCCACATTAAATGTTATTGACAATTTTGGCGATGAATTAACCGGTGGGTATATTTTAAAAATTGACAATGGCAATGGTCAAGGTTGGACAAGCCAATTCGCGCCACCTTATGCCACCAATCAAACCATGACTTTTCAATACGAATATCCTGACCCATCGGATATTACCCCCGCACAAAAAAATTATATCAAAGCCTATGTTGATAGTTTTGAATTGAGTTTGAACAATGCTAACTTTCAAGACACCAGCATTGGATGGCGCAAATATGGTGCTATTGGAGGGTTTATCGATTACATGATTATTCAGGAACTGAGCCGTAATTACGATGCGTATCGTCAAAACATGTATATGTTTAAAGATAAGTTGAAGAAGTTGCGCCCTAGCCCACTTTGGAATATGGAATTAGCTTGGCGCAACACAGCCGATTGTAACAGTGCCGTGGATACCGGTTGGACCTGGAACTTAGGTGGTACTTGTCCAAACGAAAGCAAATTAGCCCCGTTCTGGTGGTCGAAATTAAATACCGATACCGCCTTTGTGCGTGAATTGAAATGTACCTATTCGAATTATCGTAAACCCGGACAGCCATTAGACACGACGAAGATTTTCTTTTTAGTTGATTCCATGGCTGCCACCTTAATTGCGCAAGGGGCTGTATTGCGTAACTTCACACAATGGCCTATTTGGGGCGTTCCCATTGTGAATGAACCGGCACCGATGCCAACTACTTACGGACAAGAAATTGCCAATTTCAAAACTTTTATTCGGAACCGATTAGCATGGCTCGATACCAAATGGACCTTAAATGGCGGTTGTCCTTTCCCTACAGCCGTGGCCGATCAACCCATGGAACAATTGATTAGTGTTTACCCAATTCCAACCCAACATGAGGTCAATATTGTGTTGAGTGATTTTAAAGCACGTTCCTTGCAAGTGGCTTTGTGTAATTTACAAGGCCAAGTTTTGAAACAGGAAAATATGTCGTTGGCGCGTCATACCTTGTCGTTACGCGATTTGGCTCCCGGTATCTACATGGTGCGTATTACCGACGCCAAAACCAACCAACAATTTATTCGTAAGGTAGTAAAAGAATAAGATGCCTTGTATTAAGAATTGGTCGGTGGCCGGATGGGATAATCGCCCAATGGCCACCGACATTTTTTTTGCCGATACACCCGAACAAAAGCCGGTGGTGCTTTATTTGCACGGGTTTAATGGCTTTAAAGATTGGGGCAACTTCGACCGAATTGCCGATGCTTGGGCCGATGCCGGTTTTATATTGGTGAAGTTTAATTTTTCGCACAATGGCTGTACCTTGGAAGAACCGGCCGAATTGGTGGATTTGGAAGCCTATGGCCATAATAATTACAGCATTGAATGTTTCGACTCACAACGTCAACTTGATTTTATTTTCAGTGAGGATTTTCCGTTGAAAGCACAGGTTCGAAAAGACCGTGTTTTTTTATTGGGACATAGTCGCGGAGGAGGCATCGCCTTAGTGCAAGCCCACGATGAACGCGTGTTTGGGGTGCTTACTTGGGCGGCCGTATCGGCGTTGAAAACGCCTTGGGGGAATTATTCGGCCGAGAAAATGCAAGCTTGGAAAGAAAGCGGAGTAACGTATTATCGCAACCAACGTACCGGCATCGATTATCCCTTGTATTATCAGTTGTTCGAAGATCATAGTTCGAATTTAGAACGCTTGGATGTGGAGACTCATGCCAAGGCCTTAAAGAAGCCCTTATTGATTGTTCATGGACTACAAGATGCGGCAGTTTCCTTCGAACAAGCCCTAAAAATACAATCTTGGGTGCCGCAAAGCGAATTGTATTCGGTGGATTCCGACCATGTATTCGGGCGAAAACATCCTGCCTTGGAAGGGCCTTTACCCGAGGCCATGCAGTTGGTATTGAACAAGAGTATTGATTTTTGCAAAGAATTTAGTCGTTAAGGCAGGAATTGCTGTTCGTTTCTCGCTTATTTTCAATTAAATTTGTGGCCACGAAAAACGTATAGCAACATGATTGATGTTAAAGTGCCCCCGGTTGGAGAAAGTATTAATCAAGTAACCTTGATTAAGTGGACTAAACCCAATGGTAGCTGGGTTGAACGCGATGAAGTGGTTTGTGAATTGGAAAGTGAAAAAGCCACCTTCGAATTGAACGCGGAACAAGCCGGTATTTTACATCATGTGGCGGAAGAAGGAAGTGATTTGAATATTGGCGATTTAGCTTGTCGCATCGACGAAAGCGCCGAACGCCCTGCCGATGCTGCTGTTACTGCTACTGTTTCTGTTCCTGCTCCTGCTCCTGTTTCTGTTTCTGCTTCTGTTCCTGCTCCTGCTTCCGAGGTTAAAGCCACCCCGGTTGCCGCTCAAATTTTAGCCGATAAAAAATTGGATGCCGGCCATATTCACGGTAGCGGTCCATTAGGAAAAATTACCAAGAACGATGTTTTAGCTGCCTTGGAAAAACCTGGTATGTTGCCAGGCACTACTTTGAACAGTCGTGAGGAGAAAGTGGAAAAAATGAGCAATCTCCGCCGTACGGTGAGTCGCCGTTTGGTAGAAGCCAAAAACAGCACCGCCATGTTAACCACCTTCAATGAAGTGGACATGGGTGCGATTATGGAATTGCGCAACAAATACAAAGACACGTTTAAAGAGAAACATGGTGTTGGCTTAGGCTTCATGAGTTTCTTTACCAAAGCCTGTTGCATTGCCTTGCAAGAATGGAAAGCGGTGAATGCCTATATTGATGGTGATAGTGTTGTTTACCATGATTATTGTGATATTTCTATTGCCGTGAGTGCCCCGAAAGGCTTGGTGGTTCCGGTTATTCGGAATGCCGAAAGCATGAGCATGGCTGAAATTGAACAAGCCGTAGGTGCATTAGCTAAGAAGGCCCGCGACAATAAATTAAGTATTGAAGAAATGACCGGAGGAACTTTCACCATCACCAATGGTGGGGTTTTCGGTTCTTTGATGAGCACCCCAATTATTAATATTCCGCAATCGGCTATTTTAGGGATGCATAAAATTCAAGATCGCCCGATGGCTATTAATGGACAAGTGGTTATTCGCCCTATGATGTATTTAGCCTTGAGTTACGATCACCGCATTATTGATGGTCGTGAAAGTGTAGGCTTCTTGGTGCGTGTAAAAGAATTACTCGAAAATCCGTTGCAATTATTGGCCGGTACCGACCCTGCCAAATTATTGTTGGAACTCTAATCGATGCTGGTTCGCGCTTATCTCGATACGGCCAAAACCTTGGTCAGTCAATATACGGGCAAGCCACCTTTATCGGTTTATTTATCGGGGTATTTCAAACAACATAAACAGTATGGTTCCCGCGATAGAAAGTATATCGCCGACTTGGTGTATGCTTATTTTCGTTTAGGTGTACAAACCAATTTACCCACGGAGCAAGCCTTGCTTTTAGGTGCTTGGTTCAAGAGCCGTTTACCGCGTCGTTTTTTCGAATTAGCCGAACCAATATTGGCTGAACAATTTGAACTGCCTTTCGATGAAAAAATGGCTTGGGCTAAAACCCAATATGGCTTAGCGTTTGAACCTGTTTGCAATTTATCGGCGGGTATTTCAAAAAGCGAATATTTAAGTTATTGCTACAGTCAATCGCAAGTTTTTCTTCGCCTTCGGCAGAAAGACAAGGTATTGCGGGCCTTAAGCTTTCATAAAATTCCCTTTACAGATTTAGGCAAGGATTGCATTGCCGTTGAAAGCAATACCGATTTATCGACTTACTTAGACGATCGGGATTATGTGATTCAAGATTATGCCTCGCAACGCACCGGCGATTTTTGGGACATCAAACCAAACACGGCGTGGTGGGATTGTTGTGCGGCTAGCGGTGGAAAAGCCTTGCGTTTGTTGGACAGTGGTATTCCCATTCAATTGCAAGTCAGTGATATTCGGGCTTCGATATTGTATAATTTAGACCAACGTTTAAGTCGATACGGATACGCCAAACGCTATACCACCAAGGTACTCGATTTAACCACGCCCCCTCCTCCACAAGGTCCATTCGATGCTATTATTGCCGATGTCCCCTGTTCGGGTTCAGGCACTTGGGCTCGGAGTCCGGAGGGAATTTATTTTACCAGCGCTGAAGATATTCAAGCTTATCATGACAAGCAAGTTCAAATTGCTTGCAACGCAGCCCAATATTTAAAATCGGGTGGGAAATTTTATTATATCACGTGTTCGGTATTTGCCTTAGAAAATGAAGCTTCGGTAGACGCTATTATCGCTCAAACCGGCTTACAATGTGTATCGCAGCAAGTATTGCATTATCCCGGCACGGGTTCCGATTGTTTGTTTACGGCGGTTTTAGAGAAGCATTAATTATCGACCCGTACTGCCAAAGCCTCCATGTTCGCGTTGCGTTTCTGGGAGGGTTTCAACGGCTTCCCATGTGATGGATTGATAGGTTGAAATAACCAATTGGG
Organism: Chitinophagaceae bacterium; assembly: GCA_051006655.1. Lineage (GTDB taxonomy): Bacteria > Bacteroidota > Bacteroidia > Chitinophagales > Chitinophagaceae > OLB11. The sequence goes on from JBPCSZ010000094.1 coordinate 8,319, forward strand.
CAACCCGATCGCCCGGTTGAATGGTTTGTACTTCTTGCGATAAATTAATTAAAATAACACCTATTTGTCCACGGTAATCGGAATCGATGGTGCCCGGAGAATTCAAGCAGGTGAGTCCTTGTTTTAACGCCAAACCACTGCGAGGCCGAACCTGGGCTTCGTAACCGGGTTCAAGTGCAATGCGGATTCCCGTTGGAATTAAACGGCGTTCCATGACTTGCAATTGAATGGGTTCTTGGAGATTGGCATATAAATCCATACCGGCTGAACCAAGGGTTTGGTAAGCGGGTAATGGGTATGGACTTTCGTTGATGATTGGAATGCGCATCATGCTAAGGTAATTGAACCGGTAAAAACAAATTGAGCGGGACCGCTCAAATAAATTTGGGAAAACACATTGCCTTGGGCCATAAAATCGACCTGCAATTCACCGCCGGGGGTAGTCACTTTTATGGACTGCTGCCCTATTCGTCCGTAGGCATAAGCAATAGCCGAAGCCGTTACACCGGTGCCACAAGAAAGGGTTTCATCTTCAACGCCACGTTCGTACGTGCGCACCAATAAATGGTTATCGTGGAGCACTTCAGCGAAGTTGACATTGATGCCTTCGTCGCGGTATTTAGGGCTATTTCGTATTAAGCGACCTTCTTGGGCAACATTAATATCGTTCACATAGTCGGTAATAGACACATAGTGGGGCGAACCGGTATTCAGGTCCATATAGGTTTCATATTCTTCCACATCGTGTACATCGTGCATGGCTAATGTTACAATTCCGTCATCACGAATATCGGCTTCGTGGGCACCATCGATGGCCATAAAACGGGTGGACTGTTGAATTAAACCCAATTGTTTGGCAAAGGCGGTAATACAGCGGCCGCCATTGCCGCATAAGGTACTTTCACCGCCATCGCTATTGAAATAACGCATGGCGAAATCGGTTTGCGTATCCTTGTTTAAAAGCATGAGTCCATCGGCACCAATTCCAAAACGGCGGTGGCATAAAAACGCAATTTGTTCGCGGGTTAAATTACTGTATTGTTCCGTGCGATTATCGAGAATAACAAAATCGTTGCCGGCACCATGGTATTTATAAAAATGAATGAGCATGATTTAATTCTGTGGTTCTTCGGGTAAAGAAGATAATACTTGCAAGGCATTTTGTATCATGGCTTCGATTGCGGTATCGGCTTGGGTTGAAAAGGTTTTACTCACCCGATTGGCCACTACGGTATTCACAGCAATACCATGATGATTGAATACACGGCATAAACCTAAAATAGCAGAGGTTTCCATTTCGAAATTACTGATTCGATTTCCGTGCCAATGGAAGTGACTCAATTGATCGACCAATTGGGGGAAGCGAAGTTTAGCGCGCACTACACGCCCTTGGGGGGCATAAAAACCCGGACAAGTTACGGTGATGCCATGATGATAACCTTGTTGAAACGCCGAGAGTAATTGTCCCGAGGCTTCTACCGCATAAGGGGCTAAAGGTGAATGTTGCAAACCACTGTGTTCGGTGAAGGCATGGGCTAAATCGGCTTCGGTGCCTTTCCAATCGACCTCGTAATAATGCATTAAATTATCGAGTCCGATACCGTGAGTAGAAACCACGTGGGCATCAACGGGTATATCGGCTTGAAGGCTACCGCAGGTGCCCATACGCACTATGTTTAAGGAAGTATGTTTTTCGAAGGGCAAGCGGGTATTGAAATCGATATTGGCTACGGCATCGAGTTCATTGAGTACGATATCGATATTATCGGGACCGATACCACTCGATAAAACAGTGAGGCGTTTATTGCCGATGCGGCCGGTATGTGTAACGAATTCGCGGTGTTGGGTTTGAAATTCGATGGCATCAAAATATTTAGACACTTTGGTAACACGGTCGGGATCGCCCACGGTGATGATGGTATTGGCAATGTCTTCGCGGGCCACATTCAAGTGGTATACTTTGCCATGCGGGGTTATAATGAGTTCGGAAGCACCAATGGGATTCATGCAGAGAATTTTGGTAAAAATAAGCGATTCGGGAGGAAAATTGCATGTGAATGGCCGTAGTAAAAAGTCGCATTTTTTTGTTGGCAGTTCCAATAAAATTCCCTTACCTTTGTTGCCCTCAAGGTCTTGTGGCCGAGTGGCTAGGCAGAGCTCTGCAAAAGCTTCCACACCAGTTCGAATCTGGTCGAGACCTCCAAAAAATCCTTCTTTTGGGGATGAAAATAAAAAAACCGATACGTAAGTGTCGGTTTTTTTTATACGCATAACCTACGATATTGCTACTCGTTTAGATGAAACTTTTTTTTGGAATTGATGTTCAAGATTGAGGATCTGTCTGATGAAGAAAGAATCGGACGATGCCGAAATAGCCTTGACTGCAGTGGAAAGCGTTGCCGACGCAGGAGGCGACCTTGGAACGAAAGGCAAGACGGGTGATGAGATAAGTTCAACCGATGCGCTTCAAAAAAAATCATCTTGAAAAAAGACGCATTCACAACCATTTAAAAAATGAATAATCAAAGTGCGTATATCTTTGCTGACCATTTGGTCAAACCATATAGTTAATGCAAGCAAACGAAACTGAAATAGCGATTATTGCGGCGGCACGACGGGTATTCGAGCACCACGGGTATACGGGGGCGCGCATGCAACAAATTGCCGATGAAGCCGGCATGAGTAAGGCGTCGGTGCATTATTATTTTCGGAGTAAAGAAAATTTGTTCGATCGAATTTTCGACGATACGATGAACGATTTCATGTCGTTGGTATCTACATGGTATAATGATGATGCGCCATGGGAAGAAAAATTGCGTCATTTTGTGGTGCAGTATATTTCGTTTTTACAGCGCGAATCCTTGTTATTCATTTTAAGAGAAATTAATCGGAATCCCGATTTATTGAAACGCCACAAGAAAGGAAAAATTAAAGCGCGATTTATTTCGTATTTCGAATCGTTACGTGAGCAAGGGCAATTGAAGGGCATGGATCCTAAAATTATTTATATCTATATGCATGCCTTGTGTGCCTACCCGGTTTTGAACCAAAATATGTTTCGGCTTACCATGGGCGAAAACGAACACGACTTTCAGCAATTGATGCGCCACTACCCGAATTATGTGGCCGACACCTTAATTCATTTATTAAAAAAAGATCCCACACATACATGATCCAATTAACTCGATTAAGTACGTTGTTGTTGGGCTTGGGAATTGTTTTCCACGCCAATGCGCAACAAAACCGATTAACACTGCATGAGGTTCAGCAGATGAGTCGCGAACATTACCCCTTGTTGAAACAACAAGCTTATTACAAAGAATTACAAGCCAATAAGTGGCATGAAACCGGCATGATGAATATGCCGCAATTGAGTGTAACGGGGCAAGCCACTTATCAAAGTGAAGTAACGAAATTCAATATTCCGGGCTCGGGGGCATCGGGGTTTCAACAGAAGCCCGATCAATATGCTTTGGGTTTGGAATTGAAAAAGACCATCAACGATTGGGGCGTAAATCGGAAGCAACAGGAAATGGAATCGATGCAAAGTGATATGCAACAAACGCAAGTGGATATTGATTTATTGAAGTTGAAAGAACGCGTGAATGGCTTATTTGGCAACTTGTTGTATTTGCAAGAAAACGAACAAATATTGAATTTGCGTATCAGCGATTTAGAAGCGCGCGGTAAAAAAGTAAAAGCGGCGGTAGACCAAGGTGCGGCTTTGAAAAGCAGTTATTTAATTATTGAATCGGATAAATTAAGCACACAACAAAAGTTGGAAGAAATACGATTTAATCGGGTATTGGGTTGTCAATTATTATCGTTGTATACCCAACAGAATATAGATACTACCTTCCAATTGGCTCGTCCGGAACTTGTAAGCGTCGATAATAACGCGCCTGTTCGTCGACCTGAAAACACCTTATTTAGTTTGCAAAAAAATCAATTGCAAACCCGCGAGAAATTCATTCAAGCCATTGCCCTACCGAAGGTGTTTGTGTTTGGGCGTGGTTATTATGGGCGTCCAGGTTTTAATTTCTTGAACAATGAATTCAGACCTTATGGCTTGGTGGGCATTGGCCTTAATTGGAATTTAAGTGCGTATTATACCTTAAGCAAAGAGAAGCAAGATGTGGCCTTGAACCAAAAAATTGTGGAAGCCAAGCAAGCAGAATTTGAATTGAACTTAAAAAGCGATTTGTGGCAAAAAAGTATGGAAGTCCAAAAGTTGGAACGTTTAATTAATATGGATGCCGACATTGTGCGCACCAAAACAGAAATCAAACGTTCGGCGGCAAGTCAATTAGACAATGGTGTTATTACGCCCTCCGATTATTTAACGGAATTAAACGCTGAAACACAAGCGCGTTTAAACAAAACCCTTCATGAAATTCAATGGTTGATGGCCATTGAAAATTATGCCACGGCCTTAGGACAATAAACATTTTTTCAACGTTTCAAACATAATACGATGCAAGAAAACAACACGCCGACAGGCGACAATAAAAACAAAAAGAAATACATTTTAGGTGGCGTATTGGTGCTAGGCTTAGGCATTGGTGCAGCCCTTTATTTGGGTGGATTGGGAAAAGAATCGACCGATAATGCACAATTGGATGCTACCATAATTCCGGTGCGTACAACCGTTCAAGGATTTGTATCGGAGGTTCGTTTTAACGATAATCAACGCGTGAAACGTGGTGATACTTTGGTTTTGATAGATCCGGTGGATTATTTTGCCAAATTACAACAAGCCGAAGCGGCCTTATTAGGTGCCCAAGCCCAATTGAATGTGGCACGTTCGGGCGCCGGTTCAGCCGATGCGAATGCCACGGCCAGCGAGCAAAATAAAAATGCCGCTACCGAAAACATCATGGTGTTACAAGCCCGTATGCAACGGGCCGAAAAAGATTATGGGCGCATCACCAATATGTTGCGCGAAGATGC
>JBPCSZ010000095.1:0-14587 GCA_051006655.1 Chitinophagaceae bacterium
TTATTAATCCCGACGGTATTGCCCGTAACGGACAAAGCGTGCGCTAATGAAAAAAGTATGCTTGCTCATCGGTTTATGTGTATCGCTTGCAAGCCAAGCGCAGTATAGCCTTACACGAGCCCTCTCCTTTCAAATGGGCTTGAACCAAACGTTGTATAAAAGTGAAATGCCTGAATCGCGGAATTTCAGTTCGCATTTCTTGCCGTCGTTCGCACTTGATGCATGCACCTATGGCGATAATTTATTTTGGGGCGGTTTGGGCGTTGGACTCTCACCGCGTTATTTGCCCTTGCATTTGTACAACGATGGCGTGAAACTTGGGGCCCGTTATACGGAGTATTGGGTGCGCTTTCGGGCGGGGTTTCGGGTGGCTAGCGATTTCACCACACACTTGCCTCATATCAGTTTAGGCTTGGCCTTGAACAGTTCTTCCTACGATGCGTTTTTGTATGGTGGCCCCTCGCAAGGTATCTTTTATAATCCGGCCGATACCGCCATGCAAATTCAACGCTATCGCCCTTTCATTGAGGTGGCCAATACCATCATCAACACCACGTTCCGCGAAGACAAACGCAATGTGTCTATCCAAATTGGCATTCGCTACTACCCCATGAGTTTGTTCCGCGAACCTTATGTATTGCAATACGATCCGGGACAAAACAAACGCATTCAATACCAAATTGCAGAACTGTTCATTGCCGGAAGCTTCCAACAAAATTTCCATAAATAACCCCTCGCTTCCGCCCTGTTCTCTCGCACTGTTTTTTGAAGCTGTTAATGTCTTTTTCTTTCTTCAGCCACTTTCCGGCTGTACATTCCAAGCTAATGGCGTTTTAGTCGCTTACTCATTTTCACTTTCGCTTGCGTGCAACGCCATTTGCTTTCCATTGCCATCCGGGCTAGACTCAAAGTCTGAATCTTTATTTAGCTTTTGGCTCTACAAAATACATAGCAATTTCGCCTTTGCTTTTGGCTTCTACTTTCCCACGAAAAGTGCAATCGAATAAGTGATGTACTAACTGATACGTGGATTCGCTGATATTCACTTTGCCCGATTCGGAGGTTGATTCTAAACGAGAAGCGGTATTCACGGTATCGCCCCAAACGTCGTAAGCGAATTTCTTCACCCCAACAATACCGGCAATGAGTGGACCGGAATTAATACCAACGCGTACATCGAATTTACCGCCTTGGGCTTTTTGCTTTTCTACAAAGCGAACGATGTCTAAGCCCGCCTGCACCGTTTTATACGCATGATCTTCCACTTCGTTGGGCAAACCACACACGGCTAAATAAGCATCGCCAATGGTCTTTATTTTCTCTAAGCCATTGCGTTCAATAATTTCATCGAATTCTTTGAAATAAACATCCAATTCCGACACAAGATCTTCCGGCGACATGGTTTCGCAGATATTCGTGAAGTGTACAAAATCGGTGAATAATACACTCACATTATTAAATAGCTTGGCTTTTGATTCACCGGTTTCTTTCAATTCGGCTACAATTTCGGAGGGCAAAATATTGAGCAATAAATCATCGGAACGTTTCTTTTCCAATTTCAATTGTTCATTTCTAAAGTCGAGTGTTTTAAGTGCTGTATTCTTGGCATTTTCAAAAAACAAAGCCACCGCAAATAGAATTAAAACGAGCCCGAGGTGGGTGGTATAACTGAATACATTTTTGTATTCCAAATTGTAATCTTCTTCGGGAATTGGAATTTGGTGGTGGTATAAATAATAAAAGAATGTGAGGGAAATAATACTCCCAATCAAGGCAAAAATGCCACCGCGTTTACCGGCCACCAAGAGCGCCACAATGGGTGTAGTGGCAATCCAAGGTAAAATGAAACTTTCATATCCCCTCGTGTAATAAATGGTAATGCCAATTGAAATTATGCAACAGAAAAAATAGAAGACATTAATGATCCAAGGCTTTATGGCCTGACGGTATAAAAACAAGCAAAGCACGGAAGCTAAAAGCAAGGGGGCTTGCGAATAAATGCCTCCTTTATAATCGATTAAATTGGAGATGACAATATAATTGATATTGAAATAGGCTATAATAAGAAAGGCTCCTACGGTCAAACTGGCCCGTCGTAATTCTTCCGCATCGTACATGTACGCTTGTGGAATAAAGTAATGAAGTATCTTTTTAAGCATTATTCAATGAGTTTATAGGAAATGTAATACGCAATAAAAATAAGCAATCCTTGGGCCAAACCAAATAAAATGGTGGCGATTGTTCTTTTTTTAGTCTCAACAAAGAAAATGGCCGGCAGAAAAAAACAGATAATCCCTTCGGCCATAATGATATACCAAGGGGTATTGAGCAACATCTTACTAGGTTTATAATACCACCATTCAGCCCAATAGGCACATTGTTCGAACACCGGAATAAACACCATGCCAATGAGCATACTCAACAGCATGGCTTCCAACATCTTGACTTTACTACTGATTAAATAGCCTAAATAACCCACTTGTACCAGCACAACGGCCCAAGCAAAGGGCATGTAATTGGGAGAACAAAGCAATTTGGGCTCATTGGCCGGATATACCAAGTTCTGTGCGGTTTCTACCAACCAACAATCGGCCAGCAATTCAACAACACCGGCTATTAAACCAAATAACAACAATTGTTTTAAAAACAAATCGTTTTGGGTGAAAGCAAATATTGCCATTATCCCATACATCCCGGTGGCTAATGCGAAAGCACTCCAATACCCTGTTTTAAAATGGGCGCTCAATAAAGTAACCACTAAGGTGATTCCCATACAGCCTAATACAAAGAGGGTTTCTTTCCGTTTGAAATTCGATATAACAGGTTGTTCCATAAATTACATATTTCTTTAAATTAATGCGGATAAACAGATCAATGCTCGACAAGATACAGCCAAGCCGGCATGAGTCCAAATGAATACACCTACCCTATGGTATTTTTTTATCAACCACTGCAGGTTATCTTAAATCACACCGAGATTAGGCGAAGAATTGATGCATATCAAGAATATAAGGAGTAATTAACCGCCATTAGCATGCTGCAATCAACTTCAAACCAAAAAAAAATCTTGCCTTTATCCTTTCCCCCTCGAAATAGAGTTCCTTGATTCCCTCATCAAGCCACTATCTTTGAAAAAAAAGATTGGCAAATCAATTTAAATTAAAGAATGAAAAAGCAATATGACAGATTCCTATTATGCACAACATGGTGAAGACCAATTGATAGAAAAAATTATAAAAAGACTTCCACCCACTCTAAAACCTTGGTGTGTAGAATTTGGGGCTTGGGATGGACAACATTTAAGCAATACCCACTATTTTATAAAACACCAAGAATGGCATGGCGTTTTAATTGAAGGGAATGCCCTACGTTTCAACGATTTAAAGCAAACCTATGCTCAAAATCCGCACTGCCATTTAATTCAACAATATGTGGGTTGGGCCGGCGAAAACGCGTTGGATAGCATTTTAGCGAAAACCAATATTCCGCTAGAATTCGATGTATTATCGATTGATATTGACGGTAACGATTATCATGTATGGGAAGCCTTGAAAGAATATCGCCCCAAGTTGGTGGTCATTGAATATAATTCGAGCATTCCCAACGATCTTGTTTTTATTCAAGAAGCCAATCCTCAAATCAATCAGGGGAATAGTTTATTGGCATTAACCCAATTAGCCGAAAGCAAGGGGTATACGCTTTACCATACCACGTTTTGTAATGCGGTATATGTTCGAAACGATTTAATGCATTATTTACCCGAGGCACCAAGTACAAACTCAATACTACAAAAATCGTACAGTAAAGCACCTCGACTGTTTCAACTCTACGATGGTACTTTGGTGCTGAGTGAACCTTTCAAATTTCGTTGGCGAAAAAAAGAAGTCAATCCATACGACCTGCAAATATTCCCAAAAGAAGAACGCGTTTACGGCTTCACGCCATCCCCAAAAACGAAATGGGTTAAATTTAAAAATAAAATATTACGGCATCTGATCCAGCGGCTCAATAGGCTTATTAGTGTATAAACCCAAATACCTTATAGTTTCAACGTGCGTTTGATTTTTCGTTTTACTCGCCCGAATAACGTAAGCGATTGCTTATGCCCTATTTTAGGTAGTGGTTCAATACAAACCGCCTCGGCGAATTCACTGCGCAAAGCACGAACAACAGCATGCGAGATTTCAGCATTTTCGGCTTTTACATAAACCAAACATAAATAATCTTTAAACGAAGTAACCGGCCTTATGGTATCACCAATGGTTCGATTAGGATTCATCCGATACAAGTACACTTCCGGATATTGTTCGAAAATACGGGTATCGATTTTTTTTAAAACACCTACTTTACTGGGGTATAAATAAAACACCGAACTCCCGAATTTAACGTCATTCCATTGGGGTTTATTACCACAGCATAATGCATAAAGTCCCGCATAAAAATCAACCCCATAGGCCGCTTCAATTTGCATCGGCAATGGTCCACCATAGCGCAAATTGAATTCAATTAAAAATAAACCTTCGGGCGTAGCCATAATTTCGATATGAAAAAATCCATGATGGAATTGACTTTCACGAATAAGATGATCGGTAAATGCTATGAGTTCTTTTTCCAATTGAGTTCCATGGAGTACCGGAAAATTTACACCTTCCTCTACGAAATAAGGTTGAGCCCCCCAGGTTCTGTCGCTAATACCGAACACATGCATTTCGTTTAAATGCACCAATCCTTCCACACTAAAAATTGGACCTGAAAGTAATTGTTCTATCATCCAAAAATTGGCATCGAAAGTCTGTTGTCGTTCAGCAAAAAATCGGAGAATATCCTCGGTACAATCTACACGTTGTACGCCTAAGCCACCGGCCCCTCGTCGTGGCTTGATAATAGCCGGAAAATTCGACCAATGGGCTATGTCATCATGATGGGTTGAGGTAATCCATGCATAATTGGGGACCGCAATGTGATGTTGCTGACAAAACTGACGCGCCAACCCTTTATCGGACCATACAGCTATAATTTCGGGCAAGGCAAATGGACAATTAAATTGTTGGGCAATGCGCGCGGCCGTGGGCATCAAGCCATCCAAGGCACATAAAACACCCTGTAAGTGCGTAATACCTTGTTGTTCGAGTAACAAAACAATCGATTCGTGAGTAAACGGATTGCATTCATGCATTACAACATCGCGTTTGGCTTCTTCCGATAATAATCGATTGGTTTGTTCTTTGTTTCGTACCAATAAGAAATAAGGTATTTTCTGAACAATTAACCAATCCATTAATGGACCACCACTTCCGGAAGATGGAATATCGAATATCAAAATGGGTGCCAACATGAATCGAGTTAAAATAGGTATGAATTGAGATTATGGTTTATATAAGAATGATTTAACTCGGTATTTGAGTCTACCCAAAAAACTTCGTTGAACATGCTTCGATTTTATTTTAGGTGGTGATTCTATTTGCAAATACATAGGCACTTCACTTATAAAAGCACGAGCAATGGCGTGCGATAATTCTGCGGTTTCCGCTTCAAAAAAGACTAAGAACAAATTATCGCGAATACTATAAACCGAACCAAGGCGGTCGCCTAATTGACGTTCAGGATTTGGACGAATCACTTTTATAGAAGGATAATGTTTTAATATTGTTTCATTAAAACCTCTCCAAATCCCCGTTCGATGAGGAAATATATAAAAGGCAGAAGCCCCTTTTCGCGGAAGCCCAAATTGTGGCGCTATACCTTTACACAAGGCCAGTTGTTGGGCATAAAAATCACATTCATATACAATAGACGCCATAACAGGCACACGACCACCATGCCGTGGATTCAATTCAATAATATAGGCTTGATTTTGGCAAACCATTATTTCGATATGAAAAAAACCATGTTCATATTGGGTTGCTTTTACAACGCGCTCCCCAAGATTATACAAGGATTTACCCAAATTGGTATTCTGCAAAACGGGAAAATTCAAACCATCTTCAATAAAAAGAGGCTGAGCCCCCCATGTACGGTCGCTAATACCTAACCAATGCAATTCGCCACTCAACATATACCCTTCCACACTGTAAATAGCACCCGACAAACAAGTTTCTATCATCCATTCATTGGGAACAAAGGGACGATTCAATTGTTGAAAAAAATGCAATAAAGCTGTTGAATTTTCTAATCGGTGAACCCCTAAACTACCGGAACCTCGTCGTGGTTTAATAATAGCCGGGTAGTTTTGCCATTGTTGTAAATAAGCCTCATCGTTTTGTTCAATACACAGAAAAGACGGAATTGGCAAATTGGCCTCACTGCAAAATTGACGAGAAAGCCCCTTGTCGGTCCAACGTAAAATAGACTGTGGTGAAGCGAAGGGCAAATGGAATTTCTCAGCAAAATGGGCTGCAATAGGCATCAAATGATCGAGTGAACAAAGAACCCCCGAAAAGGTTATGCTCGAATAATTGGCTAAGTAGTGCGCTATAGCCTCGATAGTAAAAGGCTGACATTCATGCAAAACGGCCTTTTCTTTTACATGTGCAGGCCACGATTTTATGGTATTCGATTTATTGCGAACGAGCAAAAAATAAGGTTCTTGGTAACGAAGTATAGCCTCCATTAATAAGCCCCCACTTCCCAACGATGGCATATCGATTATCAGTAACACAATTAAAAAAGGATTTAAAAATAAACAATGTACCTGAGTAGCCCAATAAAAAAACCGCCTCTTTCGAGACGGTTTTGAAATATTTAATAATACAACTTTATCTCGTTGGTTTCGGATCTTCCGTAGCCGTGGCCGGTTCAGTAGCGGCAGGCATTTCAGCACCCGTAGCCGGCGCTGTTTCAGTAGCCGGAGCTTCTTCAGTATGACCTTCACTGCAACATGCTTTCTTAGTTTCACCGGCAGCTGGTGTAGCACAAGCACTACCCATTACTTCAGCACATTCGGCATCTGTACAACCGGCTTTCTTACAAGCTTCCATGCTGGCTTTCAAATGTTCCATACGATTCTTTTGAATCGAATCGGCATGGAGACTAGCAATAGAAGGGGCAATAACCAACGACACAATACTCATCAATTTGATTAAGATATTCATTGAAGGTCCTGAAGTATCTTTAAATGGATCACCTACCGTATCACCGGTAACTGAGGCTTTATGTGGTTCCGATTTCTTGTAGAAAATTTCACCATTAATGTCAACGCCTTTTTCGAACGATTTCTTGGCATTATCCCAAGCACCACCGGCATTGTTTTGGAACATTCCCATCAATACACCACTTACGGTAGCACCGGCTAAGAATCCACCCAACACCTCAGGTCCAAACAAGAAACCAATAATTAAAGGAGAAATGATAGCGATTGCACCGGGCAACATCATTTTCTTGATAGAAGCATCGGTTGAGATAGCTACACATTTTTCATATTCAGGCTTTCCTTTCCCTTCCATAATTCCGGGAATTTCGCGGAACTGGCGACGAACTTCTTCCACCATGGCCATCGCGGCTTTACCTACAGCGGTAATGGCCAACGACGAGAAGATGAATGGAATCATTCCCCCTACAAATAAACCCGATAATACATCGGCACGATAAATATCAATACCGTCAATTTTCGAAATTCCTACGAAGGCCGCAAACAACGCCAAGGCCGTTAAGGCAGCCGAAGCAATGGCGAACCCTTTACCGGTAGCCGCTGTGGTATTTCCTACAGCATCTAAGATGTCGGTTTTTTCACGCACTTCAGCGGGTAATTCACTCATTTCGGCAATACCACCGGCGTTATCGGCAATTGGACCGAAAGCATCAATAGCCAATTGCATAGCCGTAGTAGCCATCATACCGGCGGCGGCAATAGCCACACCATATAAACCGGCACAAGCATAAGAACCATAAATACCTGCCGCCAATACTAAAATTGGCAATAAAGTAGATTCCATACCCACGCTCAAACCACCAATGATATTGGTAGCGTGACCGGTGCTGGATTGACGTACAATACTCATTACAGGACGCTTACCCATGGCAGTATAGTATTCAGTAATGATACTCATTAAAGTACCTACTACTAAACCTACCATGATAGCCCCGAAGATGCCGTTTTTAGTAAACTCAAAACCACGAAGGGTCATTGGTGTATCGGGCATCAAGAAATTGACTAAGAAGTAAGAAGCAACAGCAGTTAAAACAATAGAACCCCAGTTCCCCATGTTCAAAGCACTTTGTACTTTGGCCACGCTTAAACCGGCATTGTCGGAAATACGCACAAACAGGGTTCCAATAATCGAGAAGATGATACCTAAACCGGCAATTAACATCGGCAATAAGATAGGGGCCATACCGCCATAATTATCTACACTAATGGTTTCGCGACCTAATACCATGGTAGCCAAAACAGTAGCCACATAAGAACCGAACAAATCGGCACCCATACCGGCTACGTCACCTACGTTATCACCTACGTTATCGGCAATGGTAGCAGGGTTACGTGGATCATCTTCCGGAATACCGGCTTCTACTTTACCTACGAGGTCAGCACCAACGTCGGCGGCTTTGGTATAAATACCACCACCCACACGGGCAAACAAGGCAATCGATTCAGCCCCTAATGAAAACCCGGTAAGGATTTCAATGGCACGCTCCATTTCCACACTGTCTACAGCAGCATCGGCGGCAAATAATTGTTTTAAAATAATAAATAAAGAACCGAGACCCAAAACGGCCAAACCGGCAACACCCATACCCATTACCGAACCACCGGTGAAGGATACTTTCAAGGCTTGCTTTAAACTGGTTTTAGCAGCTTCGGCAGTACGCACATTCGATTTAGTAGCAATACGCATACCAATAAAACCGGCCAAGGCACTGAAAAAAGCCCCAATAACAAAGGCAATGGCAATACTCCAATGCGAATTGTGATTGCTAGCCCCCATAATGCCCAATAAAATAGCGGCAATGATTACAAAATAAGTAAGCACCTTGTATTCTGCTTTCAAAAAAGCCATGGCGCCATCGGCAATATAACCGGCAATTTCTTTCATGCGGTCGTTCCCGGCCGGTTGCTTACCAACCCAAGCACTTTGTATAAAGGTATACAAGAGCGCAATGACACCGAATACCGGCACAGCGTAAAATAAATAACTCATAGTGTTTCTCTGTTTTTTTATTTAAGGTCGCAAAAGTAAGAAAGGAATGTTAAAAAGTGAAATAAACCGAATGTTATTAAAAGCAGATAGATTTGATAAGCATTGATTCTCAATGAAATCAAGGATTACACCATGATTAATCGCACCGAAAACAGAAGAAATACAGAATATTCGTTTAAAAAACAGGATTTGCAGAATTAACAGGAATGATTCTTATTACAGGATTTGCAGAATTAACAGGAATGATTCTTATTACAGGATTAGCAGAATGAACAGGAATGATTCTTATTACAGGATTAACAGAATGAACAGGAATGATTCTTATTACAGGATTAGCAGAATGAACAGGAATTATCATTCCCTACAACACAACTAAAACAATACCTTAAAATCCTGCCCATTCTGCCAATTCTGTTCCTTTCTCAATCCTGTCCAAAAAAATCCTGTCCATCAATATGATAATTATCAGAAATGATTATTGTCAGATATAACCTTCGCCCCCCGAATTATTTTCGTTCAGCAAAACCAAGGTACTATGTCAACCCTAACCCAAACCGACCTTTTCCAATCGAAAATCGATCAGGATTTAACCATCGAGGCCCGCGATGAAATGCCGGAAGCCTACCGCGCCCATTTAATTCGGCAAATTGCCCAACATGCTCACTCGGAAGTGATTGGCATGCAACCCGAAGGGAATTGGGTTTCGCGTGCCCCCAGTTTACGCGCTAAGTTAATACTATTGGCCAAAATTCAAGATGAGGGCGGACATGGTTTGTATTTATACAGTGCCGCCGAAACCTTGGGCATTTCGCGCGAAGAATTAATTGAACAATTACATAACGGCAAAGCCAAGTATTCCAATATCTTCAACTACCCCACCCTCACGTGGGCCGATATTGGCGCCATTGGTTGGTTGGTAGATGGTGCCGCGATTGTAAACCAAGTGGCCTTGCAACGCACGTCCTACGGACCTTATGCCCGTGCCATGGTGCGCATTTGCAAAGAAGAAAGTTTTCATCAACGCCAAGGCTACGAAATTATGGCCACCATGATGCAAGGCAGCCCCGAACAACGTGCCATGGCCCAAGATGCCATGAACCGTTGGTGGTGGCCCTCGCTGATGATGTTTGGTCCACACGACAGCGATTCGCCCCATTCCGGCGATGCCTTCCGTTGGAAAATCAAACGCAAAAGCAACGATGAATTACGTCAAAAATTCATCGACAAAACCGTGCAACAAGCCGAAGTGATTGGCTTAAGCATTCCCGACCCTGAACTGCAATGGAACGAAGAAAAACAAGGCTACGACCACGGCGAAATCAATTGGGAAGAATTCAAACGCGTAATTGCCGGTAATGGTCCATGCAACCAACAACGCATGGCCCACCACAAACATTGGCACCACGAAGGCCAATGGGTTCGCGAAGCCGCCGAAGCCTATAAACAACGTATGACACAAAACCCCGCTTAATTCAAACTAAACCCCTTTCAATACAATGGATACACAACTCGATCTTTGGGAAGTCTTTATTCAAAACAAAGCCGGTTCTTATGTTCATGCCGGCAGTGTGCATGCTTCCGATGGGGCCATGGCCTTGCAAAATGCGCGCGACACATACACCCGTCGGCAAGAGGGTACCAGCCTTTGGGTTATTCCATCGCGCTATGTAGTGGCCTCAAACCCCAACGAAGCTGATATGTTCTTCGATCCCGCCAACGACAAAATCTATCGTCACCCCACTTTTTACGTGATGCCGGAAGGCGCTAAACAAATATAGTATGAACGAATATCAATCAGCCCTCTATCGCTATTTGTTACGCTTGGGCGATAATGCCTTGATTCATGGACAACGCTTGTCGGAATGGTGCAGTCGCGGACCAACCCTCGAAGAAGATTTAGCCTTAACCAATATCGCCCTCGATGAAATTGGCCGAGCCCAAGCCTTGTTTGAATACGCCGCCGAGGTTGAAGCGCAAGGCCGCAAAGCCGACGACCTAGCCTTCAAACGCAGTGAACGCGAGTACTTCAACAATTTAATTTGCGAATTACCACGGGGCGACTTTGCCATCACCGTGATGAAACAAGCCTTATTGTCGGCATTCGAAGTGCCCTTATTCGAAGCCCTGCAAGAAAGTCGCGATGAACGCCTTTCCGCCATTGCCCACAAAGCCCACAAAGAAGTACGTTACCATTGGCAACATGCGTCCGATTGGTGTAAACGATTGGCCTTAGGCACCAACGAAAGCAAACGTCGTTTACAAGAGGCCTTAAACGCCCTTTGGATGTACACCGGCGAATTGTTCGAAATGTACGACGACGATGCCATCTTAGCCAATCAACAAACCACCCCCGATTTAAACGATATACGTGCTACGTGGATGCAAACCATAGGGGAATTAATTAAAACGTGCGACTTGAAAGTGCCCAATGTCGATTATATGCAAACCGGCAGCCGCAATGGGGTGCATACGGAACACCTTGGACACATGCTCAGCGAAATGCAATACCTGCAACGTGCCTACCCCGATGCCCGTTGGTAAATCATAAACAGAATGCGTCTCGCCCAACAGCGAGACGTATTTTTTATGGGGCATTGCCCTAAAAATCCTAACTTGCGAACAAAATTGTAAGGCATGTTGCAACGCAAACAAAGTTTATGGCTCATGATTTCGGCCTGTGTGCTCGGACTCACCTTTTTTTTACCCTTCGGCGTGCAAATGCTTAGCACCGTAGGTTCAGAACAAATTACCTATAATGCCCTTTTCAACTTCACCTTCTTCCCCATATTAGTCCTCACCTTATTGGGTATGTTATTGCCGGTGGCCACCATCTTCCTATTTAAAAATCGCCCTTTGCAAATGCGCCTCATTATCATAGCCATGGGCTTACAAGGCGCCGCCTTAACCAGCATGATTTTAAAATGCCTCGACAAAACAGCCGGCAACAAATTCGTTTTCGGTGTTTTAGGGTCTCAATTGTATATCGGCTTAGCATTTCCGCTCGTGGCTATTGTATTACTTTACTTGGCTTACCACGGCGTAAACAGCGATGAAAAATTAGTAAAAAGTGCCGACCGCATGCGTTGATAGGCCTTTGAAAAAATCGTTGATGATTTATTTGACCAATTCCCTTTAAACTACGAATTTTGCCCCCTATGGCTAGCATAAAATTACTCCTCGAAAACGCCCATATTGAAGGCATTCGCTTTTACGAAACCTACCGCAAGCACGGTGGTTATCGTTCAGTAGAAAAAGCCTTGAATACTTTAACGCCCGATGAAGTAACCGAAGAAGTGAAAAAAAGTGGCTTACGCGGTCGGGGTGGCGCCGGTTTCCCTACCGGAATGAAATGGAGTTTTTTAGCCAAGCCCGAAGGCATTCCACGCTATTTAGTGGTGAATGCCGACGAAAGCGAACCCGGCACCTTTAAAGATCGCTACTTGATGGAATTTATTCCGCATTTGCTCATTGAAGGGATGATTACGTCGTCGTATGCCCTCGGTGCCAACCGCTCGTATATTTATATTCGTGGGGAATATGCGTGGATTGTAGACATTCTCGAACAAGCCATTGCCGAAGCCAAACAAAACGGCTGGCTCGGGAAAAACATTTTAGGCAAAGGCTACGATTTAGACATCTTCGTGCAACGCGGCGGTGGTGCCTACATTTGTGGCGAAGAAACCGCCTTGTTGGAATCCTTAGAAGGCAAGCGTGGTAACCCACGTATCAAACCGCCTTTCCCGGCCGTGAAAGGCTTATGGGGTTCGCCTACGGTGGTGAACAATGTTGAAACCATTGCGGCTGTTTGTCCTATTATTAATATGGGTGGCGAAGAATACGCTAAAATTGGTGTTGGCCGCAGTACAGGCACCAAATTAATTTCGGCTTGCGGCAATATCAACAAGCCCGGCGTTTATGAAATTGATATGACGTGTTCGGTAGAAGAATTTATTTTCAGCGATGAATATTGCGGCGGTATTCCCAAAGGGAAACGTTTGAAAGCTTGTATTCCCGGCGGTTCCTCGGTGCCCATTGTACCGGCCAATTTATTATTGAAAACCGCCAAAGGCGAAACGCGTTATATGAACTACGAATCCTTATCGGACGGTGGCTTTGAAAGCGGCACCATGATGGGAAGCGGTGGCTTCATTGTATTCGACGAAGACCAATGCGTAGTGCGCCACACCATGACCTTAGCGCGTTTTTACAACCACGAAAGTTGTGGACAATGTTCACCTTGCCGCGAAGGAACCGGTTGGATGTACAAAATTTTAAAGAACATTGAATACGGAAAAGGCACCATGCAAGACATCGACTTGTTGTGGGATATCCAACGCCGTATTGAGGGGAATACCATTTGTCCATTAGGCGATGCCGCCGCTTGGCCGGTAGCCGCCGCCATTCGTCATTTCCGCGACGAGTTCGAGTGGCATATCACCCACCCCGAAGAAGCCCAAACCCGCAACTTCGGTTTGGCCCATTACGCCGACGCATTGATTCCGGCGTAAGACGCTGTATAACTTTTTTTAAAAGGGCAAGACCAACGTTTTGCTCTTTTTTTAATGTTGTTTATTTTTTTGAAGCGCATCGGCAGTGCATTATTGGGCACCCGTCCCGTCTTCCGCGGTGCATGGCACCTTGCTACAGCCGGGGCTATTTATTCATCGTCTGAATCTTTCTTCAGCTTTTCTTTTGTCTGAACTAAAATTCTCATAATTTAAAGATTATAAGATAAAAGCCATGTGCTTACTCGCTTCAAGATATACAAACAACAACCTATACACCAACCCGTAGGTGCGCACCACTGTGCGACTAAAACATTATTAATCCACCAATATCAATCTATACATCTGTTCTGCGAAGCGTATTCGCTTCGCAGTTTTATGTTGTTGCGTTTCGCAACACGGCAATATGGCTAGAAGCCATAGCATATCTGTTCTGCGAAGCGTATTCGCTTCGCAGTTTTATGTTATTGCGTTTCGCAACACGGCAATATGGCTAGAAGTCTGTTCTGCGAAGCGTATTCGCTTCGCAGTTTTATGTTGTTGCGTTTCGCAATACGGCAATATGGCTAGAAGCCATAGCATAACCCCACGAAGAGAATACGCTTCGTAGAACTTGAGTACATAGATAATTGTTTTGGGAAACTAAATTTGTTTTAGACGCACAGTGGTGCGTCTCTACGGTTGGGTGCATAGATTATTGGGGCAGGTCAGGTAAAAGAAAAGTTGAAGAAAGAATCGAACGCCGAAAACTAGCCTTGATTGGAGCAAGCTGCCGTGCAGCGCGGAAAGCAAGAAGATCGCCCAATAAAGCGATGCCGATGCGCTTCAAAAAAAAACAACATCTTGTATTGTGCTTGTAAATGGGGATTCATAAACCCCAAAACGATGGTTTTTGTTTGCCTGTTTGGGGAAGGGCTGTTGGTGCGATGCCCTTGAAATGTTTAT
>JBPCSZ010000096.1:0-3485 GCA_051006655.1 Chitinophagaceae bacterium
AGCAACTTGCATAAACCTGATGGTTTTTTCGGTAACCAGCTCATTAAAATTTTGCTTCCGCCTGAAGTGCGTCCGGTTGAAACCCAATTGCGTTCGATGGGCTTCGGTAAGCAATGCGATAATTTAATTAAAAGTTTGAACCGTGCGGCAGAAGATGCGGCCGGTCAAGCGGGTCCCATTTTTGTACGCGCCATTACCGGCATGAGCATTACCGATGGGGTGAATATTTTACGTGGTGGGAATCGGGCTGCTACCGACTTTTTACAACGTACCACCAACTCGGCCTTAACCGAAGCGATGCGTCCGGTTATTGGTAGTTCTTTAGATAAAGTAGGAGCGAGTAAAGCGTGGCGCGAATTGTTTACCTTGTACAATCGTTTGCCCATTGCGCGCAAGAAAGTGAACCCCGATTTAGTGGGTTATGTTACCGAGCGTTCGTTGAACGGTTTGTTTACATCGGTAGCCGATGAGGAAGCGAAGATTCGGGCGAATCCGGCCGGACAAGCGAATAACCTGATTAACCAGGTGTTCGGGAATGGCGGACGATAAAAACAGAGCGAATAACAAAGCGAAAGCGTTAAGCATTCGAGTTTACTTTTTAAATCAATACATAAGGCAATTGGCGTATGGCTGATTGCCTTTTTTGTTGGCGAATTCAATTCGCTCATACAAAACTCCGAATTGTTTTTTCCGCGGGCGGCCACGAGGGCATGCCCTGGCTCTACAGAAGAGGAAAGAATCGGATGATGAAAAAATAGCCCCGATTGACGTGGAAAGCCGACCGTGAGGAACGAGCGGGCGCTTGGAACAAAAGCGGGACGGGTGTTGAAGCAAGAAAAGATGCTTGGCTTCAAAATGGCCTTTAATTTTTAGCTTTGTTTCGTATTAAATTCGATATGATAATCTGCGGCTTGCCCGATTTCGTGGGCGGAATTTCGTTCACTTCATGGTAGGTGATTTCGAAGGGTTCGGTGATGAAACGGCGTAAGTGCGCATCAATTTTTTCAAGCACTTCCGGATAGAAGTTGACATCTTTCACATAATCGATACGTACCCCATTTACATGGTCTTGCACCACACAAAACTGCCTTACTTCCGAATAATATTCGAAGACGCCGGTGAAGGAGTGTACGATGAGTTTTTTTCCGCTGGGGGTAATCACAATATCGGTTTCGCGACCCACTACTTTTTGCAATAAAGGCAAATGCAAATCGCGTTGAGCAGGGTATTTTTCTTTAGGCAGTTTAATGGCTAAATCGCCCAGTTTGTAACGAATGAGGGGCATGGTATGGGCGGTTAAACTGGTCACAACTACATGTCCAATTTCGCCATCGGCTACCGGATTTCCTGCATCGTCGAGAATTTCTAAATACACGCAAGGCGTCATGATATAGAGGTACTCTAAATCTTTTTGTGCCCCAATCATAAGTCCCTCGGCGGCCCCATAGGTTTCATATACTTTACAACCGAGTTCTTCGCTAATTTTTTTGCGGTAATGATCGAACATTTTATCGCCCCAACTGATAGCGGCCGAAATATTGCCCGGCTTTTGTGTGTCTTCGGCTAAACCGGCAAATACATACAAGGAGGACGCATAGCCGCCAATCACCACGCGTTTTTTACCGCGCGCCCATTGAAAGGCTTGTTGCACTTGTTCTTTGGTTAAAGCAAAGGCAAACAAATAATGGGTTCGAAAGAAGAAGTCTTTTATTTTCTTCTTGAAATTACGTTTCGGGGCTAAGCCGGTTTGAATAATGGGTAAGCCCGGATGATAACCGGCCCATTCCCACCAAACGGTTTGGGCGGCTTGATAATAACTTTGTTCGCGGGGCGATACATACACCTGGGTTTGTTCGCCGGTGGAACCGCTGGTGGAGTTAAGGGCCAAGCCTTCGGTGCTCGATACGCTCATGAGGTTCATGCCTTGTTCGCGTATGGTTTTTTTCTCTAATACGGGAAAGCGTTTGAGCCAAATTTCCGGATCGGCATCGGGCGTAATATTCAAACCACGGTAATACGCCGTGTGTTGGGTGGCGTGTTGTAAAAGTTGTTGCAACTGTTCGCATTGGAAGCGTGTTTGTTCGGCTTCGTTGGCCTTCACTAAACGCCGCATGCGTTTCACATCGGCAATAAACGACGATTTAAAAACCCAATCGCCCATGGGCAATAACACATTCTCTAAAAAAAACTGATACATAAATTCCCTCGGGTGTTCTTGCGTGAAACGCCGCACAAAGGTAAGTGTTCGCAGGGCGTATTACAAGGTCATTTTGATGTAGACCGCGCTTCCAATTACTTCTTCAAAACCCATTTATCGAGCGAGAACTTACCGGGACCGGCCAAGAGCAAGGCCAAGTAAACCAAGAAGTAAAACACGGCCAATTCTTTATTTTCAAACGGATCGCCGGCATGAATGGAAAAGATGGCTACTCCCATAGCAATCAATAAAGGCACTACGGAAAGGCGGGTAATAAAACCCAAAATCACCAAAACCGGACAAATCAATTCGGCGAAAAGCGTGAGATACAAGGAGGTGTCGTGTCCCCAGCCAAACGGGTCGGGGAAGCTAGTTTTGATTTCGCTGAGTTGCACTAATTTATTCCAGCCATGCCGTAACATCATGAGTCCCGAACCTAAGCGTAACAACAACAAGGCAATAGAGCCGGGCATTTCAGCCAATTTCGTTTGAAACATAATCGGTGCTTTGGCGTCAAATATAAAACGGCAATGTATTGAAAACAATAGAAACTAAAAGGGATTACAAGGCACTCGAAAAGGAGCATGAAAAAGGCCCTGTTTTATTTACTTAAACAGGGCCTTATCAATTATTGTCCAATACTGGGTTCGCGTTTCGCCACGCGTTTGCGCATGCCTACATAAATCGTTCTTCCCATGGCGGGACCGAATACCAAGGAGGCATCGAAGTATGGACCGAAGGGATCGCTCGCCCCTAAAATTAATTTTTGTTGCATGGTATTGAATAAATTTTCAACGCCGGCATACACATCCCAATGGGTTTTGATGGTTTTGCTGGCGTGGGCATTCACCATGAAGAATGACGGCGAGGTGATGGGGAATTGTTCAGCATCGGGGTTCCCGGCCGTACTGGGAATTCGCCGTGGACCCGTCCATTGCACCGTGGCATCGAAACTCCAATGATTCCGTGTGGCATACGAGGTATTCACGAAGGCGCGGTGTGGGGCATTTAGGGCTTTGGGCATTAAGCCGGTTTGATAATGCATGCGCACATCGTGATAGCGATAGGCTACACGAACATCCCAACGGCGTTTTAATTCATAATCGAGTTGCACTTGCATACTATGGGCATACGAATTATTCCTTGAGGTATAAAACAAAACAGCCCTTGGATTTTCATAATCAACCACCACTTGTTGTATGAAATGCGTGTAGTAATAATCGGCGCTCAAGGTACCGGGACGGTAATTGAATTTGAATTTATACGTCGCGTTGAGTCCCGCATTCCA
>JBPCSZ010000097.1:0-3689 GCA_051006655.1 Chitinophagaceae bacterium
TGTTCATACGGCGCTTTACCCCTTGTGACGTTTGCCAAATTAAATGGCGTTGACCGTATTCTTCTATTACTTCTTTATCGGCGGTGTAAGTTGTATTCGATAAAGGTTTCAATAAGGCTTCCAACTTTTGCCATTCGCCGGGCATGAGTTTCCCGGTAATGAAACCATTATAAGGTGTTTGCTTGAGGCCTTGGTAAATAACTTGGCCATTGTTTTGAATGGTAACCATATACGCCGGCAACACACTTTCTTGTTTTTGATTCACAATATATTGAACCCAAGTAATGCCTTGTGCTTGGGTGAATAGAGAAACGAATAAACAAAAAGTGCTTAGTAAGATTCTTTGCATCGTTACTTATTTAAGTACAAACGAAACGGGTAAATGGAAGAATACATTCACGGCTTTGCCATTTTGATACCCTGGTTTCCAGCGGGGCATTTTGCGTACTACGCGTAACGCTTCTTCATCGCAACCGGCACCAATACCACGCACAATAGTGGCATCTTGAATTTTTCCTTCTTTATCCACCACAAATTTTACAATCACTTTACCGCTAATGTTTTTGTCGCGGGCTTCGTTCGGGTAGCGTAATTCATTACTCAAAAATTTCATCATGGCTTCATTGCCTCCGGGAAATTCAGGCATTTGTTCCACCATGGTGAAAGTTTCTGTGCCAACCGTTTTGGGTGTGGTTTCTTTGGGCATGACGGTAGAACGCTCGGGCGCAGAGGCCTCGGGGACTTGCGGTTTAACTACATCCCAAGTAGCCTTTTGTAATAAGGCATCCATATAGGCTCCTAATTCTTTGAAATAGGCCGGACCTTCTTGTGCATTTTTCAAGGCCACGTGTTTGCCATTATTTTTAAACGACATGTGCATGCGCGATACATCGCTGATGGTAACGGGGTAGGAGGTTTCTTCGGTAGGTAATTGTTGTTTTTGAAGCCACTTCATCATCTCCAAGACTTCCTTCTTGGGCACTTTTCCTTCGTAAACGCCTAATAGTTCGGCATCTTTTTTTCCTTCATAATGAATATAACCCTCTTTGGTGATGTACACATTATACCAAGGACAACGCCCAAAACAAGGCGTTCGTTCCATGTATACTTCTGTTACTTTATTTTTTTGAGCACAGGCACTAAGTCCCCAAAACATCAACAAGCTCACAACGAGCAGAAATCCTTTTTGCATACAGCGAAAATACGCTAAAAAGGTGGTGTAAAACGCAATTAGGCTACTTTCAAATAAGCATATTTCGAGCGCTCAATTTTCTCTTTGGCGTAATCGAGGGTAAGCGTGAATTCGGATACATTTTTACCCGGTAAATCGTACATGGCATCGGTCATCACCAATTCGCAAATCGAACGGAGTCCGCGCCCACCCAATTTGAATTCAGTGGCTTTGTCTACAATATAATCCAAGGCATCGTCTTCCACTTTCAAAGCAATGTTCTCGTATTCAAACAAGCGAGTATATTGTTTAATGAGGGCGTTCTTGGGTTCGGTTAATATGCGGCGTAAGGCATCGCGGTCGAGGGCTTTCAAGTGAGTCACCACCGGTAAGCGTCCCAAAAGTTCGGGAATTAAACCGTAACTGCGTAAGTCTTGCGCATTCACATATTGAATCAATTGGTCTTTTTCCAATTTTTCGTTTTCGTGGTTCGATTTAAAGCCAATGGCCGAGGTTTGAATACGGCGGGCAATGGTTTTATCGATGCCTTCGAACGCACCGCCACAAATGAATAAAATATGTTGGGTATTAATTTTAATCATTTTTTGGTCAGGGTGTTTTCGTCCGCCTTGCGGTGGTACCAACACTTCCGAGCCTTCCAATAATTTCAACATGGCTTGCTGAACGCCTTCACCGCTTACATCGCGGGTAATAGACGGGTTATCGCTCTTGCGACCAATTTTATCAATTTCGTCGATGAATACAATGCCTTTTTCGGCCATCTCCACATTATAATCGGCGGCTTGCAACAAGCGCGAAAGAATACTCTCCACATCTTCGCCCACATAGCCGGCTTCGGTGAAGACGGTGGCATCGGCAATGGCAAAAGGCACATTCAACATTTTGGCAATGCTTTTGGCCAATAAGGTTTTACCCGAACCTGTTTCGCCCACCATAATGATATTCGATTTTTCAATTTCAACATCATCTTGGCGCACTTGGTTCAAACGCTTGTAATGGTTGTAAATGGCAACACTCAGCACTTTCTTGGCTTCGTCTTGTCCAATAACATATTGGTCGAGGTAGGCTGTAATTTCACGGGGTTTGTACGAAAAAGGCGCTAATAATGGCTTCACGGGAGCGGCATCGGCCGGAACACCCAATTCTTCTTCAATAATGTGGCGGGCATTGCTAATACATTCATCGCAAATGCTGGCTTTTGCGCCACTCACCATCATTCGAACGTCTTCCGCGCGTTTTAAACAGAAGGCACATTGCATTACTTTTTCTTTCGACATGGCGCAAAGGTACATGTTTCATTGGCTTGTTAAGTTGCACTCGTCAATTTGTCATATCTTTTAACCATGGCACAACCTTTGTTTATAGGAAGAAAAAAATAGATTATGCAACAAGGACAAATACGCGTACAAACGGAAAATATCTTCCCGATTATTAAGAAATTCCTTTACAGCGACCATGAAATCTTCTTGCGTGAATTGGTCAGCAATGCCGTAGATGCTACCCGAAAATTACAAACCCTGGCTTCCCTCGGCGAATTCAAAGGCGAAGTAGGAAATATTGACATAGAAATTTTACTCGATTCGGAAAAAAAGACAATCACCATTCGCGATCGCGGTATTGGGATGACTGCCGAAGAAGTAGATAAATACATCAACCAAGTGGCCTTTTCGAGCGCCGAAGAGTTTTTGGAAAAATACAAAGGACAAAGCGATTCGGCCAGTGTGATTGGTCATTTCGGTTTAGGCTTCTACTCGTCGTTCATGATTAGTAAAGAAGTTGAAATTGTTACTAAATCGTGGAAGGATGCCCCGGCCGCTCAATGGCGTTGCGATGGGAGTCCTTCGTACACCCTCGATACCGCCGAAAAAGAAGAACGCGGTACCGATATTGTGATGCATGTAAACGAAGAAAGCGAAGAGTTTTTAGACGAACATCGCCTCCGCAGTATTTTGAAGAAATTCTGTGCCTTCTTGCCCGTGCCCATTAAATTCAAAGACGAACAAATTAATAATGTGGCCCCCGCTTGGACGAAAAAGCCCAGCGAATTAACGGAAGACGATTATAAGAATTTCTACCGCGAATTATATCCCATGGCCGAAACACCCTTGTTTTGGATTCATTTGAATGTAGATTATCCCTTCAACCTGACCGGCATTTTATACTTCCCCAGCATTAAAAACAATTACGAAATTCAGAAAGATAAAATCAATCTCTACAGCAACCAGGTATTTGTAACCGATGAAGTGAAAGACATTGTCCCTGAATTTTTAATGTTGTTGCACGGGGTCATTGATAGTCCGGATATTCCGTTGAACGTAAGTCGCTCTTATTTACAAGGCGACCCGAATGTAAAGAAAATCAATGCCCACATTACCAAGAAAGTAGCCGATAAACTTGATGAATTATTCCGTGCCGACCGCAAAGCCTTTGAAGATAAATGGGAACATATTGGACTCTTTGTGAAATACGGCATGATGACCGACGATAAGTTTCACGA
>JBPCSZ010000098.1:0-2899 GCA_051006655.1 Chitinophagaceae bacterium
GATGCGGTGATTGATTATGTGCTCGATTTTGAAAACAATCGCGATACCTTGCCTTACGATATTGATGGCATGGTAATTAAAGTGAACCAAATTGCTTTGCAAGAAAAAGTGGGACAAACCAGTCACCACCCGCGTTGGGCCATGGCCTTTAAATTCAAGGCGCGCCAAGCTACCAGTACCTTATTGGCCGTTGAATATCAAGTGGGCCGAACGGGCAGTATTACGCCTGTGGCCAAAATTGAACCGGTTTCGGTGGGCGGGGTTACCATCTCATCACTGTCTTTATTCAACGAAGACGTGGTGCAAGAAAAACAATTGATGTTGGGCGATACGGTGCTGATTGAACGGGCGGGCGATGTGATTCCGTATGTGGTGAAATCGTTTCCGGAATTACGTAAAGGACACGAACAAGTGATTGAATTTCCGCGTGCTTGTCCAGTGTGTAACGAAGTCTTGTTTAAACCCGACGGTGAAGCCGTGTGGCGTTGTACCAATATCAATTGCGAGGCGCAGGTAATTGAGCGCATCATTCATTTTGCGTCGAAAGATGCAATGGATATTCGTGGACTCGGCGATGCCTTGGTGCGCAAGTTTTACGAGCAGGGCTTCTTGAAAAATATTGCCGGTATTTATGCTTTGCCTTACGATGAAATTAAAGGCATGGAAGGCTTCGGCGAAAAGTCGATGCAGAATTTACAGGCCGCCATTGAAAAATCGAAACAGCAACCCCTGGCGCGTTTGTTGTTTGCATTAGGCATTCGTTATGTGGGCGAAACCACGGCCAAAGCTTTAGCCCGCACGGTAACGCACATCAGCGAACTGTACACCAAAACCAAAGACGATTTATTAAGCGTTGAAGATGTGGGCGAAAAAGTAGCGACCTCGATTGTGGAATTTTTTACGCACCACGATAATCGATCCTTGCTCGATGCCTTGGAACAAGCCGGTGTTTCGATGCACAATACACAAAAGCAAGAAGCTATGGGTGGTAGTTTGCAAGGCAAAACATTTTTGTTTACCGGTACCTTGAGTATGAAACGCAGTGAAGCCGAAGCCATGGTGGAAGCACAAGGCGGTTCGTTGTTAGGCAGTGTGAGCAGTAAACTCAATTATTTGGTGGTGGGCGAAGACGCAGGCAGTAAATTAGAAAAGGCTAAAAAATTAGGAACGATTAGCATTTTAAGCGAAGCGGAATTTTTAGACTTGATGGCGCAACAAAACAATTCGTAATTACCTTTACCCCTATGCACAACGATTGTACGCAGTGGTTATTGAATAAAGGTATAGTGGGGGAGGAAGCCATTGTGCAAGCCGGTTCCGACCGACAATACAAACGTTTATTGAGCCCAACTGAAAATTATATTTGGTGCCACAACGAAGCCGTCGACGAGAATGAAACCTTTTTTTATTTCACGCAACACTTTGCCGAGTATGGTATTCCTGTACCCAACTTGTTGATGGTGTCGAGCCATAAAAAGGAATATATTTTAAGCGATGGCGGACGAGAATCTTTATTGGATGTTCGATTGCGCTTGGGCGAAACCGATGCGGTTTATGTCTTGTACGAACAAGCCTTGCAACATTTAGTGCGCATGCAAATACCGGCTTCGGCTACACTTAATTTTTCGCGTTGTTATGCGCAAGGGGCGTTCGATGCCGATGCCGTGATGCACGATTTGCATTATTTTGAAACCTATTATTGGGAAGCGCTGTTTAAAGAAAAATTGCCCTCGGGTATTCAACCTGAATTTGAGCGTTTAGCCCAACGCATTGCCCATATTCCCGAACAATATTTTATGTACCGCGATTTTCAAGGTCGCAATATATTAGTCAATAATAACGCCTTGTGTTTCATCGATTTTCAAGGGGGCATGCGTGGACCTTTGTCGTACGATGTGGCGTCGTTATTATGGCAAGCCAAAGCATCATTGTCCATTGCTTGGAAAGAAGCCTTGTATGCCGGCTACAAAAAAGAAGTACAACAATTCATTGCTATCGATGAAGCGCGTTTCGACGAAGCTTATCGCGATGTGGTATTGGTGCGTTTGTTGCAAGTGTTGGGGGCCTATGGCCGTCGCGGTATACTCGAACGCAAGCCCCATTTTTTAAGCAGTATTCCGCAAGGCTTACACAATATTCAAACCTGGTTATCGATGTATTCCTTGGTCGATGCCCCCGTATTAGCGTCTGTATTACAAACTATTTTAAACCACCCGCCCCATGTCGATACCCCATAAACTCACCATTCGTGTTTTCAGTTTTTCGTATAAAAAAGGCTTGCCTATCGATGAAAGCGGGAATGGCGGAGGCTATGTGTTCGATTGCCGTGGTATATTGAATCCGGGCCGTTTTGATCCTTATAAAAAACTCACCGGTCGCGATGAACCCGTGAAGCAATTTTTACAAAACGAAACCCGCATCCACGAATTTTTAAACGCCGCCAAGCAAGTGGTGAGCATTCACGTGGAAGATTATTTGCAACGCGGTTTCGAACATTTGATGATTAGTTTTGGGTGTACCGGCGGACAACACCGTTCGGTGTACAGTGCCGATGCGATGGCCCGTTATTTACAAGAAACCTTCGAGGTCAATGTGGTGGTAACCCATATTGAACAAGAAGCCAAAGGCTGGGTGAATTAATTTTTTTGAAGCGCATCGGGGTGCGGGCGTCGGCAGTCGTCGTGCTGTTCACTCCAAGGTTGGCGGGTTAGCCATAGCATGCCATGGCCACCCCGCCAACGCTTTCCGTTGCCATCACGGCTATTTTGCATCGGCAGGAACTTACATCGGCTTATACCCCGATTCCCGTAAAAACGCCTGACTATCCATCTTCATCGCCATAATATCAACAAACGTTTTCTCCGGATGTTTTTTCATATAGGCTTTGATAATTTGGTGT
>JBPCSZ010000099.1:0-21465 GCA_051006655.1 Chitinophagaceae bacterium
GAAAGCCCTTAATAAACCCGGTATATTTTTTACCGCCGCCATATTCGAGACGTGCACAAAACGAAACGGCTTGATTGTTTTTACATTTTCCGATGGATAAAACAAACTCGTATCCACTACATTCGGGACCACCGTGTACGGGAATTTTCCTACATATGTTTGCATGCCTTGTGCCAAGGCATCACTCACCGGCAATACCATATTCGCCGCTTGAACCGCTGCTTGCGTAGCCCGTTGAAACCACCACGAACGCTTCGGAAAGGCATCTTCCACCACCTGATTATAAATGCCATAATGTTCCGTCAATAACAAGGGAATCGACCATTTGTTTTTCCAAATTCGACCAATGATACCGGCCGGAAACGCCACATGCACATGCAAGGCATCGGGCTTACCGTATTGCGCTTCGTACGACGTAAAAAATTGCGCATAGGCTTTACGCAAACACCAATGTCTTGTTAGTTTATTACCGGCCGTGGTATAAATAATGGTCTCCCGCAAATGCGCATTCACCCGATGCACCGTTTCTTTTTTCTCGGAACAACCATGCACCACATGCACCACCTCAATATACGCATAGGCCGAAGCCGCGATGGCATGACGCTGAATGAAATCGCCCGTAAAACGATCGACCTCATTCGGGTACCAACTGCAAAGCCAAATAACACGCGGTTTCATAGCCTTGTAAAAGTAATACGAATTCGGCGCCGCCCAAACGGAACTTACATCGAAGCATCCCACAATATGAAGATTAAAAATTACCTTCGTTCCCATGCCCCGCTTATTGGCCATCGACTTCGGAAAAAAACGCACCGGTATTGCCGTGACCGATCCTATGCAAATTATTGCTACCGGACTCACCACCGTCGATACGCCCGATTTAATTCCCTTCCTAAAAAAATATTTCGAACAAGAAGCGGTGGAACTCGTGCTCATTGGCATGCCCGTTTCGTTGCGCAACGAAGACACCCACGCCACGCCCTTGGTGCGCCAATTCATTACCTTGTTTCAAAAGCATTTCCCGAGCATGCCCATCAAAACCCTCGATGAACGCTATACCTCGAAAATGGCCACACGGACTTTGGTGGATAGTGGACTCAAAAAGAAGGATCGCCAAAACAAAGCCCTGCTCGACGAAGTCAGCGCCACCATCCTCTTGCAAGGTTATATGCAGGGAATGAATTGAGTAGCCCCACTTTTTTCGTAATTTTGCACCATGATTTTACCTATCGTGGCCTTCGGCCATCCCACCTTGCGCAAAGTCGCCGTCGATATTACACCCGACTATCCCGCTTTGCCCGAACTCATCGAGAACATGTGGGATACCTTGTATAATTCCAATGGGGTTGGACTTGCCGCCCCGCAAATCAACCACGCCATTCGTTTGTTCTTGGTAGATAGTTTACAATTGGTTGAAAACGCCGACGAAGAAGACAAGAAAGAATACGCCAACGAAAAACCCATCAAACGCGTATTCATCAACGCCCATATCGAAGCCTTGGGCGGAAACCCGTGGCCATACAACGAAGGCTGTTTAAGCATTCCGAAAATTCGCGAAGATGTAAACCGTCCGGCCACCGTTACCTTGCGTTATATGGACGAACAATTCCAAGAACATATTGAAACCTTCGATGGCATCACCGCCCGTATCATTTTGCACGAGTACGATCATATTGACGGCAAATTATTCATCGATCATATTTCGCCCTTCAAACGCCGTATGTTGAAATCGAAACTCGACGACATCACCAAAGGAAAAATCCGCACCGATTACCGCATGCTCTTCGCCAAATGAGTATAATTTATCACCTCTGCCAAGCCAAGTATTGGGACGCGCAAAATACCAACGACGATTATTTTCCGTCGGCCTTCCCCCAAGAGGGTTTCATTCATTGCAGTACCTTATCGCAACTCGAAACTTCGGCCAATAAATACTATACCCACGATACGGAAGTGGTGTGCTTGCACCTCAATCCCGAGGCCCTCACCGCACCCCTGAAATACGAATTCGCCGCCAGTCGAGGTGAAGATTTCCCGCATATTTACGGCGGCATCAACCGCAACGCCATTCTGAAAGTGGTGCGTCATATCAAGGCACCCGATGCCATTTGGAAAAATTTAGTCTAGCTTTTTTCGAAGCGCATCAGCATCGCTTGGGTCATCACCCGTCGTGCTGTCCGCGCCAAGGTTGTTGGCTTGTGCCATAGCAGGCCATGGCACAAGCCAACAACGCTTTCTGCTACCATCACGGCTATTCTTGATCGTCTGAATCTTTCTTCAGCCAATAAATTAATCCAATAAAGAAGCCCCCTCGCCTTGTACGAATTCCCTTAAATTCGCATACTAAATTGTACCCGTGTCGCACGAAGCCATTTCAGTATTCGATATGTTCAAAATAGGGGTTGGTCCCAGCAGTTCCCATACCTTGGGGCCTTGGCGCGCCGCCCTGCAATTTTTGAACGCCTTGCAAAAGAAAGAACAATTGCATCAGTTGGTGCATTTGCAAGTATTGCTGTATGGGTCTTTGGCTAAAACCGGTGTTGGACACGGCACCGATATTGCGGTGTTGTTGGGTTTATTGGGCGAAGACCCCGTAACCTTCGATGTGAATTTGATTCAAAGCACCGTTCAAGAAATTAAAAGCAATAAGCGTTTAAATTTAAATGGACATCACGATATTGATTTTGATCCGCAAATCGATATTCAATTCCTCAAGCAAGACAGTTTACCCTTCCACCCCAATGCCTTGAGTTTCTTGGCTACCTTCAGCAATGGCGATTCTTTGGCCGATACCTATTATTCCATTGGCGGCGGCTTTGTAGTGAAGGAACAAAAAGACGATGAACTGCATTTGAATCCGGTTTCTTTGCCTTTTCCCATCGATACCTCGTCCGATATTTTGCATTGGTGCATGAAAACGGGCTTGTCGATTGCCGACGTGGTGATGGAAAATGAACAAGCTTGGCGTTCGGAAGCCGAAACCCGCGACGGTGTTTTAGGCATTTGGAAGGTAATGCGCGAATGCATTCATCGGGGTTGCCATTTGGATGGGGTTTTGCCGGGCGGCTTAAATGTGGTGCGCCGTGCCGCCCAATTGAATAAAAAATTATTAAACGAAAAATCAAACGATTGGTCGTTCGAAGTTTGGATGGAACGCATTCGTCAAGGCGGTCATCATTTTCGTTATACCCTCGATTGGGTATCGTGTTTTGCCTTGGCCGTGAATGAAGAAAATGCTTCGTTTAGTCGAGTAGTTACAGCACCCACCAATGGGGCAGCCGGGGTAATTCCGGCTGTGCTGATGTATTATGTTACCTTCTGCGACGGGTATTCCGACGATAATATTATTCGTTTCCTTTTAACGGCTTCCGAAATTGGGTGCGTGTTTAAAAAAGGCGCTACCATATCGGCCGCTATGGGCGGGTGCCAAGCCGAAATTGGCGTAAGCAGTGCCATGGCCGCTGCGGCTTTATGTGCCTGCTTAGGCGGTACCCCCAATCAGGCCCTGCAAGCGGCCGAAATTGCCATGGAACATCATTTAGGTATGACCTGCGATCCGGTGGGTGGATTGGTTCAAATTCCGTGTATCGAACGCAATAGCATGGGGGCCATCAAGGCTATTACTGCCGCCCAATTGGCCTTGCAAAGCAATCCCTACGATGCGAAGGTGAGTCTCGATAAAGTGGTAAATACCATGTGGCAAACGGCCCTCGATATGAACCACAAGTACAAAGAAACCAGCGATGGTGGATTGGCCATTCATATTCCTTTGAGTTTACCGGAGTGTTAAGGCATACGCCTTCATTCATCAAGCACTTCCTTTTCCCGTATCGCCATTTCGGGCGACTTAAACTATATTTGTTGTTTCGGTCAATTAATTCCTTGCATTATGGGTAAAAAACAAAAGTTTACAGCCAAAGGTCCACAAGTTTCCAGCCAAAATCCTATACCCAAAACCGCCCCGGTCAATGAAATCAATTCAATGCCGGAAACCACGGTGGCTACTAATTCGCGTTTGCCTTGGGTATTGACTTTGGTATTGGCCGTTTTGAGTGTTTTCTTGTTCAGCAATACCTTCAATCATCGGTTTGTTTTAGATGATCATGGCATTATCAAGAACAATAAAATTACCAAAGCGCCGGTGAGTTGGGAAAATACCAAAACCATTTTCAGTACCCCGTTGCGTAAAGGTGATTTTTCCGATTTGGAAAACTCCTTGTATCGTCCCTTCACTAAATTTTTATTCAATATTCAGTGGAATGTATTCGATGCGAACACCGATTCGTTTACGGCCGCGCATCATTTTCATAAAGTGAATGTGTTCTTGTTTGCCTTAACCGTTATGCTATTGTTTTGGGTTTTGTATCATGCCATGAATAAACGTTGGGTGGTGCCCTTTCTGGCTACGCTCTTATTTGCGGTGCATCCTATTCACTCCGAAGTGGTGGCCAACGTAAAAAGTGCCGATGAAATATTAAGTTTATTGGGCATTTTATTAGCCTTGCGTTGTATTCAATTGTATGCCCATCAAGCTAAAATGCAATGGTTGATTTTAGGTATTTTATCCTTCGCTATGGGTTGCTTCTCGAAGGAATCAACGGTGGTGGGTGTGGCTATATTCCCGCTTTTCATTTACTTCTTCACGAAGTTGGATATCAAGAAAAATATGGTGTTTTCAGGCGCCTTATTGGTTACGGCTTTATTCTTTTTGTTTGCCCGTCATCAAGCCTTATCGGGTTATCCGCAAGCACCTAAAACCAGTCCGCTCGATAACTACATGGTATTATGCGACCCCAAAGAGCAAGCGGTATTGCCCTTAGATTTACAAGCCAAGTACAAGGGGTCTTCGCAATTTGCATCGGCGGTGAGCACCTTGGGTTATTATATTCGTCAATTTGTTTATCCGCGTTTTTTGAGTTGCGATTATTCGTTTTCTACCTTAGAGCCGGTTGGCTTTAACGATCCCGGCTTTATTTTCTCTTTCTTATTATTCCTCATTATGTTCGGCTACGCCGTTTGGAAATGGAAGGAAAAGAGTCCAATGGGCTTTGGCTTTTTCTGGTTCTTCATCACCATGTCCATTACCTCGAACGTATTCATGTTGATTGGTACTTCGTTTGGGGAACGTTTATTCTTTGTGCCTTCGGTGGGTATTAGTTTAGCCCTTGTTTATTTGTTTGATATGTTCTTGCGTAAAAACAAAAACGAATCGGGTAGTTTTATGGGAGGCATTCAGCAAGCGCCTTTGTTGTTTGGTATTATTTTCTTGGCGGCTTCTTTATACAGTGTACGTACTTGGTCGCGCAATGCCGATTGGAAGAGTGATTATAGTTTGTTCTCGGGCGATATTGAAAATTTCCCGAACGCGACCCACTTATTGTTTTATATGGGGAATCACTTGTCGGGCACAGAACGCAAGGAAGTATTAACCGACGAGTTAACACAATTGGGTTATACGCAACAACAAATCAACGATTCGGCGGCCAAAGAAAGTGCTCGTTCTATTGAGTACTTTAATCGTTCCATGAGTTTGTATCCGGCTTTACCGTCCGATGGGTATAACCAATTGGGTAAGGCCTATTTCAATTTCTCGGAAGGCATTAAAGCCAGTGGCGATTCGGTGGC
This sequence comes from Chitinophagaceae bacterium, assembly GCA_051006655.1. Lineage (GTDB taxonomy): Bacteria > Bacteroidota > Bacteroidia > Chitinophagales > Chitinophagaceae > OLB11. The sequence goes on from JBPCSZ010000099.1 coordinate 5,626, forward strand.
ATATTATGGCTATCTAGACAGTGCCTTCAAGTATTATACCAAGGCTTTGGCCGAAGATTCCACCAATGGTATTTTCATCAATAATGTGGGGACCGTGTATTATAACCGCGGGATGTATAAAATTGGTTTAGGTGGTGCGCGTATTCAGGAAGGGATTAATCAGTTGATGGTTTCGCAACCTTATTTCTTTAAGGCTCATCAGCGCGATACTTTAGAGAGCGATTTTATGAATAATATTGGTTGCATTTATGGCACTATGGGTAATCCTGATAGTGCGATTTATTGGTTTGAAAAAGCCTTGTCCAAAGATTCGTTGGATTTAACGTCTATTCAGTTCCTCGATATAACGTGGCGCAATAAAGGCAATGTGGCCTTGGCGGATTATTACAAGAATTTAGCGGCGACAGCGCGCATTAAGAAAGCCGAGCAGTTACGGAAATAAAACGAGGTTATTTTTATTCGGAATTTTATGTAGAGAAAGGGCATGCCCTTTCTCTTTTTTTTATCACGCGGGTTTGTAGAGGCAGGGCATGCCCTGACTAAATTTCATTAATTTTTATCACAGAGGGTAAGAGGTGTTTTCACGGAGGTTTGAGGTTTAGGAGGTTTTCTGTTTTCTGTTCGCTCAATCTGTTTACTGATTTTGTTCGCTGATTTTGTTTATTGATTTTTAAAAAGATTCACAACCAACTTCATTGGAATAAATAGTTTGCCACTTTGTGGTAAGGTTATGAATCCGAAGTGTAAGTAAAATTGTTTGGCGCTTTCATTTTTGGGATAAACCACAATGGCCCATGCGCCTAATTCAGTGTGTTTTTCGTAACAGCGTTGGAGGGCATCAATCAAGAGCAATGCGCCTAAGCCTTTACCTTGGTTTGTTTTAGAAACAGCTAAACGGCCAATTAAAATAACCGGAATGCTTTGGTACCCCGACGGTAATTTTTTATTGAATGTTTCAGGAATGTCTTGATAAGGAATACTCCCGGCCGATAAGGTGTAATAGCCAAGAATCTGATTGGTGTTATGTTCGGTATAAACAAAACAAGCACTCAGTTTGCGTTTAACATCTTGCGAGGCTTGATGTTTTAGATAAAAATTCAATGCTTCATCGCCACAATCGAAGTTGTTCCTTTGGTGCGTTTTTTCTAAAAGAACCGTCATGATTTCGATTTCCCCTTTTGATTTTGGTATTTGGTTAAGGCGTTTTTCAGGGCTTTGTTGGGTTTGGGGTTTGTGCTGATAGCTTGGAAAAAGATTTTTGCATCCGTTTCGTCGGCAATAATTTGTCGATGCGCTGCTAGGATGATGTCCGATTGCGTTTGTAAGGTTTTTATCATAAAATCAGTTAGGTTTCTATAGCCCCCCAATTGAGCCGCTTTTTCAAACAAGTCTTTTTGCTGTTTGGGCAAACGCACATCGAATCGGGTTTGTTCTTTGGAGGCAATCATGGGAATTATTTTTTCAAATGTACGGATATTATCCGTACACGATTATATGCAATTCCTTTGGCAAGATTATGCCGAATGAATTAAATAAAGGGGTATTGAATTGTTTATAGTCGTTTCAGTCCAGGGTAATAATGGCATGGGTTTAGGATGTTCTTCCTGTTCGCTGTTCGCTGAAACTGTTCACTGATTTATCACCGAGGGTTTGTAGAGGCAGGGCATGCCCTGACTAAATTTCATCAATTTTTATCACCGAGGGTAAGAGGTGTTTTCACGGAGGTTTGAGGTTTAGGAGGTTTTCTGTTTTCTGTTCGCTGAAACTGTTTACTGATTTTGTGCGCTGTTAACAGAAACTGTTCACTGTTAATATGGTTTTCCAATTGCGGGTGGTGGCTTTTACGCCCAATATTTTTTCGAAGAAGGCATTGCTGAGTTTGGTTTGATGGTAGGGATTTTGGCAATGAAGAAAAATAGTCTCATCGATGAGATTAAATGCATCGCCATTCAGGGGAGATGTTGGTAGTTTTTTTATTGAAGCAGGTGATGGTTTCTCACTCAATAGGGTTACGTGTAAATTTTTTTCATCGATTCCGGCTTGATGAACAAATGGATTTTGTGCAATAATAGATTGCCATTGTTCTTTTGTTTTAATGATTACCGGCACCTCAAATCCGAATTGTGATTGTATGGCCTTTTCAATTTGCGAGGCTGTATGGTTTTTATCCGTAATGTTTCCGTTGAAAATAACATTCCCACTTTGGATATAGGTTTTTACCGCTGTGAATTCTTGATTGACAAATAAGGCTTTCAAGGCTTCCATGTTAATGCGGCGATTTCCGCCAACGTTGATGCCTCGCAAGAGGGCGATATGGGTGAACATGTTGCCCACAAAATAAAACGAAATAGTGTTAGCGGTTTAATCTATTTTTTTTCTAAGTAGGTAAAGAAATAAACTAAAGAATATTAAAATCATGCCAACAGCCATGGAATAAATCCATTCTTCATTCAGAAAAAATGCCGTGATTATGAATAGAACACCTAACAACAAAAAAAATAAGGGGATGATTTTTTCGACTTTTTGATATTTCATGTATGCAGGTGATTGGATGATTTAAGCGGTTATACGAAAACAATATGGACCATGTTAATTTAAGTGTGATGCGAATTTTAAACGCTATGATGATGGCTCATACAACATCAAACAATAACATTCAAGTGTGTGAACTTATTGTAATTATTTTTAAAATGTGAAACAAAAACGCTTTTTTGTTGACTTCATAGGCATTATTACAAAGAAACATAAACTTTGTTCGAACAGATATCATTATAAAAACAATTTGTTCTTATATTTTACAAAATGTAAAATATTTATGCTTAAAATTGCGAAATGAAATCCATCGATTTGAATGTTTTGCTCATAACACTGGGTCAGAATTTACATACTATTAGAAATGCCAGAAAAGAAACTTTACAATCGGTTGCTAAAGAAATTGGAATCACACATCCTGTAATCAGTAAAATAGAAAATGGACGTTACCCGAATCTTCAATTGAATTTATTGATTAAATTATGTAACCATTATAATATAACCTTACAGCAAGCTTTTTCGTTGGAGGTGGCCAATATTTTCCAATTGACGCAACATAATAATGATGGAAGTCAAAAGTTAATTGGGCAAGAAGTGTCGACTGGTTATGAATTGTATATACAGCAATTGAATACAGAAAATGCTTATTTGAAAGATCAAATTCAGTTGTTGATGGATATTATTGGAAAGCAGAAATGAGTTAGAATAATTTGAAAAAATGGCATGCCATGTCTCTGCGAGAAAGCGAGTGTGTGAAAGCGGATGCGGGAAAACAGAAAGCGAGTGTGTGAAAGCGGGTAGAGCTAGGGGATAGCTCTACGAGAAGCGAGTGTGGGAAAGGGGAAGCGAGTGTATTGGCTCAAGGGCTGCCGTGCCTGGAGGGCTTGGTGTGAAGCGAAGCGGAGCACCGCAGCGTAGCGGAGCCCGGAAGGGACGGATAGTAGCTGAAGAAAGATTCGTGGCCGACAGCCCCAAAGAAAATTAGGATTGTCCATTGATCATGCTGAGCATGTCGTTGTGAATTTTTCCGTTGGTGGCGAGAGTTTGTTTGTCGTAAATATCGAAGGCATCGCCATTAAAATTGGAAATTCGTCCACCGGCTTCTTGCACGATGAGGTAGCCTGCGGCCACGTCCCACGGATTTAAATTATATTCCCAAAACCCATCGAAGCGTCCTGCCGCCACCCAGCATAAATCGATAGCGGCCGAGCCCAAACGCCGTACCGGCAAGCCTTTTCGAATGAAGCGTTCAAAAACGGGAATAGGGTCTGTTTCGATATTGGCCCATTTGTAGGGGAAGCCGGTTACGAGGCAAGCGCTTTCAATATTGGTTTTTTCCGATACGCGAATGGGGCGGTTGTTGAGGAAAGCGCCCAGGCCTTTTTCGGCAAAAAACAATTCGTTCATGAAGGGGTTGAACACAGCACCCATCAGCATTTGTCCATCTTTTTCCAAGCCAATACTGATGCAACAAATGGGAATGCCATGCGCGAAATTCACGGTGCCGTCTATTGGGTCGATGACCCATTTATAATTCGAGGCAGTACTGAGTTCGCCTACTTCTTCGCTTAAAATGAAATGATCGGGAAAATCGGCTTTGATGACGGCAATGATGGCTTCCTCCGATTTCTTATCGGCTTCGGTTACCAAATTATTCAGCGTGTCTTTGCTTTCTACCGAAAAGGTCCCTTCAAAAAAATGGCGTAATACATCGGCCCCCGCATGTAAAGCCCGTAAGAGCGTGTTTTTTAATGAATCATTCATAGATATTGCTGTATTTCCGCTATTTTTGAGCCTATCAAAGATACTTCTTTTTCCGAACCCATGCAGCTCAGTATTATTATTGTGAACTACAATGTCAAGTACTTTCTTGAGCATTGTTTGTTGTCGGTTTTTAGGGCCTGCGAAGGAATGCAAGCGGAGGTTTTTGTAGTAGATAATGCATCGGTGGATGGCAGTGTAGATATGGTGCGAACCCAGTTTCCGCAGGCTATCTGTATTGCCAATACCGAGAATGTAGGTTTTGCTAAAGCCAATAACCAAGCAGTGGCTTTAGCGAAGGGCGAGTATATTTTGTATTTGAATCCGGATACGATTTTGCCTGAAGACAGTCTGCTAAAATGCTATGCCTATATGCAAGCTCACCCGGAAGCCGGTGCCTTGGGTTGCCGATTGGTGGATGGCAAGGGGGAGTTTTTACCCGAATCGAAGCGGGGTTTCCCTTCGGCCGCAGTGGCCTTTTATAAAATTAGTGGTTTGTCGGGTTTATTCCCGCGTTCGCGTCGCTTCAACCAATATCATTTAGGCTATTTATCGGAACATGAAACGCATACCGTGGATGTATTGGTAGGTTGTTTTATGTTTTGTAGAAAGGCGGTGATTGATGCGGTGGGTAGTTTCGACGAAACCTATTTTATGTATGGGGAAGACATTGATTTGAGTTACCGCATTAAACAAGCGGGCTTCGAGAATGTATATTTTCCCGATACCACCGTGATTCATTATAAAGGAGAAAGCACGAAGAAGGGCAGTTTGAATTATGTGCGGATGTTTTATCAGGCCATGATCATTTTTGCCAAGAAGCACTTTTCTTCGTCGCAAAAACAAGCCTTTGTTTTTTTAATTCAATGCGCCATTTATTTCAGGGCTTTGTTGGCCTTGGTGATTCGGGTATTCGATATTGTGAAGTTGCCTTTGTTGGATGCGGGCACCATGTTATTGGCTTTATGGAGTATGAAGCAAATGTGGGTAACGCAAGTAAAAACCGGCACCGTGTATGCGCCAAGTTTGTTGTGGTTGTTTTTTGTGGGGTATATTCTCACGTGGACGGGCACGGTGTTTTTAAGTGGTGGTTACGATAAACCCTATAAGGCTTCGCGCTTGATGCGGGGCATGTTATGGGGAGGCTTAATTACCTTGGCCATTTATGGTTTATTGCCCGAAACGGTTCGCTTTTCGCGGGGTATTACGGTTTTAGGCGCCTTGAGTGCCACTTTGTTGATGTTGTTGTGGCGCGCCTTGATGCAGGCCATGGGGGTGGAACAAGTGAGTTCGGAGCAAACCCGTCACCAACGTGTTTTATTGGTGAGCAATGCCGAAGGTGAACAAGCGGTGCGCGATTTATGGCAGCAAGCGCATATTGAAAAACAATTGGTGGGCCGCATTGAACCCGGTACCGCCATGCAAGCAGGTGCTGTGGGTACACTATCGGAATTGCCTTGGTTGGCCCGTGTTTACCAGGCTTCCGAAATTATATATGTGCAACAACAATTATCGTTTAAAGCCATCATCGATTCAATGCAACAAACCGGTTCGGCCTTCGATTATAAATTGCATGGCTTAGGTACCGACAGTATTATTGGCAGTAATAGTAAAAACACCGCCGGCGATTTGTACACTACCGATATTCGCTATGCATTATCGGAGCCCGGGGCCCGTCGCAATAAACGCTTGGCCGATATTGGATTTTCCTTCTTGGGTATATTACTGTTTCCAATGTTAGCCTTTGTATTCAAGCAACCTATTACGGCTTTTGGGAATTTGTTGCAGGTATTTATTGGACGGAAAACCTGGATTGGTTACGAAAACCGCAAGCCATTTCCGTATTCCAAGCCCTATTTAATATCCATTGGTGGCGATTATTTATTGCCTCACGATGAACGCCAGATTCCATTAATTCGATTGTATGCGCGCGAATACACGGTACAAGACGATATGCAACGGATATGGAAGGGTTGGAGAAGCTTATAGGTTCTATCGAAAAAATTGATTCGTGTCAAGGGTTTCTTTCCATGAATTACATTATTTTCACCCTTCTAAAATAATACCATGAAAACATTTTTTTCGCTATTCGTTTCTTTGCTCTTGACTTCAACCTTAGTTTCTGCTCAATCGAAAGCCGATGAAATTATTGGCAATTGGAAAAACGGGGAAGGCACCGGGATTGTGAAAATCTATAAGACCACATCGGGCCATTACGCCGGGAAAATTGTATGGTTGAAAGAACCGATTGATCCTGAAACAGGCAAACCCAAACTCGACAAGCGGAATCCCGATGAAAGTTTACGCAACGTGCCAACCTTAGGATTGGTTAATTTAAAAGGCTTTACGTACAACGAAGAAGAAAAAGAATGGCAAAACGGCACTGTTTACGATCCGAAAGTAGGCAAAGAATATTCGTGCAAAATGAATCTGCAAGATGCCAATACCTTGGATGTGCGCGGTTTTATTGGTGTATCGATGTTTGGCCGTACCGACACTTGGACGCGCCAAGTAAAGAAGTAAGTGTTTACGGACTTACGAAGTTGATACTGATGTTCATGTAAGGCGAGGCGCCCCAGTTGTTGATAAGTACTTCATGTTTTTCTTGTCCATTGTAGCGATCTACTAAATTGAAACGTCCGTTAACACGATAGCCGGCTTGCAGGCTTAACCAGAAAAAGCCTTTTAAGCGTTGTTCGAAGACTAAGCGTGGTTTGATTTCGCCGCGTTGTAAGAAGTTATTGCTATTCACAATATCCACTTGTTGTCCTTCCAATTCGTAGCCGCCTAACAACATACTATTGTTCGAAAAATTATAACGAACATGTCCGCGAGCCGGCAATACCGCTTCAATACCCCATTTTTCGTTGAAGGTGCGGTTGTATAAAAATACAGGCACAATTAAGGGTCGGCCTAATCGGTAAGTGCGCGAAACCCCAATACCCATCATGCGGTAATCGCCTTTTTTCCAGCCATAAAACGCACTGCCGTAATAAAATACGGAGCGGCTTATATTGTCTATTTTACCTTCATCGGGTATGAAGGCCGATTCTACATTCCCTTGCACAATCACGAAATGTTTTTCGTCGAGCGGTTTGAATACCGTGGCATTGGCACCAAGGTTGTAAATATTGTTTTCATACACTTGGTTCATGTCGTCGGGAGCCAAGGCCACCGGTTTCTCTGAAAATAAGCGGGTTCCCCAATACGTGCCACCGGCCGATATGATGAGTTTGTTGGTGCTAACCACTAAAAAATTTGCCTGGGCTCGAAGTCCACCCATAGCCTTTATATTTTGTGCATGAAAGGCATTGGTATTTTTAAACCCACTATTCATTTCAAATCCTAAACCAATTAATTTGGTGGGTGTTTGGTTCAAGGTTTTTTGAGTACAATATTTCTTCACCGTCGAGGCGTCGCTGTATTGGCTCGGATCGAATACTTCGTCGTCGTCTTGTGCTTGTAAATTCACCGATACAAGCAACATGGCTAGGGTAATGAGTAATTTTTGCATGCCGCAATATAAGGTCAATCGGGAGTTTCCGCAATACGTTCGGGGTAGTTTTTCGCCAAGAAGCAATGGAACTTGTTTACCGAGGGCTTTATATCGAGAACGAGTCGGTAAATCGCTGGTATTGACTTATTTTTGTCGGCATTTACCATTTATACATGACATCGTCTGAAATACGCCGCCGCTTTCTTGAATTCTTTGCTTCTAAAGGACATACCATTGTTCCCAGTGCTCCCATTACGGTAAAGAACGACCCTACCCTGATGTTTACCAACGCCGGGATGAATCAGTTCAAAGATATTTTCTTGGGCAACGACAAACCCGTGAGCGGTCGCGTGGCCGATACGCAAAAATGTTTGCGTGTAAGTGGTAAACACAACGACCTCGAAGAAGTGGGTGTAGATACGTATCACCACACCATGTTCGAAATGCTGGGGAACTGGAGCTTTGGCGATTATTTTAAAAACGAAGCCATAGCTTGGAGTTGGGAACTCCTCACCGAAGTATATCAATTGCCCAAAGACCGTTTATACGTAACTATTTTTGAAGGCGACGAAAAAGAGGGCATTCCCCGCGACGATGAAGCTTACGATGCTTGGAAAAAAGTGGTGGCCGAAGACCATATTCTTCTTGGTAATAAAAAAGATAATTTCTGGGAAATGGGCGATACCGGTCCTTGTGGCCCTTGTACCGAAATCCATTTCGATAGTCGCCCCGATGCTGAACGCGCTGCTGTTTCAGGGGCTTCCTTGGTGAATAACGACCATCCGCAAGTAATTGAAATTTGGAACAATGTATTCATTCAATTCAATAGGAAAAAAGATGGGCAGTTAGAACCTTTGCCGGCCAAACACGTGGATACCGGTATGGGCTTCGAACGCTTGGTGCGCGTTATTCAAGGCAAAACCTCGAACTACGATTCCGATGTGTTTACACCCACTATTCAGGCGACGGAAAAAATTACCGGACTCACCTACGATTTCAGCGATAGCAAAACCGCCATTGCGTTTCGTGTAATTGCCGACCATATTCGTGCTATTAGCTTCACCATTGCCGATGGCCAATTGCCGGCCAGCACCGGCGCAGGCTATGTAATTCGCCGCATTTTACGCCGTGCCGTGCGTTATTATTTCTCTTTCTTGAATTATAAACAACCTTTATTGCATCAACTGGTAGGTTTGCTCGCCAATCAATTTGCCGAGGTATTCCCTGAATTAAAAAAGCAAGAAGCCTTTGTGCAAAAGGTGATTTTAGAAGAAGAACAAAGTTTTTTGCGCACCCTCGAAAACGGACTCAAACGTTTCGATGAATTGCAAGTAACGAATAATACCCTGAGTGGCGATGTGGCTTTCGAACTCAACGATACCTTTGGCTTCCCGCTCGATTTAACGCAACTCATTGCGGCTGAAAAAGGGTGGACGGTCGATAAGGCCGGCTTCGATGTGGCCTTGGCCCAACAAAAAGATCGTTCGCGCAAAGCCGCTGTGGTTGATACCGACGATTGGATGGTTTTACACGATGCCCCAACCCGTTTTGTGGGCTATCATCAAACCCACACCGAAACCCGTTTGTTGAAGTACCGTAAGGTGAGCGCCAAAGGGAAAACGCAATATCAATTGGTTTTGGAAGAAACACCGTTTTATGCCGAAAGCGGTGGACAGGTAGGTGATACCGGTACCTTGCAATTTGGCGAAGAACGCGTTGCGGTTACAGATACCAAAAAAGAAAACGATTTAATTATTCATTGGGCCGCCGAATTGCCGGCCAATGTAAACGCGGCGGTATCGGCTCAAATCGATGAAAGTAGGCGCCGTAAAATTACCCGCCACCACAGTGTAACCCACCTTATGCACGCGGCTTTGCGCGACGTATTGGGAACCCATGTGGCCCAAAAAGGTAGCTTGGTGAACGATGATTATTTGCGTTTCGACTTTTCGCATTTTGCCAAAGTGAGCGATGAAGAAATAGCCGCCATTGAAAAAATTGTGAACCGAAAAATTCGTCAAAATATTCCCGTTGTTATTAAAGAAATGCCCAAGGAAGAAGCCCTGAAACTCGGTGCCATGGCTTTGTTTGGCGAAAAATACGGCGATACCGTGCGTGTGGTGGTGATGGATGAAAATTATTCCATTGAATTGTGTGGCGGTACCCATGTGGGTTCAACCGGCGAATTGAATTTGTTTAAAATTATAAGCGAAGGTGCTGTGGCCGCCGGGGTTCGCCGTGTGGAAGCCTTGGCCGGTTGCAAAGCTGAAGCCTATATTAATAACGAACTCGACAAACTGAATGCCATTAAGGGCGAGTTTAAAAATCCAAAAGATTTAGTAGGCTCGGTACGCCAAATGATGGACGAAAAAAATCGTTGGCAAAAACAAGCCGAACAACTCGAGCAACGCTTCTTGCAAATGCAAGCCAAGGAATTAGCCCCCAAAGCCGAAACAGTAGGTGATACGCAATTTATTGGTGCCCAAGTGGACGTGTCGAGCGGCGATGCCTTGCGCAACCTCGCTTTCGAATTGCGCAATATTCTCGAAGGCACTTATGTGGTTTGCTTATGCACCGTAGTGGACGGTAAATCGTTTGTGGTATTGCTTTGCAACGACGATGCTCCTTACGATTGCGCCAAGTGGATTAAAGAAAACGTAGCCCCGCTCATTAAAGGCGGCGGCGGCGGTAAAAAAGCCTTGGCTACAGCCGGTGGACAAGATGCCTCGCAATTACCTCAAGTAATTGCAGCCATCAAAGCTGCTTTGTAGTCTTGCCTGCTCCCTCGCTCTGTTCCCTCGCACTGATTTTTGCGGCTGATTTCCCTATCACTCTTCAGCTACTTCCCGCTTTACACTGCAAGCCCTCCTCGTGCCTCGTCGGGGCTTTCCGTTGCAATCGGGGCCGTGAAGATTCATCGTCTTTTTCTTTATTCATCTGTCACTTGTTTTGGGTTCTATTATATTTTAAACAATTCATAAACGTTTATTCAGTTATAAATTATTCTTTTTCATCCATGACTCGTGGTTTATCTTCACATTATGAAACCTAAATCAATCTACACTAAAAAATTAGCCGAAAGTTTGGCGGCAATGGCCACCGAACGAAAAAAGAATAAATACCATATCATCGTCGAATTAGGCAAGTGGTGTGTGGTGCCCGATGGGAAAATTCGAGCGAGGCGAATTTGTAAAACAGAGGAAGAAGCTATAAGCTTTGCCCAAGCTATCATTGCAGATAATACCGGCGAAGTTATTGTGCACACGAATAGCGGTGATGTAAAACATCGCATATATTTAAATAATCAGTAAAATCTGATTCAATGGGTTACAATAATAACGTGTTTATTAATTGTCCTTTTGATACTGAATATGCGCCTCTTCTTCGAGCCATGCTATTTACAGTCCTTTACCTTGATTATAAACCCTACATATCCCAAACAATATCGTCGGCACAGGTCAGAAATAATCAAATTAAAGAGCATATTCGTTCGTGTCAATTTGGAATTCACGATTTATCGCGATGTCATTGCAAACATGAAGGTGATTTGCCTAGATTCAATATGCCTTACGAATTAGGGCTAGATATTGGGTCTGCTGAATTCGGATATTCGAAACTTCGAAATAAACGAATCCTTATTCTTGAAAAGGAACGTTATTATTATCAAAAGATTTTGTCTGACATTGCTGGTCAAGATATCTTTCATCATGACGGAAATCCAGATATTATAATTAAAAACGTTAGGGATTGGTTTTCTAATAATAATGATTCATTTGTAACGCCTTATCATGAAATTTGGAGAGCCTACAATCTATTTAAGGAGGATTTATTTTCTAATTATATCTATCAGATGCCCGAAGATTCATTCAATGAAATGATTGTTGGCGATTATATTAAGTTCACACGAATTTGGATAAGCCGTTTCAAATCAATTGAAAATTAAGCCCAAGGCAAGGGTTCTTTCCCCTACTTTTGTTGCTTAATTATTTACAATGCGATACTATTTATTTCTCTTAGTTTTTTTATTGGGGGTTACAACATCATCAAAAGCAGTGCCTTGGCGAAGTTCTCAACTCGATTCGGCCAATACCGAAAAAAATAATTCCCTCTTGAGTGCACAAGAAAAAGAAGCCATCCTCTATATCAATCTCTGCCGATTATACCCGCAACAATTCATTCAAAATGAAGTGACTCCGTATAAATTACCGCCCGGCTATTCCGATCCGGAATTAAACCAATACAAGTCCACCTTAATAGCCACCTTGAAAAACAGAAAACCTATTTCGGCCCTACGTTTCGACCGCGAATTATTCAACGATGTGGTGTGTTACAGCGCCGAAATTGCCGTAAACGATATTCCGCCGCATCAACGCATTAAATGCCCCAAATTTCGTTGTGCCGAATGCATTGCTTATGGCTTCGAAGATGGCCGCAACATTGCCCTTCAATTGCTCATTGATAGTGGCGTGCCTTCCTTAGGACATCGTAAAATTTGTTTGGATGCTAAGTATACTAAAGTGGGTATAAAAAATGCCACACACTTTGAATATCGATTTTGTTCCGTGTTGAATTTCTGCTAATTCGAAGCATAAAAAAAGAGCAACCCTTGAGTTGCTCTTTTTTTAATTATGGTTTGAAGGATTTATTGGAAAATATCATCTTTCACCCCGGTATTCACTTCCACACTTTGGAGTTTTAAATCCATGCTTTGTGGACCGGCATTCTGCTTGATTTGGTTTGGATATTTCAATCCACCCGCACCCGGCTTATAATCGAGGTAATAGGTTGTTTGTGTCATTTTGCCTTGTGGACCTTCGGCACTAACCACCGACTTCACTTTCAACTTCGATTTTACATCGTAGAATTCGTTTAACACTTCACCATCGGGTTTGGTGATTTCAATTTCATACGCATCGTTGCCGTCTACTTTTTCAATGCCTTTCAAGGCCAATTTGTATTCGGGTTTGAGGTAATTCAAATCGCGCGACATAGACGCTTCGTCGGAATACTCTTTAATTTCCTCAGCTCCAAAATCTTGTTTTTGTCCCATGGCTGAGGTATAACCTTTCTTACCATCAAACACAATTTTTTGGAAGCTTTGTCCCATAGCATTCACATCCATCAACATTTTGTTGGGTGCTTTGCGAACGGTTTTCAAACTAATGGCCATGCCTTGCATTTCGGTGGTCATTACCATGGTCATATCGCTTACTTTCTTCCAAGCGTCTTCACCGCCGGTTTCAGCAATATGCATTTTTACTACATCCAACGCATTTACATTGGTGGGTAAAGCCGCAGTGGGTTTGTCGCTTTCTACATTACCGTATAAATCGTAAATCGTTACCGGGCCGAACTGTTTTAATTTTTCTGCCACTTGCTTTTTGTCGCCGGCTACGGTAATGTGTGCAATACCCGGTGTGATGTATTTATTAGCCACCATTTTCACGTCTTCAGCCGTTACCTTATCCAAGTTCTTCAAATAGTTCTTGTAATAGTCTTTCGGCATATTATACTTCTTCTCGTTGATGGCATAGCGGGCCAAGGTGCGAGGGTCTTCCATACCGAGGGCGAATGTACCGGCCATGTAATTTTTAAAACCGTCTAATTCTTCTTTCGAAACGGTTTCAGTCCGTAAGCGGTTCATTTCTTTCAACATTTCAGCCACCGAACTATCCGTAGCCGACGTGGTGCTGTTCGAGGTAGCCGAGAAACTTCCGCCGTAAGGCAAATCGTCGGTACGAACCGATGAATATGAACCGTATGTCCAAGCCTTGCTTTCACGTAAGTTTTGGAACAAACGGCCGGTGCTTCCACCACCTAAAATACCATTGGCTACTTTCAATTTAATTTCATCGGGGTGGCCGGGTTTCATATCGATTGGGTATGTGATATCAATCACACTTTGTACGGCACCACCTTTATTTACCACGGCTACGGCTGCACCATTCCCTGGTTTAGGGGTTGGGTACGAAGCACGAGGCACGTCTTTCTTAGCCCATTTGCCAAAGTGTTTTTCAACTTGGGCTTTCGCTTCAGCTAAGGTAATATCGCCCACAATGGCCATATAGGTTACATTCGGACGGTAATAGGTTTCGAAGTATTTCTTACAACGATCGAGGGTAATATTCTCCACCGATTTTTCGGTCATCACTTCCCCGTAAGGGTGATTCTTACCATAATTCAATACCGAAGTAATATTGCGGCTCATCGATTCCGGATCGTCTTGTTGTTGCGCCAATCCCGATTTTGCTTGCTTCTTCAACTTATCTAATTCTTCTTGCGAAAAACGCGGTGCCGTTAATACTTCAGCCCCTAAAGCCAATAACTTATCGGTGTTTTTCTTGAGGGTTTGCATATACATACCATCGGAAGTGATTTGCAAACGAGCACCCAACATATCGAGGGCTTGATTGAATTCATCTTTGGTTTTGCTTTTTGTACCGGCCGTGAGCAAGTCGCCCATAAAATCTTTGAAGCCGGTCATGTCGCCTTGTAATTCCGGACGGATATCAAAGTCGAGTGAATAGCTCACCACCGGTAATTTGTGATTTTCTACCACATATACTTTAATGCCGTTCGATGTAACAAACGATTGGGCTGTACCCATTTGGAGTTCAGGCGCCGGGCCCGGTTTTGGACGAATACTGCGGTCGAGTTGGGCGTAAGTGCCGGTCGACAAGGTGCCCAAGAGGGCTATAGAGAACATTATTTTTTTCATGATGTTACTTGTAATTTTTAAGTGAACTTAGTTTTTACGGCTATCGGGCATGTAATACAATACCAAGCGATTTTCTTTGGTGAAGTATTTTTTGGCAGCCGCCATTAAATCGGTTTTGGTGAGTTTCATGTAACGGTCCAATTCTTTATTAATCAAATTGGCATCGCCGAAATACACATGGTAATTCGCCAAATTTTCTACAATACCTAAAACACGTTGGTTTTGCGAAATGAATTCATTTTCAATTTGGTTCTTACACTTTTGCAATTCATCGTCGCTAATGCCTTCACTCAATAATTTGTTCACTTCATCATCCATGGTTTTTTCCAAATCTTCTGCTTTTACACCCATATTGGCAATACCGAACATCATGGCTAATCCCGGATCTTCCGAAGGCAAATTAAAGGCACCGGCCGCTACGGCTTTTTGTTGTTGGTCTACCACACTCTTTTGTAAACGCGAGCTTTTCCCTTCCGATAAAATTTGCGCTACCATTTGCAAGGCATAGGCTTCAGGTGTTCCTTGAGCCGGAGTGTGATAAGCAAATACTACCGCAGGTAATTGAACTTTATCGTAGAACGTTACACGCTTCTCGGCGGTTTGAGCCGGTTCTTTCACCGTAGGGCGAGGAATGGCTTTGGTACCACGCGGAATGGTACCGAAATACTTCTCTACCCAGGCTTTGGTTTGGGCAATATTAATATCGCCGCCAATCGATAAGGTGGCATTATTGGGTACATAGAAGGTTTTATAAAAATCGATAAACTCGGGTAAAGTAGCTTGATCGATGTATTGGGCTTCCCCAATCGGCGTCCATTGGTAAGGATGAACACTGTAGGCGTTTTTGAAAATTTGTTCCAACAAACGACCATATGGGGTGTTTTCGTAACGTTGTTTCTTTTCTTCTTTAACTACTTTACGTTGTGTTTCCAAACCAACATTATCAATTTTGGCATGCAACATACGTTCGCTTTCCATCCATAAGCCTTGCTCTAATTTATTCGAAGGCAAGGTTTCGAAATAGAAGGTACGGTCGAAGGAGGTATTGGCATTAATTACCCCACCATTGTTTTGAATTAACTTCATGTATTCGCCACGACCAATGTTTTCACTTCCTTCAAACAACAAGTGTTCAAAAAAGTGGGCGAAGCCTGTACGAGTAGGGTCTTCGTTTTTAGAACCCACGTGATACAAAACCGAAATCGCTACCGTAGGAATGGTATGATCTTCGTGTAAAATCACATGCAGTCCGTTAGGCAAATCGTACTCGACAAACTTAATGTTCACCGATTGCGCCTGAACGCTTTGCCAGGCACCTAAGGCCAGCAAGGAA
>JBPCSZ010000100.1:0-24938 GCA_051006655.1 Chitinophagaceae bacterium
ACACCAAATTATCAAAGCCTATATGAAAAAACATCCGGAGAAAACGTTTGTTGATATTATGGCGATGAAGATGGATAGTCAGGCGTTTTTACGGGAATCGGGGTATAAGCCGATGTAGTTTTGTAAGAATTTAATGATTATAGCAGTTATATTGACGATTGAGTTTTTACATTGAAAAACCTATAAATTGGGTTTAATTGTTAAGTTTAAAAATGCAAACAACGGTAAAAGACTAAATTAATATGTAAATTTGACAATGCGCTATTCATGCTATTATCAAAATTACAGACAAATTTTTGCTACTATATCTAGCATTCTAATATTATTATTCATTGCTCAAAAAATGAATGCACAAGACGATTTACTCAAAAAGTACGCAACGGTCTACCATCGAAACAAAATTCAACAAGAGCAGGCTATTGAGCCATTATTAAATAAATTATATCAACTGGAAAAAGGCAGAATAAACAAACCGATTAAAATTGTGTGGATTGGCGATTCACATACACAAGCCGATTTAATGACAAGTATAATTCGTCAAACACTGCAAAATAAATTTGGCCACGCCGGCAGGGGATTAGTTTATCCATTTCAAGTAGCTAAAACTAGTTCACCCAAAGATTTAATTTCAAAAAGCAATGCCACGTGGGTTGGACAACGTAATTCCCGACCCGATCTAAATCCTATATGCGGCATTAGTGGACATGGCATGCATTGCAGTGATTTATATGCTGATGTTGAGATAACAAATGTTGCCCCCTCCGACACATTCAATTACATACGCTTGTTTGTAGACACCTTGCCTTTAACCTATGGGGTAGACTATTTAAGTTATAGACATGAAAAAAAATATGAAAAAGAAAATGATTCTAGCGGGTTAACATTCCACCTACGAGATTATACGTCAACCTTGACCGTTTATGCCAACAATCCGGATAGAAAGAAGGTAAGTGTTTACGGCATGAGTTTGGAATCGTTTAAAAAACCGGGTATCTTGTTTCATACCATTGGTGTGAATGGCGCGCAGTATAATAATTATTTAAGAACTAAATTATTTTGGCAACAAATAAAGGCCTTAGAAGCAGATGCGTACATAATTTATCTTGGAACGAACGAAGCACAAGACCAACATTTAGATAACAATGAACTTTACCAAAAAATTGATTCAATGATTAATCGTTTGAAAATTATTTCGCCTGCTGCCAGCTTTATATTGTGTACACCCCCGGTATCGTTTTATCAGAAAATTCAACCGAATTATATATTGCCTCAGGTAGCCGATCAAATTGAAAAAGCGAGTATTTTTCAATGCACGGCTTTGTGGGATTTATTTAGCATCAGCAAAGGAATTAGCGGAACGTATTTATGGAAGAAATACAACTTGCTGAACACCGATTTGGTTCATTTTACCAAAGAGGGTTATGCCTTACAAGGCAACTTATTTGTTGACGCATTCCTCGATACGTACAATCGATTCAAAGAAAATCAACTTCAGTATGAGTCTAAAAATAAAACAGATGAAGACCCGTTAAAACTGAAGACCCGTTAAAACTGAAGGTATATAGGCATTACCGGTTCGCTGCTTTTGAAGTAGCTGTATAAAACCAATAGCAAAATAAAAAAACCGCTGAGCATTGCCGCTAAACCATAGGTATTCATTTTTTGAATTTTAATTGTCATATAATCATCGGGGATGACATGCAGTGCAACCGCCAACGCCATCATAATAAAAACGATGCGATAGTTTGCAATAAAAAGTGAAAATCCTTCCATAGAACGTTGCGTAGTAATTTGTGTAATAACCTGAAGCGCAGTTGCCAAGTCGGTTGATTTGAAAAATATCCAACATAAACAAACCACGTGGAACGTAATAAAACCCATTAAAATGGTGTACGCTTTCCCATTGCCAAACCGAGTTCGTGTCCATTTGTTCCAATATTTATTAATGACTAATGCCGTACCGTGCAAACCACCCCAAACAATGAAAGTCCAATTGGCACCATGCCAAAATCCGCCAATCAGCATGGTTAAAATCAAATTAACATTGGTTCGAAAAACACCGTTTCGATTCCCTCCTAAGGTAAAAATATAAAGATAATCTTGCAGCCACGAAGACAATGAAATATGCCATCGTTTCCAAAATTCCGTAACCGAAGTGCTCTGATAAGGAGATTTGAAATTAGCCGGAATGGTTATCCCTAACCATCGGGCAATACCGATAGCCACATCACTGTACCCACTGAAATCACAATAAATCACGATGGCATAGCCATAAACAGCCAACAAATTTTCATACCCCGTGTGCAAGGAAGGATTTTCAAACACATAATTAACCAAGTTATTGCTGATGTAATCGGATATAATTATTTTTTTGAATAAACCTGAACAAATTAAATAGGCTCCGTAGTAAAAGTCATCGAATGAAACAACAAAGTGTTTCTTTAATTGCGGCATAAAATCTTTAGCTCGAACGATAGGTCCCATGACTAGTTTAGGAAAAAAAGATAAAAAAAGAAGATAATGAAAAATATTCCGCTCGGCTTTAATTTCACTTTTATAAACATCAATTGTATAACTTAGATTTTCAAACGTATAAAACGAAATACCAATAGGTAAAATAAGTTGAAGCGGCGATATGGATTGATGATTTAATTGATTAATAATGGAGATAAAAAAATTGGTGTATTTAAAATAAAACAATAAACCTAAATTGAAGAACACACTAAACATCAACAATAATTTCCTTTTCCATGTAACCTCCACCGACTCGATGGCGATGCCTATTCCATAAACCACGAGTGCTGTTAATATAACCAACGAAACATAACAACCACTGGCCTTATAAAAAAAATAGAGCGAAAAAAGCGAGAGTACCAAGGCTCGCCATTGCATGGACCGTTGAACCACATAATAACAGGCAATGAATGCCATAAAAAAATAAACAAAAAAGCCATTGTTAAACAGCAAGGGGTTTTTTGGATCATACATCAATTCCTTCGTGACAAGTTGCCAATCGATTGTAAACATGGCGAAATTATTTTTTATTGATGGCTGTAAGTAAATCGTGGGCTATAGTAGCACCAATAAGGCTCGCCCCTTTATGATTGGGATGAATATAATCGTGATTGGCTAAGGTGGTTGTACTATCGGCCCACCGAACAATGGTACCACGCCCACCCATGGTGTGAAACAAATTATAAAAATTAAACTGATGGTTGCACGACAAACGATATTGGGTGGCTACCAAGGTATCGATTCCAATGGCCGATTCCCATCCTTGATCGTATTTAAACGCCCGATCGAACGTGCTTATGATTAAAAAATCGGTAGTTGGCATGCAACGTTTAAACTTAGATAAAACAGGCGTCATTAAGCGTTGATAATAATTGTATTCTCTATCGTTGGGTTTGAATAATAAATTGACTCCAAATTGAAATACAATTAAATCGTAAATACCTGACTGATTTAATTCTTGCAACAGGTTGGTGTCTATTTTATTGTATTCAGTTCCTGTTATGCCACGAAACGAAAAATTATCTACCACAATGCCATCTTGCATTTCGAGGCTGAATCCGTAAACAGGCAATTGTTCATTTTTAATACCACACTGAAGGGATTTGCTTTTCGAGGAATCAATTAAAATGTAATTGATGAATTTTGATGGACTAATAAACACAGGGCGTCCATTTACGTCAATCTCCGATTCACTTCCTTTACCACAAACCAAATACTTGTATATATTTTGCTGAATATCGTTTGAATCTTGTGTATTATCTGTTACTATGCATACTCCATTGCTTATAGAATATACATACCCCGAAAAAAACAAAGGGAATTGTTGATTGGTTTTATGAAATTGATACGTTGTAAAATCGCCTGTAATATTACTTCGTGCAGTAATGCGGTTGTTACTGCTAACTGTTTTAGGGGCAACAAACCCCACCGCATGATGTCCGCCCAATGTATCTTGTAGAATTTTTCGAATTGTTTGTGTGATCAAATCGCCTTCTATCATGCTATCACCAAACCAGGCAATTCGAATTTTCCCTTGCTTAGTTTGTCTCAATGCATCAATACGTTGTTTCAGATGAAATAACACGGCTGTTGAATTGGTTTGATCGCAAATCCCAATCCGATGTGGCATTAAATACGCATTCTGTACCGAATTATTACTTATCGTATCCTTCGACGGTTTGGCGACAATTTTCTTCCGTTCAGGTCGATGAATAATATCGCTGATGATACTAATTTTTTTAAAGAATTGAAATTGATTTGGATACTTTTCAATTGCCACTGAAAACAAAATCAACACAGTTAAAAAAACGCAGCATAGTATGAAAACATGCTTATTATAATTCATTCAGTTTATTATTAATAATGACTTGTTTCAATCGTTTGGCCCATATTTCAGGGGCTTCGGAATAACCCGATTCACTCATGGCTTGAATCCACATCTCGTATTTAGGATTTCCGGCCAAGGCTTTATAATAATTCTTTTGGGCTACCATTTTACAAAAAGATTCATAACTCGCCTCCACTGATTCAAAATAACGATACCTGGTTTTATATATGCGGTGATTTTTGCCTTCAATACCAAAATGATTATTCAAGGTTTTGGCCACTTTACTTCGTCCATAATCGGATTCGAAAGCAGCTATTCCTAGAATAATAGGAACAGGAATTTTGTATTGGGTGGAGAGTTGTTTGGCTAAGGCAGTATATTTTTTGATATACTGATGATTACTTTGTCCATTAACAGTAGATGTCAACAATAAAAATCCGAGGATTGAATACCAAATAAAACGACGATTAATAAAATTTACCATTTGATATTTTTATAAATTGTTACTAAAATAATGGTGATTCCTCGTCAAATAATTCTCAGTAAAAATAATCAACTATTTATATCAAAATATTAAAATCTAAATAAAACAATCCTTTTTCCATTAAATCGTTTGATTTAAGTGCCAATTGATTGACCAATATATAATGAATTACAAAAAATGAATTGGTTGATTGCTGTTGTTCCATGTAATTTGATAAAAGAATATTGAAATTTATTGAATAGTGACTAAAAAAGTTGAAACGTGTTCCCGGCGCCGAGCCAATAGCCCCGATTGACGCGGAAAGCCTCGCGCGAGGAACGAGCGGAAGCTTGGAACAAAAGCGGGACGAGCGCTGAGGTAAGCACACCGCCGGGCTTCAAAAAAAATTAATTCACCCAGCCTTTGGCTTCTTGTTCGATGTGGGTGACCACCACGTTTACCTCGTAGGTTTCGCTCAAATATGCCGCCATATAATCGGCGCTGTACACGGAACGGTGCTGTCCGCCCGTACACCCAAAACTGATCATCAAATGCTCGAAGCCTCGTTGGATATAATCTTCCACGTGGATGTTCACCACCTGCTTCGCGGCGGATAAAAATTCGTGGATGCGGGTTTCGTTTTCAAGGAATTGCTTCACAGGTTCGTCGCGACCGGTGAGTTTTTTATACGGTTCAAAACGGCCCGGATTCAAGATGCCACGGCAATCGAACACATAGCCGCCGCCATTGCCACTTTCATCGATGGGTAAGCCTTTTTTATACGAAAAACTGAATACGCGAATGGTGAGTTTAGGCGGGGTCGACATGCGGGGTATGGTTTATGATGGTTTCTAATACGTTTAATACATGCGGATAATTAGGCAATGAATAGAGCGAAAGCCAGGTTTGAACATTCTGCAAGGCTTGTGGTATACTGCTTAAAAAATGGGGCTTTCGTTCGAGGATGCCGCGGCGACCATAGGCGCCCAACACTTGCAACAAACGCACCAACACCACATCGCTGTATGCTTCATCGAAATGCGCTTCATCGATGGCAATAACGCCTTGAACGTCTTTTTTGTAGGAAGCATACAAGCGTTCTTTCCACCCCAAGGGCAAAGTAGCTTTGGCTTGCCACAACAGCGAGGCCACATCGTAATGCAACGGCCCCCGCATGCCGCCTTGATAATCGATAAAACACAAATTATTTTCATTCACCATAATATTACGCCCCTGAAAATCGCGGAACATAAAATATTGTTCGGGAATATCGGCAATGCGTTTAGCCAAGTGCGCGAACTCTGCTTTTATGTTTTGTGGCAAAGGTTTATCAAACACTGCGTTCCAATAATACGTTTCAAAATAATGCAAATCGTGCAGCACGGCCTCGGCATTAAATGCTCCGTGGGCAAAACACTTCGAAAAATTAAGGGTGCGCGATGCGGCAATTTGCATGGGTACTAAATCGCGCAAGGCTTGTTCATACAAGGCATACACGGCGTCGGTATCGCCATGCGCCAAACGAATATCCAACAAGGATTCACGACCACCATCGCTCACAATATATTCCTTCTTATTGCCTGAAACCATTAATAATTGAGGCACCGGAATACCATATTCGGCAAAATGCCGCGTGAAATAAAAAAAGGTTTCGTTCTCTTCCACGTTTTCGTTATGGCACCAAATCCACGATTCTTTTTCGCCCAAGATGCGTTTGTACTGCCTATCGGAACCTGCTTGCAGAATGGACTCTTCGCCCACTATCGTTTTATTCGTTAGCCAATTGCTACAATCGTGCTGCATACATGTAAAGGTAATTAAGAATTGTTGGGCGTGTTGTTTTGTTGCGCCATCAACGCTAAAAATTCATCTTCGCTTACTATGTTCACAGTGCCTAATTTTTTGGCTTTCTCTAACTTACTGCCGGCGTCTTCGCCCACCACCAAGTAATTGAGTTTACTGCTTACACTGCCCAACAAGGTGCCGCCCTGCGCTTCCACCATGGCTTCGGCATCGCTGCGTTTCATACCCAAGGTGCCTGTAAACAAAAATGTTTTGCCTTGTAAACTGCCAGCACCGGCTTCTTGCTTTTGCGTGTTGTGCAACGATACCCCGGCTTGTTCCAAGGAATCGAGCAAAGCGCGATTGTCGTGGTGTGTAAAAAACTCCACAATCGAGGTCGCTACTTTTTCGCCCACATCTTCAACGCTTAATAAATCGTCTTTGGTTTTGGTGTACAGTTCGCTGATGTGCGATACGGTACGCGCCAAGGCTTTGGCGGTGGTTTCGCCTACATAACGAATGCCTAAGGCAAACATCAAACGCGCCAAGGGTTGTTGCTTCGAAGCTTCAATGGCCGCTTTTAAATTCTGCATCGACTTGTCGCCGAAGCCTTCCATGCCTTTGATTTGTTCGTACGGCAAATGATAAATGCCGGCAATATTTTTCAAAAATCCTTGCTCGTAAAATTTACGCACCAAGGCATCGCCCAATCCGCGAATATCCATGGCATCTTTCGACGCAAAATGAATGATGCGTTCTATCACTTGCGCTTCGCAATTGATGTTGGTGCAACGCCACACCGCTTCGCCCTCGGGTTTGAACAAGCCTTCGTTACACACGGGACACGTCCGCGGAAATTCAATGGCGCGTTCGTGGCCTTTGCGTAATTCCGGAAACGATTTCACCACGTAAGGAATCACATCGCCGGCGCGTTCAATCAACACGGTATCGCCCAACATCAATTGTTTTTCATTCACCACATCTTCGTTGAACAACGACAAGGACGAGATGGTTACCCCACCCACCGAAACCGGTTCAATTTTGGCCACCGGGGTAATACTGCCCGTTCGGCCCACTTGATATTCAACGGCCAATAAGGTACTGGTAGCTTGGCGCGCCTTGAATTTAAAGGCCATGGCCCAGCGCGGGTGGTGACTGGTTTGTCCCACTTTTTCTTGCAAAGCAATTTGGTTCACTTTAATTACCATGCCATCAATATCGTAAGGCAAGGTATCGCGCTTGTTTTCAAAATCGAGCACATAATCAATCACCGCATCAATACCATTTAAACACACGGCCCACTGATACGAACTTTTATACCCCAAGTCGCTAAGGGTTTTTAAAATAGCATAATGCGAGTTGACAAATGGTTGAGCCAGCGCCGCATCGCTTAACGATAAATAACTTACGTGGTATAAAAACGCATCGAGTTGACGCTTGGCCACTTCGGCCGGATCTTTAATACGCAAACTACCACTGGCGGCATTGCGGGCATTGGCCAAGGGGGCATTCCCCGAAGCCACCAAGGTTTCATTATAAGCGTCGAACTTTTTTTTCGTCAACATCACTTCCCCGCGAATTTCAATTTGTTGTATGCCCCGGCTTTGCCATTGGGCCGACAATGGAATGGCCCGAATTTGTTTGGCGTTTGTGGTAATATCGTCGCCTTCGGTACCATTGCCGCGGGTGGCGGCACGAAGCAAGGCATCGTTTTCATAAATCAAGGAAATGCTAGCGCCATCAAACTTCGGTTCCACACAATAGGTGATGAGAGATTCCCCACTCAGCTCACGGTTTTTTCTATCCCAATCGCGCAAATCGTCGGCATTGTAACTATTTTCTAAACTCAACATGGGCACCAAATGCGCTACCGTTGGAAAGTTTTTATTCAAGCCAATGGCCACCCGTTGTGTGGGCGAATCGGGCGTAATCAACAAAGGGTTCGCCGTTTCTAGTTGTTGCAATTGTTTAAACAAAGCATCGTATTCCACATCGGCCAAAAGGGGTTGGTCCTGCACATAATAGGTCCAATCGGCAAACAAAATCAATTGCCGAAGGGGCTCCAAATCGTTCACCGTAGCCGGCGTTTGTAACCACTGTTTGGCTTGCTGAATATAGTGCGGGGCTTGTTGAATAGCATACATGATGCCGTAAAAATACACCGAATTTGTTTCTTTCTTTGAAGCGCATCGGCATCGCTTTGTTCAGCACCCGTCGTGCTTTTCGCGGCTACGGGGTAGCCTGCTTCAATCACGGCTATTTTTCATCGTTAGGAACATTCATCATCTTTTCTTTTGTCTGAACTAAGATGCGCATGATTTTACGATGATAAGATATTATCCGCAGGCTGTTCGAGATTCCGTAAAAACGGAACAGGTAGTTCGTCGAAGACGGCATCTCGAACGAGTAATAAATTTCATTCTTTGAATGAAAGTTAACATTTACGTTCACAGAACGGATTCTATTTCTACTTCGGGATGCCGGCAAAGCCGAACATCCCGAAGAGCTAATGAATTTATTTTCTGTTCGCTGTATTTGCATCTCGAACAAGAAATAAAATCACATTCAAAAAACGAACACCATTCCATATTTACACACCAACATCATTCTATACACCAACCCGTAGAGGCGCACCATTGTGCGACTAAAACAATACCCCTAGTAACTACTTCAATGTGGCCAAACGCAACATCATAAAACTGAAAAGCGAATACACTTCGTAGCACGAGAATCTCACATGATGAATAATGAATCGGACGATGAAAAATAGCCCCGGCTGGAGCTAGCTACCGAAGTAGCGCGGAAGACGGGACGGGTGTTGAATAATGTTCGGCCGCTGCGCTTCAAATTTTTATTTCTCCAACAAAGCCTGCCAAGCTTCGTCTACTAAATTTTGCGCTAATAAATCGCGGGCCTTCAAATGCATATCTTGCGATAGACTGGCATGTTCCGCGCCCGCCGGCAATTCCGATACATTGGCCAACATCCCTAAATCGTTGCCGCTTAATACCGTGCTGAAACGAATGGCTTCGGGCAAAGCATCAATGCCTATTCCTAATTTCATGTTCGGTTTAGGCACGGTGAACACCGCATCGCCACTGGCGCGACAATAATAATCGCCCCCCATACGGGCCACTAAATCTATTTTGTGTGGGTCAATTTGTCCGGCTTCGTTGAGCACCGCATCGTTGATGTGCATGGCCACCATCTCGCAAATAATGAGGTTGCCCGCACCGCCTTCGTGGCCGGTTTCAATCACTTGTTTTACAATACACTCCATGTTCACCGGACTCTCCTTCACCAAATAGGGTTTTACGTGCTGCGCCTTTTCGCGCGTGAAGCCGGCCTTCGCAAATTCATCCACGCCTTTGGGGTATTCGCAACTGGCCAAACTCATTTGTTGTACCATGTTGTAATTCACCACACTAATCACCACTTCTTTGGTTTCAATACAATTCTCTAAGGTGTGCTTGATGGTATTGTCGCGCACCCGGCGAGCCGGCGAAAAAATTAGCGTTACCGGATTACTGCCAAACACGTTAAAGAAACTGAAGGGCGATAAATTCGCGTTCCCTTCGGCGTCAATAGTAGAGGCAAAACAAATGGGGCGCGGCGAAACCGAACCCAATAAATAGGCGTGAAGTTGCGCTGTTTTAATACTGCCGGGCGTGATAATCATAATACGTGGTTTATGCTAAATTCTTTTTCAAAGCCAAAATGGAGAAGTCGGTATTTTCTTTGCGAATGGTATTCGACAAATGACCTAAACCATCAATATCCATCGTCACTACATCGTTGGGTTGAAGCCACTGCACTTTGTAACTTGGGTCGTTCAACAAGCCGGTGCCATTGAGTTCCAAGAAGCAACCTGTACCAACGGTACCGCTACCAATTACATCGCCGGGAAGAATATCCACGCCATACGCGCAACGTTCTAAAATTTCGGCAAAGGTCCAATCCATATCCCCAACATTACCTTCACTCACTCGAACACCGTTCACGTGGCAAGTCATACGCAAATTATAATTGTTGCCAACGTGTCCGGGTTTAGCCGGTATTTTGAAGGCTTCGAGTTCATCGGGAGTTACCAACATGGGGCCGATGACGGTAGAGAAATCTTTTCCTTTAGCGGGACCGAGGTTGAGCAACATTTCTTCCATTTGCAAGGTGCGTGCGCTCATGTCGTTCATAATCATAAATCCGCCAATGTATTGGTCGGCCTCTTCGGCTTTGATGTTGCGGCCTTTTTTACACACCACAATGGCTACTTCCAATTCAAAATCGAGTTTTTGAAAATGGTCGGGCATGCATACAATATCGCCGGGACCTTGAATGGCGTTGTGGTTGGTGAAATAGAAAATGGGGTATTGATCGAATTCCGCAATCATTTCTACTTTGCGGTTACGGCGTGCGGCGGCTACGTGTTGACGGAAGGCATATCCATCGCGACAACTCGTGGGTTTAGGCACCGGGGCCATAATGCAGGCTTCGTGGTAAGGAAGGGCTTTCATAGCCACTTTACCGTGCTGAATTTCTTCTTGCAAGGTGCGGAGTTGCATCATACCGGCGTCCCAATCGGCCAATAAATCCGTCATGGTGGCGGGGTATTGCGAACCCGCTTCGCGGGTGGTGTACACGTGATTGTCGATTAACAAACCCAAACATTCAACGCCCGACACATTATGCGAAACCAATTTCATACTGTAAAATTTTGTGAGGCAAAGGTAACTTATTATAACAGAAAATGCCTCGAGTAAATATGGTCAAACATAGTCAGCCCTTATACTACCTACCCAAAATATCAATTTAAAATAGCCTAATAACCGAGTCCATTATTCTTCAAATGGTTTAAAATCCATTGGGTAATTTGTTGAATATTTAATTGACCTGAGGCTATATTGATTACGAATTCATACTTATCATCTTGACTTGCTTCTATATCATAGCCATTTTCAAGAAGCAACAATCGCATCATGACGTAACCTGTCCTTTTATTTCCATCTATAAATGGATGATTTTTTACAATGCTTTCAATCAAAGCGCCGGCTTTCTCGTATATAGTCGGATAAAATTCAGTATCCGACAAACCGGCAAACGGCCTCTCCAAAGCAGAAATCAATAATGCATTATCGCGTACACCCGATACGCCACCAAACTCTTTTATTAACGTTTCATGGATTATTAATACATCTTGAACGTCAATCATTTTGCCAGCTTTTCAAGTAATTCCTTGTCCTCAACAAGCACCGTATTTAAGTGTAAAGACAATTTGACTTTTTCTTTCGAAGCTTTCTCCAATTTTTTCAAATAGTGGAGTAACTCAACAAGAAAATCCTCGGGCAAAGTGTCTACAATATGCGAAATTTCTTCTTTAACCTGCATAAGATTACTTTTAGTAAAAATACAATTTATCCATCAGCATTAAACTTTTTATTTCATAAAAAAAGCCGGAAAAAAATTCCCGACTTGTTTTATTGCGTTGTTTGTTTGTGGTGCGTGTTAACCTCGCTGGTATATTTTAAGGGCGAATTCAATTCGCCCCTACGGACCACTCGCTTTCGCTTCGTTACTCGCTTACTTACAAGGTACCGACATCATCGTGTCCTTATACACCGCTTTCGATGCATCTTTAAACGTGAGGTTGCCATCGTTTTTCGCATCTTGCAATTCACCCACTTTCACCAATAATTTGTCGCCGTCCAATTTCATAATTTTTGTTTCGGTTTGTTTCACCCCTTCAATCATGTAATCGTACATCAAATTCATTTCGCCGTTTGCATCGCGCATACCTTTCAAAGTACCGCGTCCACCGTCTTTTTCCCAAGGTTGCCATACCATGGTTCCTTCCACGGTATCGCCTTTCATGGTTAACTGCACCGTGGTGGTATCGCGGTTGAAAGTTTTCAAAAAGCACATCGTTTGCGGTGCATTCGGGTCGGGTGCTTGCACCGAAGCCGTGTCGGCATTAACGGTTGTTTCCTCTTTCGGTGCTTCACTGCCCGAGTTACAAGCCATTGTGCCGGCGGCCATCAAGGCGGCGAAGGCAAATACTAATTTTTTCATTGTGTACATTTTAGTTGGCGCGAAGGTATAACAGGTATCGAACTCATGCAAATGATGATGATTTTCTTTTGGGCCTCTCATCGCCTTTTTCCTTCATCGGCTACCGTCCCCGCTGTTGCTCCATACCGAAAGCGAGGCGCTTCGGTATTCCACGCCATCGGGGGCAGGTCGGCAATCGGAACTTTTATCTGCTTTCGAATTACATCAAACCAACAAACAATTACGCTTGGTACTATACATCAACCGATACCCGCGTTTATTGGCTTCCATTAAAAAAGATCGTTCAATGAGTGAATCTATCATTGGATTTTTTTCTAAAAAAGGTTGAATCAATTTATCAATTCGCCCTTTTGCAATACCAATACGATGCGCCAATTCCACAAAATCGTCTTTACCCACATGCCCACGTTTTTTATAAACATCACTTTTAAAATTATCGGCCAATAACCCTTTATCGAGCGCAAAATCGGTATCGTCAACATGCAAGCGCGTATTGATTAAATCGTAAGCAGGACTCAACATATAATCGCCTTGAGGCGTTTCAAGCACCGAAAAATTCTTGAAATGAGCATCCCCATTCGAAAACAAAAAATTAAACAAAACCAAGGTAAAATACTTTTCCATTTCAACCGGCCATGCCGATACATATCGCTTTAACACATAACCCAATTCTTCATAACTCGATTCATATTTAAAGTTTGGTCCACCGGCATTGTACGACTTCCCGGCTAAACTGGCAAAATCTTCAATGCCCCACTTACTACCGTCCAACTTAATATCAAATCGCTTGGTGATATAAGCCGGGGTTCCATTCTTGAAAAATATCAAGGCATTTTCAGCCGTTGAAATTCCAAACACTTGCTTGGCAATTTGCATGGTGAGGTGTTCATTGGCAGGCACCTCCCCTACTTTTTTTAAATCGCGGGGAATGGGTTTTAAAATATAGTTTCCTTGTTCACCCGCTCGGGTTAAACGCAACTGATTTTTATCGAGTATTAAACTTAATTTCTCCTGTACACCCGAAATAGAAATGCGTTTACGATTTTCCATAAATTGCTCAGCCACTTCCTCATTCAGTTGCGGTTGTTCGTAATCTAAAATATGCGATACTTTTTTTCCTTGAAACACATTACGTAAACAAGTGGTACAAAATGTACTATGGTTTATCGATAAATTGCCCGGACAAACGGTAAGTGCTAATGGATTAATCATGGTGCTATCGGTTTTATGGTTATAGGTCCAATGGTATCGTATTGTGCCGTGGCCATCAACAAACCAAAATCATCATCCTCATCAATGCGCCATTGGGCACTTTGTAATTTCCGATTAACCCCTTCACTTAATAAATTAAAAAAGAAAGGAAATAAAAAAGTACTACGATACGTTTGCTGACTTTTAGGTAAGGTTAAACTAATGGCCGCTTGATTAGGATCATGAAAATAAGCGTCATCGTAAGTGAAACAATACGCACGGCGACTCTCTTCCGTTAATATGCCGGCCAAATGACCATTTCTATACACTGCAACTTGACGCATCACTCAATGATTATTTTTTTACTTCCATTAAAATTTCCATGCCTAAGATTTCCGCCAAACGCGTTAAAACATCTAAGGATGGATTAGCTTGCCCACGCTCTATTTTATACAAGGTATTGACACTGATTTGCGCTAACTCAGCCAAATGCGGTTGCGTTATCTTCAATGCCTTGCGCCGTTGTTTTATACTGAGTCCGATTCTTGAAACCAACATTATAGTGTGATTTTTGCGTAAATTTAATCAAGAAACTTAGAAAAAATAAGTAAAATCACATTATAATATGATTTTGCTATAATTTGTAGTTCAATTCAAAGCAATTTACTTAAAAATCACAATATAATATGATTTTAAACAAAATGTAGCAGATTTCAGCCTCGGATTCCACTTTTTATACCCGATAAGGTATATTTCATTTAACCTGAACAGTATTCATACCCTATCGGGTATAAACCACATCCTCACCATCAGAACAAGTAATAACACCATTCAAACATCCACGTAAAAATAACGCTGTAATTAGTCAATAAGGTATTTACAAACGACTATAATCGTTTCACTACCACTTAAAAAGTTACTTGAAAAAGCCCCCTATATCGTCCACCGATTATTCACCACCCCCACTAAAAAATACCGATTCCCTTCCTTGCGAAATACCAAGGTTAAACTACCCCAACCCAAACCGGCATTCTTAGAATCGCCGGCTACAAAATATTCCACGTGTTCATTCCCGGGAAATATCTCCGATAAATTGTCGGTGGAATTACCCCGTTGTATCGACTTGTTTTCAAACACCGAATCGGCCTCGGCAAACGCATGATTGTAAATAAAGGTTTTATAATACTCGGCCGGCGAAAGCATAATCGGTAAACCCGAACCATCGTATTGCCCCCATTGCACCTGTGTAGTATCGCCAAAAAAATCGCTGAAATCTTGCGCCGATAATCGACGCGCATTCAGCGTATCCACATAACTATACGGCGAAAATAAAATGCTTCCTTGGTGTGAAATCCAAGGCCTAAGCGCGGCCATATCGGTACGCTTTAATGAACGCATGACACTGTCCGCACTTTCGCGTAAGCTCAATACCACCGCTTTTTCTTCTACGGCGTTTGTTTGTTTGGGGGTATTATTCGCGCAAGCCGACCATAATAACAATAAACTCAATACACCCACTACAACATAATTCGCTTTCATATTACAAACCATATTGACTCACCAAATAAACCATTTGCGCTATCGCAATGGCCCCTAAACACAATTCACGACGATGCACATTTTCAAACACATCGTTGTCGCTGTGGTGCATGTCGAAATACCGTTGCGAATCGGGCATCAAGCCCATTAAAGGGGTGCCAAACTTGCGTTTTAATGGACCGATATCAGCCCCGCCACCTTCATGTTCTAAATTATAAATACCATATGGATGCAACAATTCGCGCCACTGTCTTACTTTCTCTTTCTTATCGTTCGACATGCTCAAGGAAAAGCCAAAGGGCGTAGCCCCACCGGCATCACTTTCAATGGCTAAAATATGCTTCTCGTGATTTTGTTCCGCTAACTCGGCATACTTCGTAGCCCCACGCAAACCATTCTCTTCATTCATAAATAAAATGGCACGTACAGTGCGCTTCGGACGAATACCTAATTTCTTGAATGTACGCAATACCTCAATGCTTTGCACCACACCAGCCCCATCATCGTGCGCCCCTTCACCAATATCCCACGAATCTAAATGTCCACCGAAACAAATAATTTCCGATGGCATTTCACTCCCCCGAATTTCCGCCACTACATTGTACGACAATACATCGGGCAACATCTCGCAAGTAGTACGCACATACAATTGCAATTGCTTGTCTTGCGCCATCATTTTCACCAACTGATCGGCATGAATATTCGAAATAGCCACCGCCGGAATGGCCGGGTATTTTTTATCGTAACTTAAACTACCCGTATGCGGTTTATCATCGAACGCCGACGAGACAGAACGAATCACCACCGCCGAAGCGCCTAATTTAGCGGCTTCGCTGGGTGCTCCCCAACGGTAATAAACACAAGGTCCATACGCATCAAACGTATGTACCTCCGTTTGGTCGAAATGATAATTGAAGAACACAATATTCCCTTTCACTTGCTCAGGCTTCATGCGCTTCAATTCATCGATATGATTAATTTGAATCAATTTCGCTTTAATTCCTTTCTCGCCGGTGCCTACCGCATTCCCCAACGAAGAAATCAATAAGGGCAATGTTTTCCCTTTCGAATAAATAGTAGCCGATTCTTCGCCACGTACCCAATGCGGTACCATCACTTCTTGCAACCACACCGAATCGGCTCCTGTTTGACGCAATACGCGTTCGCCCCAAGCAACAGCCTGTGCCGCTTGCGGAGAACCACTAATGCGCGCCCCAATTTGCTTGCATAAATCGCGTAAATCGTTATAACACTGATAGTTCGTCAACACCTCATTCGAAATACGCTTCAGCATCACCGAATCGCTCCGACGATTTTGGGCCGTACTCGTTAAACTCAAACAAGCTAAGAGGAAAAGAATAGAATAACGCATGGAAGAATCCTGTATTTTTGAGGGACTAATGTACAACATGAAACGGTATTGGCCCCTTACAAGCATCATTCTTTTGACTCTCGCAAGCTGTGCGAGTTCTAAAACAGCCACACCCGTCACTGTCCATACCGCTACACCTCCCGTTCAAATCACAGAAACACAAGCCCCTAAAACCAATCGGAATCCACAACCTGCCAATGGCTTACCCATTAGTCCAAGCATAGACCCCGATTATATTAAACGTAAATAAACTTAAGCCTGCGGTGGCTTCGGTCCCTGCGGTTTGTGTCCGCCACCACCGCCACGATGTTCCCCACGCGGTTTGCCCTCACCCGAACCTCCAGACTTTCCGCCATGGGGCTTCCGATGAGCCTGTCCACCCCCTTGTGGTTTATGGCCTTGTCCCGAACGATGCTGTGGCCCTTTGCCGTGGCGCGAACCACCACCACCACCGGGACGTCCCTCGCGGGACTGTCGCTTTTCAGGTTCGTACGCCGGACCTTCACCCAAGGCTTCAGGTAAAGGCATTTTCGGAACCATACTTTCAATTAAGGTTTCAATGTTATGGAAACGGCGTTGGTCTTGTGGACTAATCAAGGTAATCGCTTCACCCGTGGTGCTGGCGCGTGCAGTACGTCCTACACGGTGCACATAATCTTCTGCATCGCCGGGCACATCGTAATTAATTACCAAGTTGATATCTTCAATATCAATTCCACGCGATAGAATATCGGTGGCCACAATAATTTGTGTTTTCTTGGCCCGGAAACTCCGCAATACATCTTCCCGTTCCGCCTGTTCTAAATCGGAGTGAATGGCTTTGCACGAAAACCCTTTACGTTGCAAGGCTCGATCGAGTTCCTTCACACTCAATTTAGTGGAAGCAAACACCAATACACTCGAATACTCTTTCTGTTTTAAAATATGTTCAATCAACAAAGGCTTTTGTTGCGGGTATACCACATAAGCCGATTGGGCCACACCCGCGGCGGGTTTCGACATGGCCAAGGCAATATGTTGCGGATTCACCAACAACTGTTGCGCCAACTTTTTAATATTCGGCGCCATGGTTGCCGAAAATAATAAAGTCTGTTTCTTCTCGGGCAAATACGAAGCAATTTTCCGAATATCATCTACAAAGCCCATATCCAACATCTTGTCCGATTCATCGAGCACCAAATGACGCACGTGATTGAACTTCACATACCCCATTTTCAAGTGCGACATTAATCGGCCCGGGGTTGCAATAATAATATTTGCGCCCATGGTTAAGGCTTTCTTCTCTTGCTCAAAACTCATGCCGTCGCCACCACCATAAATCGCAATGGAATCGACGCCGGTAAAGTAAGCAAACCCTTGCAAAGCCTGGTCTATTTGCAAGGCCAATTCGCGGGTAGGCACCACCACCAAAGTATCGGTTACTTGTCGCGGTTCGGCGGTAAGCTTATGCAATATGGGCAACAAAAAGGCGGCCGTTTTACCTGTACCGGTTTGGGCAAAGGCCATAATGTCGTTGCCGGCTAATATAATGGGAATGGCTTGCTCTTGAATGGGAGTGGCTTTTTCGAAGCGCATCGCCTCGAGTCCTTCTTGCAAGGCCGGGGCAAAATTAAATTCAGTGAAATTCAACGTACTGTGTTTTATATAAGAAACACAAAGGTAGCCGTTTTTTATTCCCCCAACTTTTTTAGCACTACCTGCACTTCATTGTGGTTCATTGCCGGCATAGTCCATGGCGGATTATAACGAGCCCCTCGCACCGCACCTTCCCACAATAAACCATCGCGTTGCAAATACCCCAACAATTCCTGTTTCTTTTTTTCAACCCGTTCATCGCCATTGGTGCCCGAATACACCAATACCGCCACGCGTTGTTCCGGAATTTCGCGCAAACGGATACGCGCATCGTTGGGCACGGGCAAAGTGGCTAAAGTGTAGCGTTCAGGCATAATAAAGGCCACGGTGCGCGACGCATTGCCTGTAGCATTTTCCAATACGGGCGCAGTCATACCAATATTTTCACCGCCTTTATTTTCCATCACCGGGGCCGTCATGCCAATATTTTCGCGCGCTTGATTATTCCCGAAAATATAACCCGCTAAAATTCGAAACGAAGCATTCATCGCTTCCTGATAATTCCCGGCAACATCCACTTCGGCCACCAACATCGCCGGGTACCGACGAATTTCATAATCGTCGTTCTTCGTTTCAAGGGTGTACTTAGGTTGCGGTGCTTTGGAAGAATAATAACTGAAGGCCATCCATGCTATAGTTAGAAGTATCATAATAATTAAAACCCATTTCATGGTATAAAGTTAAACTGCCCGACACAAAGCACTTATTGTGTTTCTCTATAGCCAAAGTTTTTTACCCGCCCACCCAACATATTGTTTTGAATTTGAAGCGCATCGGCATCGCTTTATTGGGCAGCCGTCGCGCTTTGCGTGGCTACGAGGTAGCCTACTTCAATCGCGGCTATTTTTCATCGTCCGATTCTTTCATCAACAAATCATCCGTAGCCACTCACCATTGTGGAACTAAAACGATATTGGTTTGCGTTCTACGAAGCGTCCACGCTTCGTAGGCTTATGCTATGGCTTTTAGCCATATTGAGAAACGCAACAACATAATAGGCCAAAACGAAGATGCTTCGCAGAACAGCAACGAATTGAATTCTTCCGCCAAACATCAGAACGAGTAACAAAACGTAAGTGAGTTATTTTAAAATGAAGGGGGCTAACTTTGGCTTGAAATAATTTTATCTATTTGAATTTCAAGATTTTTTTTCATTAAACTATTCGAACTAAATCTTGTTGGATGTATGGCTTAAGTTTGTCGCTAAGTGAACGTGCCGTAACTAAATCAACCTTAATCCCTAACAATTCACTTAACTCCTGCTCTAATCCAATCAGTTCAATTAAATTAATACTATGCTCAAAATCAATTAAAATATCCAAATCACTTTGGCTAGTATTTTCATTTCGTGCATATGAACCAAAGACAGCAACCATAGACGGTGAAAATTTTTTTACCGTTGCTTTGATGAGTGATTCTTGCTGAGGGGTTATCATAATACAAATATATTGTTTTTTAAACGTTGCTTCTTTATAAAATTGATACAATAAATATCGCTTATTCATTGATTTCATTTTCTAATGGATTAATTGAGCTTCGTTATATTTCACATTTATACCAATTGAACATAGTCCCACAAGCAAGCCTTACCTTTAACGCATGAAAACGCTTTTGTGTTTCGGTTTTTTGGGATTCCATTTTTCGGCAGTGGCCCAAGGAACTTTAATTGTGCAAGTAAAACCGGTCAACGAAGCCCGCGGTGAATTGAGCGTGGCCTTATACCGTAAACCGTCCGACTTTCCGCACCCGGTGCGGGTGTATGTGGCGCAAACACCGAAGGCGGTTCAAGGAACTAACCTCGTGCGTTTTACCAACTTGCCGGCAGGCAATTATGCCGCAGCCGTTTACCACGATGAAAATGCCAATAAAAAACTCGATAAAAATTTGTTCGGGGCTCCCACCGAAGCTTATGGCTTTAGCAACAATGCCCGCCGATTAATGTCGGCCCCTTCATTCGA
The DNA here is from genome assembly GCA_051006655.1 of Chitinophagaceae bacterium. Taxonomy (GTDB): domain Bacteria; phylum Bacteroidota; class Bacteroidia; order Chitinophagales; family Chitinophagaceae; genus OLB11. The sequence goes on from JBPCSZ010000100.1 coordinate 20,346, forward strand.
TGAAGCTCGTTTTGAGATACGAGATAATGAGGTTAAGGAGATTCAAATTCAAATTAAATAATAGAATTTCCGCAATTCTGAAATAAAACCCGTTCTGTGAACGTAAATGTTATCTTTCATTCAAAGAATGAAAGTCATTACTCGTTCGAGATGCCGTCTTCGACGAACTACCTGTTCCGTTTTTACGGAATCTCGAACAGCCCACGGAAAGCATCTTATCATCGTAAAATCATGAGCATCTTAGTTCAGACAAAAGAAAAAGCTGATGAACGTTGCAGACGATGAAAAAATAGCCCCGGCTGTAGCAAGGTGCCATGCACCGCGGAAGACGGGAAGACTGCTGAATAAAGCGATTTCGATGCGCTTCAAAAAAAATTATTGTACTTCGTAACAACCCATACTCGGTGGATTGGCACGGGGTAAATCGTCTAAATCGGTGAGGATGGCGGGTAAACTAATGCCGGCGCCTTTGGCGGGCGAACTTGATTTGGGACGGTAATTCCACTTGGCTAAATCGGTGAATTGCGGGTCTTGATTGAACAAGGTATTGGTGGCGGTGATGGGCATGGTATCCGTCCGTTTCAACAAACAATGATCAACAGTTAAATTGTACGCCCAATCGTTTTTCTTGGCCGGAAAAAATTCGTTCGTCAATGGACCGTAAACAATATTGTTGGTGAAGGTGCAGGTTAAATTATTGCCTACGTATTCCGTTAGACTCACATCGCGGTAATTCAAAATGGCCACCGTGGGTTGATTGGCGTGGTTGATGCCAATACCGCCATAGGTGCAAAGGGTTGAGTTGCTGACTTCGTAGGTGCCACCTTCAAAAAAACCAATGTTTTGTAAACCGCAAGTATGAATTAAACAATTGCGAATGCGCACTTGACTATTAAACGCCAATACGCCGTAACCGCCCGAATTGGCTACAATGCATTGGTTCATTTCAAGCACGGGTTGATTGCCCGCTACCCAAGGCGGCGATACGATAACCGCGGCCGGATAAAAATTATCGAAGTTGGTATTGCCTGCGTTTTTAATAACCGTGAAGTTCATGACGTTCTGCACGCTCGAACGCAAGAAGTGAATACCACACCATTCCGAGGGATAATCTTTATACCCAAAATAATCGCGGTCTAAGCGATCGCCTTGGAATATGATGCTATCTGATTTAGTCCCAAAGGCTTTTAATGTTCCACTCACATACAACTTCGAATCGGCGTGCATATAAATGCGACAGCCTTTTTGAATCGTGAGCACTTCACCGGAATCCACCAAGGCTGAATGGATGATGACATAGGGTTTATCGTTCACCCAGGTTTGCGATGTCAACACCGAATCGGTAATGTAATGGGCATCTTGTCCATAAGCTTCCAAGGGAATGTGATAGTCTTGCGTGTTGAATTGCACATCCACCGCATCAGTCACTAAAAATGGATTATTGCCTGAAGTTGGATTGATGGTGGTGGCTACAAAAATGTATAGACTGTCTTCGGGCGCAATTTCAATATCGGTAATTTTTTTGCAGGGGGTTCCGTCGATGTTCATGCGAAAGCGCGAGGAATCGCCGCCACGCAAAGCAATGGACGCAATTTTAATGCGTTGACGGTTGGGGTTATACACTTTAAACGAACGCGTTACACTGCCTTGTGCCGTAAACACCGTATCGAATGTGAGGGTATCGGTAGAAAAGCGCAAGGTGCCACCCGAAGTGAGTATGACCTCTTTGCGGCAACTGCTTATACTGAGTTGTGCTAAAACAAGCACCATCAGTAAAAAGCCCATGGAGCGACCAATAACGGTATTCTGCATATTGGCAAAATAACGGAATAAAATCTATTCTATTGCGCAGGCCAAGGTGAGCACACGCAATTGTATACCGGGAATGGTTTGCAAGGTTTCCAAACAAGCTTCTAAAGTGGCACCGGTGGTGAATACATCGTCGACCAACAATACACAGCGATGTTGCAATGCTTGTTCATTTCGTAAGGCAAAGGCACCCGATACATTTTTACGGCGTTCTGTGCGCGACTTTTTGGTTTGGGTGGCGGTATGGCGTTCCCGAATTAGGTATTGATTACTCCAAGGAATTTGCCATACTTCCGATAAACCTTGTGCCAAACAATCGCTTTGATTATAGCCGCGTTCGGCCAATTTTCGTTTCGAAAGGGGTACGGGTATTATCCAATCGATGCCTTCTTGCCAGGTACTTCCTTCGGCGGCATGCGCCATGCAACGCCCCAAATAAACCCCCAAGGCTTTGTTGTTTCTGTATTTCAAGGCATGCAATACCGTTTGTATGGCACTCGTTTTGGAAAAGAAATACACCGAGGCAGCCGCTTGAATACGAACCCGTCCGCGTAAGCGTTGCTCAATGGCATTCTCCGGATGATGATAGAAATTTGTTTGGGGCAAGTGCATAAAACAACGCAAACAAAGGTGGGTTTCGCCTTGAATGAGGGATTTACGGCACCACAAACACAGGTTGGGATACAATAATTCCAACAGTCCCCGTAGGGCCATTCTCAGTAGGTTCAGCATTTGAATTTAGGTTTGGTTAAAACAGCAAATTATACAATTCTTCAATTTTGCCCAACTGAATTAATTGCATACCGGTGGCATAAGTGCGGTTGATGGTATTGAATTTAGAAATCACGACCGTATCGAATCCTAATTTTTCGGCTTCGGCCAAACGTTGTTCAATGCGGTTCACGGCACGAATTTCGCCACTCAAACCCACTTCCCCTACAAAGCAAATTTTTCCTGAAAGAGGTTTGTCTTCATACGAAGAAAGCAAGGCGCTCAATACCGCCAAATCGATGGCGGGATCTTCTACGCGTAAACCACCGGCAATATTCAAGAACACATCTTTCATGCCAAAATGAAAGCCACCGCGTTTTTCCAATACGGCCAATAACAATTGTAAACGACGTAAATCGAAACCACTCACAGTACGTTGTGGTGTACCATAAGCCGATTGAGTTACCAAGGCTTGGGTTTCAATTAATAATGGACGCGCACCTTCGATGGTGGCCGCAATGGCAATGCCACTTAAGGTATCGTCTTTTTGGGTTATTAATATATCGGACGGATTCAATACCGTTTGTAAACCTTGTTCGGCCATTTGGTAAATGCCTAATTCGCCGGCATTGCCAAACCGATTTTTAGTGGTGCGCAACATGCGGTAAGCATAATGCCGATCGCCTTCAAAATACAAGACGGTATCCACCATGTGTTCCAATACTTTTGGACCGGCAATGGTACCTTCTTTGGTGATGTGTCCGATTATGAAAACCGGTGTAGCCGTGGCTTTGGCGTAACGTACAATTTCGGCGGTGCATTCGCGCACTTGACTCACACTGCCCGGGGCACTATCAATAAAGGGCGATTCTAAGGTTTGAATTGAATCAATCACCAATAAGTTGGGCTTAACTTTTTTTACTTCTTGAAATAAAACTTTCGTTTCGGATGTGGTGAGTAAATAAAAATCGTCTTGATCAATACCAATCCGATCGGCCCGCATTTTGATTTGTTGCAAACTTTCTTCACCACTCACATACAACACGCGTATGCCTTTCAACTGCAAACTGATTTGCAAAAACAAGGTACTCTTGCCGATGCCCGGTTCACCCGCAACCAATACTACCGAGCCCGGCACAATGCCACCTCCCAATACCCGATTCAATTCCACATCGGGTGAAACCAGGCGATGCGTTTCGGTTAATTCAATATCGTTGAGTTTATGTGCATGACCTTCCGGCATTGAAGTTCTTCCTTCTTGCCAAAGTGCTTTTTTATTTTCCTTCACCACCGGTTCTTCGGCAAAACTATTCCAAGCTCCACAGGCCGAACATTTACCTTGCCACTTGGCACTTTCGTGTCCGCACTGTTGACAAAAAAAAGAGGATTTTGCTTTCGCCATGATATTCGTTTTTTCAATTTGATGTGGATTGTTTGCCACCTCAAATTCATTCATCCATTCAAAATTAAAACTAAAAAAGCAGGTACTTAAAAATGAAGAAGGGCCACCGATGACCGGTAGCCCATTCTTACTAACCCATAAAATTCAATGCTAAAGTACAGCACAAAAAACGGATTTCAAAAATAATTTTCTGAAATATTCACCTCAGTGAACACATTAAAAGATAAAATAATGTCTTAATGTCACAATTTTGTTAAAATTTAGTGTCATTATGGCGTAATTGGAGTAAAAAACCGCATAGGGCTTATATTTGTTAGCATCACCTAAAAATCGATACAACTATGATGGGTTACTATCTTATTGCGGGTATTATGTTCCTTGTGGGCATGTATGTCAGCAACCGCCTAAAATCAAAATTCACCGAATACAGTCAATTTGGCTTACGCAATGGCCTCAGTGGTCGTGAAATTGCCGAACGCATGTTGCAGGATAATGGCATATATGACGTGAAAGTGATTTCAACTCCCGGATTTTTGTCGGACCATTACAATCCGCTCGACAAAACCGTGAATTTAAGTCCGGATGTTTACGAAGGCCGTAGCGTAAGTGCCGCCGCCGTTGCCGCTCACGAATGTGGCCACGCCGTGCAACACGCCACCCAATACAGCATG
>JBPCSZ010000101.1:0-12398 GCA_051006655.1 Chitinophagaceae bacterium
CCGCCAAATAGAATTAAACCGCTTGGTTCTATTTACCGAAGCCCAATGATTTGATGAAGATGCATAGCTTTTTTATTTCCGATAAAAATTGGCATTTTTAGCTATTTTTCGAAAGCCTTGATTTTTTTGCTACTTTTTTTATCAAGAAAAAAAGTAGAACGAAATAAATGAAAATATTTTTTCCGCGGGCGGCCACGAGGGCACGCCCCTACGACCAACTGGAGTGTAATTTTGTTTTAATTTAACTCGATTCGGCCCGAGAAAAATAGCACAATTGAACTTATGCCAATCGCAGGCTTCGCCTTACCTTTGCACCCGTATGATAACAATTACATTACCCGATGGCAATACCCGTTCGGTTGAAGCAGGAACTTCAGCCCTCGATATTGCCAAATCGATTAGTGAAGGATTGGCCAAGAAAGTCTTGGCCGCTGAAATTAATGGTGAGGTGTGGGACCTTACCCGTCCGATTCACACCAATTCGACCTTGAAATTATTGACCTGGGATGATGCCGGTGCAAAAAGTACGTTTTGGCACAGCTCGGCCCACTTAATGGCTGAAGCCGTGGAAGCCTTATTCCCCGGGGTTAAATTTTGGGTGGGACCTCCCGTTGATAATGGTTTTTATTACGATATCGACTTTGGCGAACACACCGTAGGTGAAGACCAATTGGCCGCTATTGAAGCTAAAATGGCGGAATTGGCCAAGCAAAACAATCCCTTCATTCGCGAAGAAATTGCCAAGAAAGATGCCGTGAGTTATTTCTTCGAGAAGAACGACGAATATAAACTCGATTTATTGCACAACCTCGAAGACGGGAAAATCACCTTTTACAAACAAGGGAATTTCACCGATTTGTGTCGCGGACCGCATATTCCACACACCGGCTTAATTAAGGCCATTAAATTGACCAATGTGGCCGGAGCCTATTGGAAAGGCGATGAGAAAAACAAAATGTTGACCCGTTTATATGGTGTAACCTTCCCCAATGCCAAGCAATTGGAAGAACATTTAACGATGTTGGAGGAAGCCCGCAAACGCGATCACCGCAAATTGGGGAAAGACATGTCCATTTTCTGTTTCGATGATGATGTTGGCCAAGGCTTGCCCTTGTGGATGCCGAACGGTACCATCATTATTGAAGAGTTGGAAAAATTGGCCAAGGAAACCGAAGAAGACCAAGGCTATAAGCGTGTGGTTACACCGCATATTGCGAAAGAGAGTATGTATCTCACCAGCGGACACTTACCATACTACCAAGACAGTATGTTCCCGCCCATGGAATTGGATGGTACCAAGTATTACCTCAAGGCGATGAACTGTCCGCACCACCACAAAATTTTTGATGCCGAACCCCGTTCTTACAAAGATTTGCCCTTGCGTTTAGCCGAATACGGTACCTGTTACCGTTACGAGCAAAGCGGTGAGTTGTTTGGTTTGATGCGGGTACGTTGCTTGCATATGAACGATGCCCACATTTATTGCACCCGCGAACAATTCGGGAATGAATTTCGTGCGGTGAATGACATGTATTTGAAGTATTTCAAGATTTTCGGGATTGATAAATACGTGATGCGTTTATCGTTGCACGATCCGGCTAAGTTGGGACAGAAATACATCAACGAACCGGAATTGTGGCAGGAAACCGAAACCATGGTGCGTAATGTTTTGATTGAAAGTGGTATTCCGTTTGTGGAAGTGCAAGACGAAGCCGCCTTTTATGGTCCAAAAATTGACGTACAAATTTGGAGCGCTATTGGTCGCGAATTTACCTTGGCCACCAACCAAGTGGATTTTGCCCAAGGCAAGCGTTTCAATTTAAGTTTTGCCGGACAAGACAACAAACCGGAAATTCCATTGATTATTCACCGTGCGCCATTAGGTACCCACGAGCGTTTCATTGGGTTCTTGTTGGAACATTATGCCGGTAAATTCCCATTATGGATTTCGCCTTTGCAAGTGAAAATTTTAGCCATCAGCGATAAGTTTATGGACTATGCCCAATGGGTATTGAAAGAATGTAAGAAGGCCGGTATTCGTGCCGAAATTGACGACCGCAATGAAAAAATCGGGAAGAAGATTCGCGATGCGGAATTAGCCAAAGTGCCTTATATGTTCATTATTGGTGAAAAAGAAATGAACGAGCAATCGGTATCCTTGCGCTTGCAAAGCCAGGGCGACCAAGGTATGAAACTCGTGAGCGACTTGGTAGCTGAAATGAAAGAAGCTATTTACGAGCGTCGATAAATAAGAAATTGAAAATTAAAAAGAGGGAGAAAACACTCCCTCTTTTTTTTGAATCATACTAAAGACAGGGAACAGTTTCAGCGAACAGCGAACAGTTTCACCAACATTAATCTAGGCTCAGACTCCGGCCTGAGAAAAATAGCGTTAAGAAAATGACGATTTTTAGCGTAGAAATAAAAACATAATTAATCCGATGAATAATGTTCATTCGTTTGGTTCTATCTACCGAAGCCGAAAAAAGGGATGAAGACGCATAGCTTTTTTATTTCCGATAAAAATTGGCATTTTTAGCTATTTTTCGAAAGCCGAAGTTTTTTGCTCCACTTTTTTTAAAAAAAGTGGAACGAATAGTTTTGATTAAACTAATGAATCTTGTTGGTGATAAAACCAACAAGGGCTTCTCTAAACAGTAAACAGTTTCAGCAAACAGCGAACAGGAGTATGAAGGACGGCCTGAGAAAAATAGCGTTAAGAAAATGACGATTTTTAGCGTAGAAATAAAAACACAATTAAACCGATGAATAATGTTCATTCGTTTGGTTCTATCTACCGAAGACGAAAAAAGCGATGAAGACGCATAGCTTTTTTATTTCCGATAAAAATTGGCATTTTTAGCGATTTTTCGAAAGCCGAAGTTTTTTGCTCCACTTTTTTTAAAAAAAGTGGAAAATAAGATTTAAATAAACCACATTATTCATTCACAGAATGAAAATATTCATCGTTCGAGATGCCGGCAAAGCCGAACAATTGAGGGAACAGTTCCAGCGAAGCAGCGAACAGTATTAGCACAATCATCAATCTAGGACCGGCACGAGAAAAATAGCGTTAAGAAAATGACGATTTTACCCTTTTCTAAACGTTGCCAGCAACATCACCAACTCCCGTACTTCTTGCTCCCGATCGCTGCTCACCAAAGCGCGAATATCCTTATCGGTAGGGGTATAGGCTTCAAAATACCCTGTTTCGGTTCGGTGCATCATCCATTGCGTTTCATTGCCATTGAACAAGGCTTTTGTAAAAGGTTTATCGCCTGCGGTAGATTTCGGTTTGATGCCCAAGCCTTTTTTAATTTCAACAAAGCCAAACACATGGTTACTGCTGTCTTGACTGCTAATGGTATAACCCAATTGCCCTTCTTTGCCTTTGGTTTCGGTGATAGTATAAATACCGGGCAAGTTAACAATATACCCACTTTGTCCAAATATCATTTCCTCCGGACCTTCAGAACGCATGTTGATTTTACTGTTCGAGGCCACACTCACCACATCGGGAGCTTCGTTGCTACAAGAAAATAAACAAGCGGAAATACCAAGAATGGATAAAGCACGGAAAAAAAGACAAGGCATGAGGTAGAATTGAGGTGTAAATGTAAGTTAAATGCAACATAAAAGCCCACCTTGCGGTGGGCTCGTAATTTCACATAAATAACCTACTGACCCCAAAGGTAAGGTGGAACTTGTAAATAGCCAATAAGTTTTATAAAAATGGGCCTCATAAGCATGTAGTAGGAATAATGTATCTTCGCTGTCCTTAAAATAAATTCCGGATTACATGTTCAACATGCCCGATAAAACCATCGATGAAACCCGTCAAGGCTCGGCCTTAGACTCGGCGCATAATGCCCATGCGGCCAAGAAATTCTATATTGAAAGCTATGGCTGTGCCATGAATTTCAACGACAGTGAAATTGTGGCCTCCATTTTACACGAAGTAGGCTTTGGGGCTACCACCCAAATTGAAGAAGCCCAATTGATTTTGGTGAATACTTGCTCCATTCGTGAAAAAGCAGAACAAACCATCCGCAACCGACTCGTTCATTTTAAAGGATTGAAAGAGAAAAACCGCCGTTTATTGGTGGGGGTATTGGGTTGTATGGCCGAACGCTTGAAGGAAAAATTATTGGAAGAAGAGAAATTGGTAGATATCGTAATTGGTCCGGATGCCTACCGCACCTTGCCGGCCTTGGTGGCGGAAGCCTCGGGTGGTCAAAAAGCGGTGAATGTGTTGTTGAGTCGCGAGGAAACCTATGCCGATATTAATCCCGTTCGCTTAGACCATTTAGGCGTGAGCAGTTTTGTAAGCATTATGCGGGGTTGCAATAATATGTGCAGTTTCTGCGTGGTGCCCTTTACCCGTGGCCGTGAACGCAGTCGCGAAGCCGATTCTATTGTACGTGAAGTGCAAGATTTATTAGACAATGGCTATAAAGAAGTCACGCTATTGGGACAAAACGTGGATTCCTACCGTTGGGAAAACCAAAGTACCGGCGAGGTGGTGAGCTTTGCCCAATTATTGGAAAAAGTAGCCTTGCTGAGTCCCGATTTACGCATTCGTTTTAGTACTTCGCACCCGAAAGACATTACCGATGAGGTATTGCACACGATGGCGAAATTCGATAATATTTGCAAGTATATTCACTTGCCCTTACAAAGTGGCAGTACCCGTATTTTACAACGCATGAACCGAACCTATACCAAAGAATGGTATTTGCATAAAGTCGATCGGATTCGTGAAATACTCCCGGGTTGTGCCATCAGTACCGATATCATTACCGGCTTTTGTACTGAAACAGAAGAAGACCATCAAGATACCCTCGATGTGATGCATTATTGCCGTTACGATTATGCCTATATGTTTGCTTACAGTGAACGTCCGGGCACCTTGGCGGCTCGTCGATACGAGGACGATGTTCCCGCCGATATTAAAAATCGCCGTTTGAATGAAATTATTGCCTTACACCGTCAACACGGTTTGGAAAGCAATGCGGCCGATTTAGGTAAAACACACCGCGTTTTAGTGGAAGGGCCATCGAAGAAAAATCCCGAGGAATTTTGTGGCCGTACCGATACCAATAAAATGGTGGTATTCCCGAAAGAACATACTGAAACGGGCATGTACGTGAATGTATTAATTACGAGTTATAACTCCGGTACATTACGGGGCGAGATAGTACATTAATTTTCCCTAGACCCCGCGTGAGGGATTGCAGCGGAAAGCCTTGCGTGAGGCACGAGCGCAAGCTTGGAGAGTAAAGCCCGACAGCACAAACCAAAGCGGAAGCGAATGCGAGAGCGGCGGTTTGTGGTGGCACGCAAAAAATCAGTGCGAGTGCGCAAAAATCAGTGCGAGTGCGTAAAAATCAGTGCGAGTGCGGGAAAGCGGGAGCGAGTGTTGACCTAAATATTTAGGCGTTTACTTTTTCTTTCGAAAGCACTTCCTCCAATAAATGGGAATCGGGGGAAAAGGAAAGGGGGGCGAGTTGGGCCATGCCATCGTATAAGGCGTGGAGTTCACGTTGTAATTCGGGACTTTCGCGAAGGGCTTTTTCTAATTGTGGCCGGAGCGGTTCAGCCAATTCGTCGAATAAATACAATAAAAGATGTTCCGGTGTAAAATTGGGCATGGGCAAATGGTTTGACATGAAAACGTCAGCGATTCCCGCTCAGGTATATTCTAAGCACCTATTTACACATCATTAACAATTCAAAATAGTGCCTATTTGAACTTTTTAGGCGCTGAAAACCAAGTGGAATTCACTGTTTTCAAGGTGTTCAAAGATTTTAGCGTTAAGCGACTGTTGGCCACTTGCACTTCTTTGGGTAATAAACAAGAATTGGCCACGCGGGTATACGATACGATGGTTTTGTCGTCGTCCACCGAAGGATCGTTCACAATGCGCCGATCGATGAGGAAGGTTTCGGGATGAAGAAAAATATATTCTTGTTTGCCGTTGGCATAGAAAACCAAGAGTTTGTGGTAAAAGGTTTCGTTGAAATACTCGGTGCTTAAATAATCGATGCGGATTTTCTTTTTGGTGTATTCCACCAAGGGGTCTAACCAATCGTAACTCGATAAAATAAATTCGGCTTCATAATTCGAAACGGCGTGGGGGAGGGTATCTTCCTGATCGGGGCGGAACGACCAAGCCCCCTGTTCATTCACCACATCGAAAAATACTTTTCCGGCTTGAATGGGTTGTTCCCGATAATAATATTTTTTATTTACCCGTATTTGCTTGCCTTGTCCACGATACACCTCTATTTCCGTTTTATCGCCCACCGATTCATACACATATTGGGCTTGATACGGGGCCAAATTAGCACAGGCATTCACACCACCTATGGCCTGGAGGTGCTTCTTCACGAGGGTGTCTAAAATTTGTGCCGACAATGTGTTGGCCCACAAAATACTCAACAATAAAAACAGTGGCTTCATACGAACGAAATCTAAATTGGATTAATGCGTTTTGGTCATGGTTTCGGGAACGTAAATAATGAAGTCGGCCAAATCGCGGTCTTCTTCATCGAATACGCTGGCATCGCTTTGTTCTTGCGTAGCAATGGTGAGGATTTTCAAGTTGGGGTATTTTTGTTTTAAATACCAAACAATGCTTTCGTGGTTATTGCTGTGGTAACTGCCATTGTAATGCAAGAACACATTGCCGCGGTGGTAATTTTTCAAAATGAAATGCGCCATAGTAGCGTCTTTAATGGCTTGTGAACGGGGTAAATTTTCACCACCATGCATGCCCGCTGCTTGTCCAATATTTTTATAGCAAGGCAATTCCGGGTCGTAGGCATAGGGTAGGGGACACATCCAACGCTTGGCATCGTCCGACAAACTATCCAATACTTTCACACTCCGATTAAACACCATGCTCGCATACCGACGCGGAATATTGGTGGCAATAAAAGGTAAACCATTCTTCTTGGCAAAGTCCATTAAGGGCTTATAATCGGTGGTGTAATTGGGCCATAATTTGCATTCGTCTTTGAACGACTTATCCGATAAACGGCCTTGTAAATATTCGTTCACTACCAATTGGTCATCACTCTCAAACATTTCAGCCCCCAAGACCAGTTCTTTGCCCACTTGTTCGTGCAAGTCCTTGGTGAGTTCATATTGCAACCAATGCGCAATGGGATTATTATGCAATTCGCCAAACAATACAATATCGGCTTCGGATGCTTGCTTTAGCAGTTGTTCATAGCGAACCGATTTGCCTTGGGCGGAGTATAAACGATAGGCCGATTTTTCGGCACTGAAACTCATGCTAATAAAACAAAGCGACAGAATCAATAATTGCTTCATACCTTAAAAAGTTGAGGCACTAAGATACGCTATTTTCAATTGTTTGAATTAGTCTTGAAGCCATAATACCACCCGAAAACCACGGGCCGCATAATAGGAACCCGCCCCATTATGAAAAGTAAAAACGCGGCCATAACGGTATTCGCCAAACAAGGCGCCACCCAAGGAACGCAAGGGCGCGGGAGTATCGATCCACGAAGAGGTTTTGTTATCGAGCGGACCAAACGTTTGTATATAGGCATATTGCGCTTCATTCAATAATTGCACATTATAGGTTTGCGCCAAACCAACCGCATCGCCTTGGGGCGGAAAATCTTTTCGGCTTTTTAAACCGGCTTCATCGTAACACAAACTGCGTCGGCCTTTAGGCGATTCAGTCGCCATATCCACAAAGGCTAATTTCCCATCCAAGTTAAGCACATCGGGTTCTCCGCCACTGTCTTCCATCCAAGCTAAAGTGTCTATCAACGTTTTTTTAGTTTTGATCAATTTCAAAACAGCTTGCCAATCAAGCCCTTCATGCCGTTGCGGGTACTGATGAAATCGCTTTTCTAAGCCTTGTAATAATTCGGTGTGGTTCTTCATTATAAGCGGGTGCCAATGCGTTTAACGGTTTGATTTTTCCAGGTGCTGAAATCGCCGGCCAAAATGTGGGCACGGGCTTCTTTCACTAGATGCAAGTAAAAGGCCAAGTTCTGAATACTGGCCACTTGTAAGCCTAATAATTCGCCCGATACAAACAAATGCCGCATGTAAGCTTTGGTATAGGAAACGCCGTTGAAGGCATCTAAGCCGGGGTCGAGCGGACTAAAATCGTTTTCCCATTTTTTGTTCTTGATATTGATAATGCCTTCGGTGGTGAACAACATCCCATTACGGCCATTGCGCGTGGGCATTACACAATCGAACATATCGATACCCAAAGCAATATTCTCTAAAATATTCACGGGTGTACCAACGCCCATTAAATAACGGGGTTTGTTTTCGGGCAAAATGGAACAAACCCATTCGCTCATGGCATACATTTCCTCGGCGGGTTCACCCACGCTGAGTCCACCAATAGCATTCCCGGGCAAATCCATCGACGCAATGTATTCCGCACTTTGTTGCCGTAAATCTTTGTAGGTACTGCCTTGTACAATGCCAAACAAATGTTGTTGGTGTCCATACAAATCGGGTGTTTCTTGCCAACGGGTTTTACAGCGACTCAACCAGCGGTGGGTCATATGCATCGATTGTTTGGCATAATTATATTCGCAAGGGTAGGGCGTACATTCATCGAAGGCCATGATGATATCGGCCCCAATTTTACGCTGAATATCCATCACATTTTCGGGCGTAAACAAATGCTTCGAACCATCAATATGCGAACGAAATTCAACGCCTTCTTCGCGTATTTTCCGAATACCACTCAAACTAAACACCTGAAATCCGCCACTGTCGGTGAGGATAGGCCGATTCCAATCGGAAAAACGGTGTAAACCACCGGCTTGGTGTAAAATATCGGTGCCCGGACGTAAATACAAGTGATAAGTATTACCTAAAATTATTTGGGCTTGCACTTGCTCTTTCAAGGCTTGTGCGCCAACGCCTTTTACAGTGCCCACGGTGCCCACGGGCATAAAAATGGGCGTTTCAATGCTGCCATGGTCGGTTTCTAAAATTCCGGCGCGGGCTTTTGTTTCTTTATCACTCGCCTTGAGTTCAAATCGCATGCTTTTTCCTATTTTTGAACGCTATGCCGTATATACCCGTCAGTCACGTTTTATTGATTTGTTTTTGGTCCTTTACGCTGATCTTGCTTTTTTACTACTTGTTCTTCTTCTTGCGTTTAGCCTTGCGTCGCAGTAGAACCGAAACAGCTCCCGATGCTCAACAACGCCAACCCATTAGCCTCATTATATGCGCCTTCAACGAAGAAGCAAATTTAACCAAAAATCTCCCATTATGGCTGAATCAGGATTATCACCGCAACGGACAGCCCGCCTTCGAAGTTTTGGTCATCAACGATAATTCCGAAGACGATACCTTTTACCTCCTCAATCGCCTTTGCGAAGAATACGCCCATTTGCGGGTGGTGCATTTAACCCAAGAAGCCAAGCATATTCCGGGCAAAAAATTTCCGCTTTCCATTGGCATTAAATCGGCCTATTACGAACATTGTTTGCTCACCGATGCCGATTGCACGCCCGATTCCAACCAATGGCTCGCGCGCATGGCCGCCGGCTTTAGTTCAAAGAAGCAAATTGTATTGGGGTATAGTCCATACAAACGCCACAAAGGCTGGCTCAACAAACGCATTCGGTTCGAAACCATCCACACCGCCATGCAATATTTATCATACGCCATGGCCGGATTGCCCTACATGGGCGTGGGCCGAAATTTAGCCTATACCCGCAGTTTATTTTTCAACAACAAAGGATTTTCCTCGCACAACCACATTGCCTCGGGCGACGATGATTTATTCATCAACCAAGTGGCCAATGCCGGCAATACCACCATCCGCATTCACCCCGAAACCTTCATGCGTTCCGAACCGAAAACGAATGCCGAATATTGGTATATCCAAAAAGCCCGTCACTTGAGCACCGGTAAACACTATCGGTTTAAGCATAAGTTTTTACTTGGACTCTATGCCATGAGTCACTTTTTCTTTTGGGCCTGCTTCATTGCTTTGCTCTTTTTTCCTACAACCTATTTATTCGTTTTACCGGTTTGGGGCGGGCGTTTTCTCTTGCACCTCATCTTATTCCGCGCTTGTTTCCGCAAACTCGACGGCGCCGATTTAGTGCCCCTCATTCCCGTCTTCGATATTTATTACTTATTTTACAACATCCGCCACCTCGGCACCATCTTCTTTAAAACCCCCAAACATTGGAAATAATTACCCGCTATTTCGACGATTATACCGAAAAACAACGCCAACAGTTTCAACAATTATTGCCCTTGTACACCGAGTGGAATCAACGCATCAATGTGATTTCGCGCAAGGATATTCAAGAAATTTATTTGCACCACGTCTTGCATAGTTTGTCCATTGCGGCGGTAACGCAGTTTGCGCCGAATCAAAAAATTATGGACATAGGCACGGGTGGGGGCTTTCCCGGAATTCCCTTGGCCATACATTATCCGGATGTTGAATTTTTATTGGTCGATAGTATCCGTAAAAAACTCGATGTGGTGAATGCCGTGGCCGAAGCGTTAGAACTCAAGAATGTAAAAACCCATTGGGGACGAGCAGAAGATGTGCAACCTAAAAATCAATTCGATTTTGTGGTGAGTCGCGCCGTGGCTCCATTAGGCGAATTATGGCGCTGGGCTCGTCCGCACATCAAAGTGGGCAAGCACAACGATTGCGATTTAGCCAATGGATTAATTTGTTTAAAAGGCGGCGATTTGCATCAAGAGATTTCCGAAAGTGGCACGCGTCCATCGGTTTGGGAAATCCAACAACTCTTCAACGAATCTTATTTCGAAAACAAATTTGTGGTCTACGTACGCAAGTAATTTTTTTTGAAGCGCATCGGTTGAACCGGCTTCAGCACCCGTCGCGTGTTTCACTGCAAGTCCTCACTGCCCGAGGCAGTTCCGGGCTTTCCGTTGCACCCGCGGCTATTGGGCATCGATCGTCACTTTAATCATCGATAGACAGAAAAGGCAGGACAGGATGGACAGAATTAACAGAATAAACTTCACCGTGTGCTGTTCGAGATGTTAGGCTTGCCGCATCTCGAACAATGAATTAAAAAATCATTTACAGAACGTATGTTTTGTGAAGACACAGAACATGGAAAATATAGAACGGCACGAGAAAAATAGCGTGAAGAAAATGACGATTTTTATCGTAGAAATAAAAACAGTGAACAGTTTCAGCAAACAGCGAACTGGTAATACACCATTATCAATCTCGGATTTCGGCCCGAGAAAAATAGCGTTAAGAAAATGACGATTTTTATCGTAGAAATAAAAACATAATTAAACCGATGAGTTAAGTTCAATAGTTTGGTTCTATCTACCGAAGCCCAATAATTTGATGCCGATGCATAGCTTTTTTATTTCCGATAAAAATTGGCATTTTTAGCGATTTAAAAATACAGAGCGAGTAACGAAGCGTAAGCGAGTTTCTAGCCTCATTACCTCGAAACCTCCGTGAAATCACCTCCTAACCTCTGTGATAAAATACAGTGCGAGTAATCTGCCTGAGGCAGACGAAAGCGAGAGGCTTCGGGAGACCTCAGCGAGGAAGTAAGCATGTTATAAAACTGCTCACTGCTCCCTGAAACTGCTTACAGTTTTGGTAGTGTTGCCAACAACTTATAATCCGTTAAATCGTATTGCACCGGTACTACCGAAGCGTAGTGATGATCGAGGGCCCACACATCGGTGTCTTTCCCTTTATCCATATTCACAAACTCGCCGGTTAACCAATAATATTTTTTACCATGTGGATCGATGCGCTCCACAAAACTTTCTTTCCATTTGGCATTGGCTTGCCGACAAATTTTTAAACCTTTATACTGCTTCGAAGTAATTTTTGGAATGTTCACGTTGTACAAGGCGTGCTTGGGCAAATCGCCTTTTATTAAATGATGCATCATTTCGTGGGCTACTTGTTGGGCTATCGAAAAATCGGCATCGAAACTATAATCTAAATACGAAAAGCCCACGGCCGGAATATGTTCAATAGACGCTTCCATAGCCGCACTCATCGTGCCCGAATAAATTACATTGATGGAGGCATTGGAACCATGATTGATACCACTAAAACAGAAGTCGGGTTTTTTATGCAAAATTTTATCAACGGCTAATTTCACACAATCTACCGGCGTACCTGAACATTGGTATGCTTCAACATCACCAAACAAATGCACCGGATTAATACGCAAGGGTTTACCAATGGTAATGGCGTGTCCCATACCCGATTGTGGTGCATCGGGGGCTACCACCACCACGCGACCAAATTGTTTGGCTACTTCCACCAAGGCGGCAATTCCCGGAGCGGTTACGCCATCGTCGTTGGTGATGAGGATAGTGGGTTTTTCTATTTTCTTATTGCTCG
>JBPCSZ010000102.1:0-22063 GCA_051006655.1 Chitinophagaceae bacterium
GGTGTAAACCCTTGCAAACAGGGCGAATTAACATTAATTACCCAAATGTTAATTTACCTCGCACTCGCTTTCTCGCACCCGCCCTGTTTTTACCAGATATTGACTTCTCGTTCCAACGCAATACCAAACCTTGCTTGCACATCGGCCATAATATCGCTCGATAAACGAAGAATGTCCTCGCCCTGCGCCCCGCCATAATTCACCAATACCAAGGCCTGCTTTTGGTGCACCCCACAAGCCCCTCGGCGATAGCCTTTCCACGATACCCCCGCTTCGGGTCCACCATGTTCAATCAACCACGCGGCGGGTATTTTAACCCCATCGTTATTTGGGTATTGCGGCATGTTGGGGTAAGTTTGTTTCAGCTTCTCCGCCTCCAAAGCGGGTATTACCGGGTTTTTAAAAAAACTGCCGGCATTGCCTAATTCATCGGGATTGGGCAATTTCGATTGCCGAATGTGCATGATGCTTTGGGCAATGGTATGCAAATTAATTTCGTTGTTGAATTGCTCGCGAAGCACTTGTTGCACATCGCCATAATCAATACAATACTTGGGTTTTTTGCTTAAGCGCAACGCTACCCGTGTAATAAAGAATTTATTTTTTCCTTCGTGTTTAAAGTAACTGTCTCTATACCCCAAGGCACAGGCTTCTGCGCTAAAGCGCCGTGCTTCGCCCGTGGCCCATTCAAGGGTGTCTACAAACAACAACACCTGCGATATGTCGGCTCCATAGGCACCTATGTTTTGCATGGGGGCCGCCCCAATGGTGCCTGGTATTAAGGCCAAGTTTTCAATACCGCCATAACCACGGTCCACACACCACATTACACATTCGTGCCAATTTTCGCCCGAAGCAAAGGCAATATCAATATGGTCTTCGGTTTCATGAACTATCTCAATGCCTTTCAAGCTATTCCGTATCACCCGCTGTTTTATAGGGGCTGTAATTAATACATTACTACCCCCGCCTAAAAACAAACAGTCTACCGCGTGGTCTACCGAATCGTTACGAACTTCGAGCAATTCGGCAAGGGTGTTTACTTGAATCAATTCGTTGGCCACAGCCGCTAAATGAAAGGTGGTAAGCGGCAACAAAGAAACCTGGCGTTGAAGCGTCATGCCACAAAAATACCATACGTCAATGGTTAATCGCTAAAATATTCGGGGTGGGCGTACTATCTTTGAATTTCGTGTCGCTCATTCGTCATATCCCTTTTTTGAAACAGGTTTTGCTGTATTCCTTGTCGGCCTTTGGCGGACCGCAAAGCCACATCGGAATGATGATGAAGACCTTTGTGGAAAAACGCAAAGACGTTACCGAACAAGAGCTCCTCGATTATATGGCCTTTTGCCAAATGCTCCCCGGGCCATCTTCTACCCAAACCATTACCCTAATTGGGTACAAACGCGGGGGCATTCCCTTGGCTATTGTTACCCTGCTTATTTGGATTTTGCCGGCCTCCTTGCTCATGATGGGACTTTCCTTCTTGGTGCAATACGTGAACGCCCGCGATGTGGCATCCAACCTATTCAAATTCGTACAACCCATGGCCGTGGGCTTTTTGGTGTACGCCGCTTATAAAGTAATGCGCTTAAGCGTTAACCACAAAGCCACCTATGGCATTATGCTGGGTGCTTTATTATTAACCGCTACCATTCGTTCGCCTTGGGTTTTCCCCTTGGTGATTATTGCCGGAGGCATTGTTTCGAATTTCAGTAACAAACGCATTCCCGCTATACAACAAGTGCGCAAACCCATTCGTTGGATTAATATCGGGTGGTTCTTTTTCATCTTCGCCATTGCAGGAACCTTATCGGAATTAGCCCGCGTGCAACAATGGCAATACGCCCGCTTGTTCAACTTGTTCGAAAACTTTTATCGCTTCGGGTCCATTGTATTCGGTGGTGGACACGTACTCATTCCCATGATGTACGAACAGTTTGTTATTCGTCCCGAACATTTGCAAATTGGCCAATACCTCACCCCTTCCGAATTCCTCACCGGTGCCGGTATGATTAATGCCATACCCGGTCCGGTGTTTTCCATTTGTTCGTATGTGGGCGGACTCACCATGCGGAGTTTTGGCTGGCCCGCACAAATTGTGGGCTCCTTGGTGGCCGTGGGTGGCGTGTTTTTACCCAGCACTTTATTGATTTTATTTTTCTTTCCTATTTATCAAAACCTCAAACAATACACCGTCATCTTTCGTGCCTTAGAAGGTATTCACGCCGTGGTGGTGGGTATTATGTGGGCCTCGGGGTATATTTTATTTCGTTCCATTCCTTTCGAGTGGACAAACGTTGTGGTAATCGGCATCACGTTTTTATTGTTGGTCTATAATCGTATTCCAGCGCCTTTAATTGTAATGGGCTGGTTGCTTTTAGGCTTGGCTATGCATGCCTAAGCTATTGCGCATCTTGGCCGTTTGACTTATATTTGGTTTTCACACGTTTAAAACCAATAGCATGTTTCCATCCGATTTAGACATTGCGCAAGCTGCCGTCATTCAACCCATTCGCGATATTGCCGCCAAAATTGGCATCACCGAAGACGATTTGTATTACTACGGAAAGCATAAAGCCAAATTGCCCCTTGAACTGATTGACGAAGAAAAAATTAAAAAAGCCAAACTCATTTTAGTATCGGCTATTAATCCAACCCCCGCCGGCGAAGGAAAAACCACGGTGTCTATTGGGCTCAACGAAGGCTTAAATAAAATTGGGAAAAAAGCTGTGGTGGTATTGCGCGAACCGTCTCTCGGTCCGGTATTTGGTATTAAAGGCGGAGCGGCCGGTGGTGGCTATTCGCAAGTAATTCCAATGGAAGATATCAACCTCCATTTCACAGGCGACTTCTCCGCCATTGAAAAAGCCAATAATTTGTTGGCCGCTTTAATCGATAATAATCTTCAAAACAAACAACACAATCTCGGCATCGATCCACGCACCATAAAATGGAAACGTGTTATGGATATGAACGATCGCAGTCTGCGCCATATCATTATTGGCATTGGCGGTACGGCCAACGGCATTCCCCGCGAAGATGGCTTCAACATCACCCCGGCCTCGGAAGTAATGGCCATTTTGTGTATGAGCAAAAACATCGACGATTTAAAGCAACGCCTCGGCAATATTTTTGTTGGGTATACTTACGATAAGAAGCCGATTTACGCGCGCGATTTAAAAGCCGAAGGCGCCATGGCCTTGTTGTTGAAAGATGCCATTCGTCCGAACTTGGTGCAAACCTTAGAAGGGAATCCCGCTATTTTACACGGAGGCCCCTTTGCCAATATTGCCCAAGGCACCAATACCATCTTGGCCACTAAAATGGGCTTATCGTTGGGCGATTATGTAGTAACCGAAGCCGGTTTCGGTGCCGATTTAGGCGCTGAGAAATTCATGGACATCAAATGCGGTTATGGCAATTTAGCCCCCGATGCCATTGTATTGGTTGCCACCATTCGTGCCTTACGTCATCACGGCGGTGCCAAAAAAGATGAATACAACACGCCCAGTATAGAACGCGTAAGCAAAGGCTTCGAGAACTTAGAAAAGCATATTGAAAACTGCAAGAAGTTTGGATTAACCCCCGTAGTGGCCATCAATTATTTCCCTGCCGATACCGACGAAGAAATTAATTACGTAAAAGAGCAATGCGCAAAACACGGCGTGAAGGCGGTGGTATCGTATGGTTTTGCCAAGGGCGGCGAAGGCACGCGCGATTTAGCCCAAGCTGTTTGCGATGTAATTGAAAGCGGTGTGAACCAATTCAAACCCTTATACGATTGGAACTTATCGGTAGAAGAAAAAATCAACACCATTGCCCAAGAAATTTATGGTGCCGATGGGGTAGAGTACGCCTCGGCCGCGCGTTCGCAATTGAAAATGATTAAAGAATTAGGCTACGATAAATTACCCATTTGCATGGCCAAAACGCAAAAGTCATTATCCGATAAAGAAACTGTTGTTGGCCGTCCGAGCGGATTTAAAGTAACCGTGCGCGAGTTTGAATTTGCCGCCGGTGCCGGCTTTGTTATTCCTATCCTCGGCGATATGATGCGCATGCCCGGCCTTCCCGCCGTTCCTGCCTCCGAACACATGGACATCGACGCCAACGGAAAAATCAGTGGCTTGTCGTAAATAAATTTCCAACGCAACATCGAACGCCAAGGTATTTGCCTTGGCGTTTTTTTGTGGTTCTGCGAAGCGTCTTCGCTTCGTCGTGTTATGCTTCGGCTTGTAGCCGATTTTTTTGAAGCGCATCAGCATCGCTTTGTTCAGCGGTCGTCGCGCTTTCCACGCTGCACGGCAGCTTGTTCCAATCGCGGCTATTCATCATCGTTCGGAACATCGTTCAGCTGAAGAATTCATTCTCATTCTCATTCTGCTTCTCATTCTTACACACTCCCTCTCGAAAAATTCATGCTTATACTAATCCTCGCTACTAAAAAAACATCAAACCGAAAAGGCATAAAGGGCTTCCCAGCGTACATCGGCTTGTTGCTGAACCCAGGTATGATTTTTAAATCCGGCATTACGGATATGTTGATTCATTAATTTCCCAAAACCGGCAGCATACGCAACCCGCTTGTTTTTTAAAATGTTGATATAAACACCATCCGAAACTTTAAAAACACCGTTCCAACCTTTCATCGTAAAGCCATCAATAGTATGCTTAGGTATTGTTTTTGGTTTAAGGGGAAAAACACCACCCGATTCATCTAATACATAAATATCTTCATCCGATTCATTCCGAATAATCCTTCCGCCTTGTCGTGTTTCCATCAGTTGCAAAGCCCCGCCAATCATCAATCCAATACCGGCTAATTTTAATGTTGCGTTATGCTGTAATGCCATTGAAAAACCAATAGCATTGGCCAATATACAGCGTGTATAAGGGTCTACTTGATACTTGGTTTGTTTTAAAAGGGCATAGGCACTAAACGACGATAGTGCCAGTGTTCTTTGTTTTTTGTTCATAGGGTAAGTTCTTTCTTATAAGTTACAACATTTTATTGAGATAAACAAATTTAATATCTATTCCGTATCATTCCCTTTCTTATTCTTTCTGTTTCTAACTTCCTACTTCTTCCAATTCACTAATCTCACACCATAGCAAATTCCACTACGTTGATTCTCCAAGCCTCTTATAAAAAATAATAGCTTACGTTTATAAATAAGAAAATAATGTAACGACATAAAACCTAAAACCTAAAGTTTAATTCAGCGTGTACAACAACCGATAGTCAATTGATTCATTATGTTTGATAAGCCGTTTATATATAAATTGAAAAATACATTCAGCAAACCGCAGAGTCCACGAGGCGGGAGACGCTGCGGGGACGGAAAAACGATTTATGAGGTTTTTAGTGTCTCTTCCTGTAATTAGTTTGTACCTTCAACTCTATTATAAAAATTAATAACAGGAAAATTATTCCACCAATACTTTCTTAACCCTATTGCGAGCACGCAAATAATACATGCCACGAGGTAAATGACCAACAAATATTTCATCGGCGGTGGTGCTGAGCACTTTTTGCCCGAACGTATTGTACAACACTTTTTCTTGCCCTGAACAGAATTTAATATACAGCACCGAACTACATGGGTTAGGATAAATTAACCAATTGTCTAATGTTGGCTCAACAGGCAAACAAACCCTAAGAGTATCGGGACCTAACCCATAATTGGGCATATTGGGCGGTGATTTTAAATTAGTATAAGGTTGATAAATGCCTTGTGGCATAAATTCACATGCAAGACCTTTTATGTTGGGTTTATCTATATAACTCATGTATTTTCTAGTGCCATTTTGGTTACCAATATATAATTTCCCATCAGGGCCACATTTGGCATTTTGGTAAAATGGGAAATATGCAATAAGTGTATCAGGACCATGAATAAATACTGCATTATACCGGTTGGTATCATGCATATCAATTTGATAGATTGTATAATCGTTGATTTCATATAACAAACTATCGTTAGGTGAAAAGCAGAAGCCATTCTTCATATCTCTCGTTGGATAAGTACTTATATCATAGGGTGGCATATAATATTGCTTAAATACAATACTTCCATCACAACGGTTAAAATCGTAAAGATCTACTCGATTTCGATAATAAATGCCATTGATGGTCATTCCATACATACCACTCGCCAGTTGTGTACCGGCATGATTAAAGGCCATTGTACTGAATAAATCATAACACCAATCCCCTTTACTTGTTACCTCATAAAAAAACGGACCTTTAATGGAGTTTGCTGTTACCAAATATTCCTCAAAGCGGTTATTGTGACAATCCGATTTTACCAACCACCAATCTTTACCGTTAGCATGTTTTACAGCCGATAAAGCCGCATTACCAAAATGCCTTTTTTGAGCTAAAACAGAATCTCGCACAATTACTTTTCCTTTACCATTATTACTATCCATATCAACAACACAATAACTCAATACATCAAACTCCATATAAATACCATTAATATAATTGGATGCAACACTATCACTCATCCCAGTACTAAACACATAGTATTGATTTCCTGATTTTGGAAGAATAATTGAGGTTTGTATAGTCAATGTAACACCACCATACCGATTTGCTAGTTTTTTACCTAATGGGCAGTTAATAAGATAACCATTTTGCAAGCTGTAACCATTTGAATCATAAAGTATAAATCCATTTGAAATAAACAATAAATTACCGTTAGTATCAGATATGCTAGCCCCATCACTTAATATACAATAGGGCGTAGAATTATTTTCAACTTTTTGTATTAAAAGTGAATTGTTGTTAAAATTAAATTTAACAACAGGGTCATAACCTAACCCCCAATTATAATTACGTTTAAATTCCTGAGAATACGAAGTATAATTCAAAAACAGAAAAAATAAAAGAAAAAGATGTTTCATATATCTATTGTTGAATGATTAGTTTAGAAATGAAAATTTCATTTTGGCTACTTTCAACTTTAATTAAATATAAGCCTGGGGTTAACTGGTTTAATTTTACAGTGTTTAATTCTCTTTCAGGATTTAAATGCATTTGAAAAACCTTATTAGCTATTATAAGAAATTTAAATTTTGAGCAAAGCATGTATAGTTTTTTTATGACATAAGAAAATATTAATACAATCGAAGGTAAACAAGAAATGATAAATATCCTAGTTCTGCGAAGCGTATTCGCTTCGCAGTGTTACGCTGTTGCGTCCCGCAACAAAAACAAACGATGTTAAGAAAAACAACTTGGTGTAGTTCTGCGAAGCGTATTCGCTTCGCCCTCTTATGTTGTTACGTTTCACTACATGCAGACGCTTACTTAAAATATTAATAATAGAAAATCAACTTTCTTATACTCGCACAATGGTGTGAGACGCACAATGGTGCGTCTCTACGGGTTGGTGTAACAAATATTGTTTTTTGGCCGGTGCAGAAAAAGATGATGAAAGAATCTGCCGCCGAAAAATAGCCGTGATGGCAGCGGAAAGCGTTGGCGGGGGTAGGTCTAGGGCATGCCCTGGCTCTACAACCCGCCAACCTTGGAGCGTACAGCACGACGGGTGCTGAATGGTGTGATGCGGATGCGCTTCTGAAGTTCTTTGAGGAGGGAGAAGGGGGGGATGAGTAAGAGTAGGAGTAAGAGTAGGAGGGATTAATCGGCGGGGGCAATCACCACCACAATTTCGCCCTTCAAGGTATGCGTTTCGAAATGGGCGATGACCTCGGCGAAGGAACCGCGGCGATGCTCTTCGAATTTCTTACTGATTTCGCGGCAAACGCATACGTGCCGTTCGGGGGGAAGGTAGGTGCTGATTTCGCGGAGGGTTTTTAATAAACGCACGGGACTTTCGTAAAACACGATGGCGCGGGCTTCGGTTTGCCATTGCGTGAATAAGGTATGGCGGCCTTTTTTAAGCGGAAGAAAACCTTCGTACACAAAACGATTAATGGGGAAGCCGCTCACCACCAAGGCCGGCACAAAGGCGGTGGGGCCGGGTAGACACTCCACGGCAATGCCTTGTTGCACACAGGCGCGTACCAATAAAAAACCCGGATCGGAAATGCCGGGTGTGCCTGCATCGGTTATGAGGGCCATGGTTTTGCCACCGGCCAATTCATCGACCAAACTTTGCAATACCTTGTGTTCGTTGTGTTGATGATAGGCCCGCAAGGGGGTTTGTACTTGTAAATGTTTTAGTAAAATGCCCGAGGTGCGCGTGTCTTCGGCCAAGACCACATCGGCGTTTTTAAGCACGTCGATGGCGCGCAGGGTAATGTCTTGTAAATTGCCAATGGGCGTGGGAACCAAAATCAACATAAGCAGAATTTAATCGTGTCGGGCTCCTTGCGCCACTTTAAAAATATGAAGTAGATGCGGGAATAAGGCTTGCATGCTTTCAATGGCGCCTTGAGTAGAACCGGGTAAGGTAAGCACCAGGGTGTTTTGGCAAAAGCCGGCTAAGCCGCGCGATAACATGGCATAAGGCGTGCGTTCTTGTCCATAAGCACGGGCCGCTTCCATGATGCCGGGAATTTCGCGGTCAATGAGTGGCCGAACGGCTTCGGGGGTAATATCGCGGGGCGAGAGTCCCGTGCCACCGCAAAAAATAAGTAAATCGAATTGATTGCTAACCGCTTGGTGAACTTGTTCTTGAATAGCGGCTTCTTCGTCGGGAATAATTTGGTAATGCGTGGTGTTTACTTGGTATTGTTGAAGTAATTCGATGATGGCTTTTCCGGCACGGTCTTCTTTTTTTTCGGCGGCAATGGTATCGGAACAAACAATTACAGCGGTTTTTAGTGGCGTGTTCAAGGTGTTCTTAAACGATTTTTTACCACCCGATTTTTGAAGCAATTGGATGTTTTGAATTTGAATGCCGGTATCGATGGGCTTGAGCATATCGTACAAGGTGAGGGCCACTACCGAGGCGCCGTGCATGGCTTCTACTTCTACGCCGGTTTTATAAATGGTGGCTACTTCTACTTCCAGGCGAATGGCTTGCTCTAACAATTCATACCGAATGTGGGTGTACTCGATGGGCAAGGGGTGGCAATCGGGAATTACATCGGCGGTTTTTTTAACCGCGAATAATCCGGCTGCGCGAGCAAATTCCAATACATCGCCTTTGGGCACTTTTCGTTCGCGGATTTGCGTAATGGTTTCGGGCGAAGACACGTGTACGGTGGCTTCGGCAATGGCGCGGCGCAAACTGCTGGCTTTATGTAAAATATCGACCATGGTTGAAAGGCGAAGATAAAAAAAGGTGCCTTGTTGCGGGCACCTTTTTTAAATGAATGTTTAGGCGGATTATTGTTTCACCATTTTAATAACCCATAATTTTCCGTTGCGTACTACGCGACCGAAGTAAATACCCGAACTCATATTGCTTAAGTTCAAGACTTCCTCTTTTTGTCCGTTCAATGTTTTTTCAATTAAAACACGTCCCGAAATATCGGTTACGGCAAGCGCATCACCGGCTTCTGTCCCTTGCAGGTAAATGAGTCCGTTGCTTGGATTTGGATAAGCCAAGAAGTTTTCAGGAACATCCACTCCGGCAACATCCGATGTAAAGCGAATCAACACGGAATTCGATTTGATGAAGTCGGGATTATAACAACCTGCA
Organism: Chitinophagaceae bacterium; assembly: GCA_051006655.1. Classification (GTDB taxonomy): domain Bacteria; phylum Bacteroidota; class Bacteroidia; order Chitinophagales; family Chitinophagaceae; genus OLB11. The sequence goes on from JBPCSZ010000102.1 coordinate 9,627, forward strand.
AGCGGGGTCATAATGGCATACACCGAATCGGCCGGAGAGGTCGGTACAAATGAAATGGAGTTGGTTGGATTGAAGGTCGTAGTAAAGAAGGTATTGTTCTTATACCAATCCAATTGATAAGCAGTGGTTGAAATAGGCACTGTAGCAATAAAGCTGGTGTTGTTTCCAACAATAGCCACGGATGGATTCGAGTTAAGGGCTACGATAGGATTATCGGCCGGGTTCACCGTAATTAAAATGGTAGATGTTTTGGTACAACCAATGGCATCGGCACCGGTTACAGTATACGCCGTGGTGGTGGCCGGTGTAGTGGGTACATTATTGGTAGCACCACCGCTCCAAATATAGGTAACGGCCCCACTACCACTTAAGGTTACGGGATCGCCTTGACAAATGGTAGTACCCGGGTTGGCACTGGCGCTCACATTCGGTAATGGATTTACTTGAACGAAGGCCGTGGCGGTTGAGGTACAACCATTCACATCGGTTCCGGTAACGGTATAAGTTCCGGTAATGGTGGCAATGAATGGTACGCCGTTTTGAATGCTTTGCGGACCGGCCCAAGTATAGGTATTTGCACCACTACCATTGAGCGAAACGTTTACATTATTACAACCTTGCGCATTGGTAGGCGAAGCACTTACAACTGGCAATGGATTCACCACCACTTGAATAGGGGTGCGGGTTGTTGAAACACAATTGTTCACACCGGTTAAGGTAGCTTCGGCGTAATACGTGGTAGTAGTAGCTGTGGTAGTATTGAAATTACCGGCACTTGGACTATTACCCAATAAAGTGCCACCGGCCGGAGTAGTAAACCAATTGATGGTGCTACCAACAGCGGTTCCTGTTAATTGAATTGAACCTCCGGGAACACATAAAGAGGCCGGATTAGAAGCCACGGCTGTAGGTGGTAAAGGATTATCATTTACGTTGATGGTAATGACACTCGTTTTAGTACAACTATTAGCATCGGTTCCGGTTACGGTATACGTGTTAGTTCCTAATGGTGGTACAAAAGAAACACCGTTGTTCACACCACCTGTCCAAGCATAACTTACAGCACCGCCACCATTTAAGGTAAGGGAAGAACCAATACAAATATTAGTAGCCGGTGTGGCTGAAGCTGTTACGGTCACATTATATACATTCACAATAGCCGTAGCCGTGCTGGTACAACCTGCGGCCGAAGTTCCGGTAACAGTATAAATACCACTGGTTACAGCGGCAAAAGGAACACCGTCTTGAATCGCTTGAGGTCCGTTCCACACATAGGTAGAGGCCCCATTACCACTTAATGTAATGAGGGTATTTGGACAAACGGTTGTTGCTGTAGGCGAAGCCGTTACGGTTGGAATTGGGTTTACAGTAACCACTACAGGAGTGCGGGTTCCCGAAGCACAAGTGCTAGGTGAACCATTCCATGTAATAACAACTTGTCCATTACCACTGTTTACGCCCGAGGTCATGGTTGTATTCGTAACACCGGTAACATCGTTGGTACCTCCGGCACCACCGCCACCGGCACCTTTATCGTTACCCGAGCAAGCTACAGTTCCTAAAGAACCACCACCGCCGCCGCCGCCTTGAACAAAGCCGCCGCCGCCGCCGCCACCCGAAGGAACCGCCGCACAGCCAATGGCTTGACCGGCACCACCGTTAGGTACTGTACCGGGAGCGCCTACAAAGCTACCGCAACCGGCACCTTGCAAACCGCCAACACCAATACTGCCACCAAAACCGGCACCACCGGTTGGACTGTTAGCTCCATTGAAGCCTAAGCCACCGCCGCCGGCACCACCGTTACCACCGGCATAAGCCACTGGGCATCCGGGAGCGCCACCGCCACCACCGCCACCGGCGGTAATAACACGGTTCGCTAAAGCAGTTCCATTAGTACGCACATCGCTGGCACCACCGCCACCACCGGCTTCGGGCGAACCGGGGTTACCCCCGCCGTTCCAACCACCGGCTGCATTGGTACCTGCACCACCCACAAAAATGTTGATGGTTTGCCCGGGTGTAACACTCAAGTTACCACTACTCATGGCACCTAAGCCACCCGAACCGGCCCCTACACCTACGCCATTGGCACCCGAGGCACCATAGCATTGAATACTTAAACTGGTAATACCCTGAGGCACTGTAAAAGTTTGCATGGCACCGGTATACGAGAAGGTCGCAGTTCCGGTAGTAGCAATTCCACCCACCAAGGCTTCGGCATAATAAGTGGTTGTATTACTTAAAGAGGTTGTAAAGTTGCCACCGCTGGGGGTTCCGCCTAAATAGCTTCCTCCCGTAGGGGCATTATACCAACTAATAAAATTGCCGGGCGATTGGGCTGTTAATTGCACCGTACCACCGGGTAAGCATAATGCGGCCGGATTCGATGCCGCCGAAACCGGGGCATTCGGATTTTGTGTAATGGTTAAATTGCTTCCGTTGTTGGAGCCGGTTACAGCCGGACTCGAACTCACCACACGTACACGATATTGTGTTCCTGTGGGCGTGTTACAAGGAATGGTGCAATTGATAATGCCTGAATTGGCGGCACTGTTCAAGGTGCCAATGGGGGTAGGTGTTGCAAAACTACCCGTAGCATCCGATAACTGAGCCGTGTACACATTCCCGAAACCAAAGGTGCCCGTAGAGGTAACCACCACTTGATAGGTATTGCACGGACAAAGCGTATTAAACGGTAAAGCGCCTGTGCTAACGGTTTGCGCTTTCAGGGTTTGGGAAAAGAATCCCATCACCATGAAAAGAAATAACCCCGCAAACGATTTGCGTGTAAAATTCATCATAATTTGATTTTTAACGTTTAAATGTAGCACAATATTAACGATTTTAATGATTATTTTTCCACCCGTATCGTATTTTTCCTCATTCTATGATTTCTGTCGCACAAGCCTTGGAAAAGGTCATTCAAGAGGCCCATTCGCATGGGGTTCAAACCCGTCGCTTGTTCGATGCCTTGAATTATACCCTGGCCCAAACCCTCTATTCACCTATGCCTTGGCCAACCTACCCCCAAGCCGCTATGGATGGGTATGGGTTGAAACGGGATAAATGGAATAGCCATGAACCTTTTCGGGTGAAACAAGTGGTAGCCGCCGGCGATTTTGTGGAACGCATCGATTTACAACCCGGTGAAGCCGTGCGTATTTTCACCGGGGCTTTTGTGCCCGAAGGCATCGATACCATTGTGCAACAAGAACACATTCGTACTGAAAACTCCGCCTTGTATTGGCCCGATGTTTGTCCACCCTTAGCCCAACACATTCGCCCCACGGCTTCACAAACGAAAGCCGGCGAAACCATTGCCTCGCCCGGCGATATAATAACACCCGCCCGTGCCGCCTTTTTGAGTGGCTTGGGTATTCACGAAGTGTCCGTATTCCAACACCCCCGCGTGGCCATTGTTTGTACCGGTTCCGAATTAGTGTCGCCGGGAAATACCTTGCCCCCCGGCAAAATTTACGAATCGAATAGCATGGCCCTTCAAATGGCCTTGGCTCAACGCGGCATTTCCGTTGAAGAAATTGTGCTGTGTTCCGATGAGGCCGAGTTGATTGAACAAACCCTTCGTCGAGTAACAGAAAATTACGATGTGGTGCTCATAACCGGTGGGGTATCGGTAGGCGATTACGATATTGTGGTGCCTACTTTAAACCGTTTAGGCGTTGACACCCTGTTTCATAAAGTGAAACAAAAACCGGGTAAGCCATTTTACTTCGGCCGAAAGAACCAAGGTGTTGTTTTCGGGTTACCCGGGAATCCTGCCTCGGTGCTTACTTGTTTTTATATGTATACCTTGCCTTATTTGGATGCGTGTGAACAACGTGCCATAAAAGGTTTGTCGCAATTCACCCTTCCTATTCAACAGCCTTATGCTAAAAAAGCCGGACTCACCCACTTCGTTCGTGCGCGGGTTATGCATGGGGAATGTCAAATTTTACCGAATCAAGAATCGTATAAAATGAACAGCTTCGCCGAAGCCAACGCTATAGTAGTTTTCGATGAAGCCATGGAAAATCCAAGCGAAGGAACCCTTGTTCCTGTTTATTGTTTTTAAATGAATACGCTCATTATTTTATCAAGCCACGACGCTTTATTTACGGTACTCTTCGCCTTGGCCGCTTTTTTATATGCCTCGGTGGGGCATGGGGGAGCCAGTGCTTATTTGGCCTTAATGAGTTTTTATGGTATGGCCCCGGCCGAAGCGAAACCCTTGGTATTGCTGATGAATATTGTAGTGTCGTTGATTGCCTTGCTGAGCTTCTACCGAAAAAATCATTTCGATTTAAGCTTGTTTTTATACCTCGCGGTGCCGGCTGTGCCAATGGCCTATTTGGGAAGTCGCATGCCATTGTCCGATGCAGTATATCGGCTTTTACTTGGACTCTTACTTATTGCGTCGGCCATAAAATTATTCCTCGATGTAAAACCCGCACAAACTATTAAACCTTATCATCGGGGGGCCTTGGTGGTAATTGGTATTGGCCTTGGATGGGTATCGGGTATGTTGGGCGTTGGTGGTGGTATTTTATTATCACCTTTGTTGATGTTCTTGGCTTGGGCTCCCGCGAAAACCATTTCGGGCATCAGTGCGGCGTTTATTTTGGTGAATTCCATGAGCGGACTATTAGCCTTGTCGTTTAATTTTCAAACCTTACAAAGCATACAATTTACTTGGTTGGGACTTGTGCCTATATTCGGGTTTTTAGGCGCTCAATGGGGCGTTGAACGGGTGAATTATCTTTGGATTAAACGCTTGTTGGCCTTGGTATTATTACTGGCTTCTTTAAAATTGATTATACCGCAATGAGTGGAAAGAAGGTGTTTATTTTAGCGGGTGGACAAAGTTCAAGGATGCAACAAGACAAAGCGTTGTTGCCTTGGGAAAATGAAACCTTATTGGCTTCCACGGTATTGCGTTTAAGCTCGGAAGGATGGGAGGTGGTGGTAATTTCGGCTAACCCGAATCATGCCGATGCACGTTGGCAATGTGTACCCGATATATACCCCAATGCCGGTCCGGCCGGTGGCATTGATACCGCTTTGCAAATGTCCCCCAACGAAGCCTTTTTGGTATTTTCGGTCGATATGCCTTTCGTTCATTCGAACGGATTAGACGCCTTGCTCACTGTAGCCACCAATAATTCGATGTCGATTTTTTCGTGCCAAGAAAAACCCATGATATTTCCGATGTGTTTGCACGGAAGTTTAGCTTCGGCATGGCGAAAATTATTCTTACAAAACACCCGCAAGCTCCACGATTTTGTTCGTGCATTTCATCCTATTTTTGTTCCCGGCGAGGATTTAGAAAAAGCCACACCGCCTTTCTTTTTTAATGTCAATACGCCCGACGATTATCAACAAGCCTTAGCATGGAAAACAAGCAATTTCAATTAAAATTATTTGGACTTTTTGCGGAACAAGCAGGAACAAATAGCTTGTCGTGTTCTTGTTTGCCCAAGCGCGATGCCTTGTTGGAAGCGGTGTTCACGCAATATCCATCGTGGCGTTCTATGCCTTGGGCCTTGGCGGTGAATCATCAATTGGTGTTCGAAAATCAAGATTTAAATTCTACCGATGAATTGGCGTTTATGCCTCCCTTTTCAGGCGGATAAATTGTACACGAACTATGTTGCCCAATCATCGCTTTGAACGTCAATTGGCCTTGCCCGGTATGAACGAACAAAAACAAATGTTGCTTCGCGATACGCCTATATTAATTGTAGGTGCCGGCGGTTTAGGTTGTTCTGTTTTCGATGCCTTGGTTCGTGCCGGGGCAGAACATATTTCAATCATCGATGGCGATACGGTTTCTATTTCGAATTTGCATCGCCAACATTTATATACCCCACACGATATTGGTTTATTCAAAGCCGATGTGGCCGTTCGAAAAATGAAACAGGCCTTCGGGGAAATGCCGGGTATAAGCGCGTATTCTTTTTTTTTAAATGAAGAAAATGCCGCGGAAATTATTGCGCCGGCCAAGCTCATTCTCGATTGTTCCGATGATCTTTCCATCCGTCAATTAATAGACCGTGTAGCCAAGCGACATAACATTCCTTGGATATATGCTTCGGTGCATGCATACGAAACCCAATTGGCCGTATTCCGTGCGAATGAACCCGCGTGGGAACAAGTTTTTTCGAGTGCGAATCAAAATGCAATTACTTGTTCGGAACAAGGCGTATGGGGCATGGTGCCGGCAGCTTTGGGCTATCAACAAGCCTTGGAAGCCGTTAAGTTAATTTGTGCATTGCCCGGACAATTGCAAGGCGAAATACTGTATTATAACTACGCCAATCATCAATCGTACCGCATTCGCTTCGCCCCAAAAAATGATATTAATGTTAAGGAAATAAAAGTGGACTACGAGGAAGATTTAAGTGCGGCTGATATCAATGCATTGTTATTGCAAAAGTCTTGCCGACTGATTGATGTGCGCAACGAAAATGAAACCTTGGCTTCGCCTTGGCTTGCCGAACGAATACCCATGGCGGTTTTATACGAAACGGCAGCATCGTGGTTGCGCGAAGAACCATTAATCCTCATTTGCCATAGTGGTTATCGCAGTCGTTTAGCCTTAGAAACCCTCAAAGAGGATTATCATTTTCAAGAAGTTTATCATTTGAAAGGTGGCTTAGTTCAATGTCAAAATGAATTACATGAAGGAACGAAAAATTAAATCGTGTTTTGTGGAAGGGCCAATTGCACCTTCTTTTATAGCCGAAAGTTTAGGGCATCATACGCATAAAACGGAAATTGGGGCGCATAGTATGTTCCTGGGGCAAGTGCGTGCTGATATGAAAGAAGGGCAGGTGGTTTCCGGCATCGATTATTCGGTTTACGAAGCCATGGCCAACGAGCAATTGCATGTAATTCGCGAAGCCGCCTTTGAACAATTTTCATTAACCTGTTTACATATTTATCATAGCAAAGGTTGGGTGCCTGTGGGTGGAATTTCCTTGTTTGTGTTTACGTCATCGGCTCATCGTTCGGCGGCTATGGAAGCTTGTACTTATTTGGTGGAACGCATTAAAAAAGAAGTGCCGGTTTGGGGGAAAGAATGTTTCGAATCGGGCGGACATGTTTGGAAAGAAAATACCCCGAGTACTTAGCATTCGCACTTAAACGCGTATATTTACTTTATGGCAATACACCCTTGGCACGATGTGCATTATGGCGACGAAGATCCGGCAACCCTTCAAGCCATTATTGAAATAAAACGCGGCAGTAGAGCCAAGTATGAAATTTGTAAACAAACGGGCTTATTGAAATTAGACCGTGTATTGCATACTGCTTTTTATTACCCGGCTAATTATGGTTTCATTCCACAAACTTATGCCGGCGATGGCGACCCGCTTGATATTTTAGTGCTTTCGCAAATTGATGCCGAACCTTTGAGCATTATGCGAGCGAAAGTAATTGGGGGTATGCGTATGGAAGACAAAGGCGTAGATGATAAAATTATTGCCGTTTGTGCCGACGATACCAGTGTGAATTACATCAATGAACTGGAAGAATTGCCGCCGCATTTTACGGCCGAAATGAAACATTTTTTTATGCGCTACAAAGAATTGGAACATCAACAAGTTGAACCTCCCAAAGTAGAAGCATTTTATGGTAAGGAAAAAGCACTAGCCATTGTACGCGAAGCCATCATGGCCTATCAACGCGATATTGTGCCTTTGTTATAAATCCACTCTCATTTTAATAATTACCTTTGTTTGAATTACAATCTATGAAAAACGTTTTTCTTTTTGCAATACTCCTTGCTTTCTTAGCCTCATGTCAATCGGGCGGTGCCGGTAAAGTACAAGTCAGCGGAACCGTAAAAGGGTTCGGCTCCGGCGAAATTTATTTTATTGAACCCAGCGATAATCCTACCGTGGATACCATTCAAGTCAAGGACGATCAATTTTCGAAAGAATTTACCGTGAAAGAACCAACGGTGTATATGATTAGTTTCGGGCAAGATCAACAACCCGGCTTTGTTGTATTAGAAGCCGGTAAAGCCGAAATTAGTTATACGAAAGATGAGGTAGGTTCTTTGAAGGCCACTTGCGGTGAAGAACAAAAAGTATTGGAGTCGTTCAACACCATGGCCAAACCATATTACAAGCAAATGGATTCTTTGGGAATGTTGGCTATGGCCGGTGGCGATCAAGTTGATACCGCACAACTGTTCGCCTTGCAAGCAGAATTTGAAAAACTCAATGAAGGTTTGAATCAAAAACAAATGGAATTTATTAAAGCGAATCCGAAAGGAATTGCCACGGCCTTTATTGCCTTGAGTTTTTTAGCCGAAAAACAAAATCCCGATGTGGCCGAAGTGAATGCTATTTATAATGGGTTAGATAAAAAAGCAAAAGCTTCTTTTTTTGGAATTAAAATAAAAGAGATTGCCGAAAAATTATCGAAAACCAAACCGGGCACTACCGCACCTGGGTTTACTTTACCCGATGTGAATGGCGATATGGTGAGTTTGAGTCAATACAAAGGTCAATATGTGCTCGTCGATTTTTGGGCCAGTTGGTGTAAGCCTTGTCGCGAAGAAAATCCGAATGTCGTAGCCGCTTATCAAAAATTCCATGCCAAAGGATTCGATATTTTGGGTGTATCGCTCGATGAAGACAAAGCAAAATGGAAAGAGGCCATTCAAGCCGATGGCTTAACGTGGAAACACGTAAGCGATTTGAAAGGTTGGAAATCGGATATTGCCGCCTTGTATAATATTCAATCGATTCCTTCTAATGTACTGTTAGATAAAGAGGGCAAAATTATTGCTACGAATTTGCGTGGCGCCGATTTGATGAAGCAATTATCTACTTTGATGCCCTAATTCATTCAACATGAAACAAACCATATTCGTTTTTTGTATAGCATTTTTTTCAACGTGGTCGGTATGGGCACAAGTTGAAAAACCGGTCACATTATTGGGCACTTGCAGTGATGTGCGCGAAGGGAAAGTACTATTGCGTAATTTGACGTCTCCTTTACCCGATACCTTACTCATTAAAAATGGGAGTTTCTCGTATACCGGTAAATTAAAAGAACCTTCGCCTTTTATTTTATCCGATGAAAGCAATCGCTACCAATTGTTTTTTATGGATCCGGGTGCCACGGTGAAAGTAACCTTGAAACGAAACGATATGCAAATTACCTTCTTGGAGGGTTCACCTTCGCATGAGGTGTTTCGTTCATTAATTGTATCGCAAGATCCTTTGCAACAATTGGCCATGCAAGTGCAAAAAGGCCATCAAGCCTTGAGTCCGAATACCGATAGTTTAAACGCGGTAATGAATGCCATCAACGAACAACTCAAACGGAATTTCTATTCGTTTTTAGAAAAGAATGCCGAATCGGAAGCAGCGGCCTTTGTGGTGTATAGCGCCATCACCAACGATCGTAATGTGAGTGGCAAAACCGCCGATACGATGTTTTCTTTATTGCGCGGTAAAGCCCGAACTAGTTTCTATGGCAACGAACTCAATAAAATGGTGTCTAAATTACGCGCCATTGAAGTTGGGTATATGGCCCCCGATTTTACCTTGCCCGATTCTACCGGAAAGAAAAATGTAACCTTATCGAAATTACGCGGACAATATGTATTGATTGATTTTTGGGCCAGTTGGTGCGGTCCGTGTAAAGCCGAAATTCCTTTTTTGAAACGCGCCTATCAAGCCTATCATGCTAAAGGGTTTGAAATTTTAAGTGTGTCGCTCGACGATAAACGCGAGAAGTGGATGGAAGCCTTGCGCCAATATCAAATGCCTTGGTTGCATGTGTCGGATGTAAAAGGCTTTGGCAGTTTAGTGAACGATTTATACCATGTGCCCGCTATTCCGAAAACACTTTTGCTCGATAAAAACGGTAAAATTATTGCCGCCGATTTACGTGGTGCTTTCTTAGAGCAAAAATTGGCCGAATTGTTGGGGCAATAAATAAACAACTATGGCGAATCGTGTATTGGCTTGGCTTTGGCTCATCGTTTCTTGTTCAAGCCACCTAGCCTTTGCCGATATTCATGCCGTGTATAAACCCAATAATCGTTTAGCCGATACCGGGTTAGTTTCCTTGCAACAAGAAGCGTATCAATATCTCCCCGAAGCCTATCGAACTTCAATCGATTTATGTTTAACGTCGAATTCAGCGAGTAATTCTTTACGTCATACCTCGTTTGGCATTTGGTTTAAGCACGTGTATTGTTGGGGCAGTTATATCAAATTGAGTGTTAGGCCCGATGCTTCTGTGTATGCTGTTCAAGTGCATTATCCTAATTTAGATAGTTTAAATAAAACCTACGAAGAAACCTATCGTCAAACGCTTTCTTGCGATACACTGCGTTTGTTTCAAGCCTTAAGCGCCAATCGAAATCAGGCCCATATTTATCCTGTATGGTATCCACCCATCGGCTTTTGTTTCGCCCTCGATGCTTGGCATAAAACCTTCGATTATACTTTGTTTTTCGATGCAAAAGGAAATCGCTTAGATTCCATTTCGCATGCTCGTTATTATGGGACTGATACCTTTGTTCATGGACGTGTATTTCACCCCGACCCATTAAGTGCACAAGGTTATTTTTATGGCAATGCGTATATCGATAATCAAGATAATGATGCGGCTTGGTTTGCCCCGGCCTATCGAACCTTTAAGGTGCCTGCCCGTTATAATAATATCACGCAAGCATTTGAATTAAAAAATGCATGGGTATCATTAGAAGAATTTGAAGCCCCTTTAATAGCGCCAGTTCAACAAGCCAATCAAGCTTTTTTATTTAATCGAAGTGAATCGGGGTTTGAAGATGTGATGGTGATGCATCATATTATGCAATGCCGAAAACGCTTAAACGAATTAGGTTACAATCAATTGATGAACTTACCCGTGCATGTGGATGCCCATGCACAATTTGGTAGCGACAATTCGGTGTTTGTGCGTAACGGGGGCGATCCTACCTTGCGCTTTGGAACCGGAGGCGTGGATGATGCCGAAGATGCTGATGTGATTTTGCACGAATATGCCCATGGTTTAAGTTGGAGTGCCAATGGGAATACTAATTTTAGTTTCGAACGTTCGGCCCTCGATGAAGGTCTAGCCGATTATTGGGCTACGTCTTATTCGCGTCGATTACATACATTTCGATGGGATGATGTGTTTACTTGGGATGGCCATAATGAATTTTGGAATGGCCGAACGGCGACTTCAACCCAACTGTATCCGAGTAACGGAAATCTATATCAAGTAGGTGAAATTTGGAATGCAGTATTGAGTAAATTATGGAGCGATTTAGGGGGCGATATCGTAGATCGCTTGCAATTAGAATCGATGTTTTTTTATACCGAACAAACTACCTTACCCGAAGCGGCCCGTTTTTTAATTGAAGCCGATACGCTTTTATACAATGGCATTCATACGCCCACTATTTGTCAACGCTTTCAGCAACAAGGTATTTTAAATGTGAATTGTTTGCCCACGTCTATCGAAGTCACAGCCGACAATAAAGCAATGCCGACTTTGTTAAATACCTATGGATTGGCCCTAAACGGGGAATCGCCGGCCATTCTATTTCCAAACCAAGAAGCGGGACATTACACTTGGTGGAGTGCCGATGGTCGAAAATTATTGTCGTTTCCATTTGAACACTGTACCAAAATTTTATTGGCATTGCCTCAACATCATAGTGGTTTTCTTTGTTTAGAAATTGAAACCCGGGCGGGTAATTATCGATTCCCCTTGTGGAAAGGAAAATAAAAAAACGGTCTGCATCAACAGACCGTTTTTCAATTGTATCAAAAGTTAGTTTAGAAGCGATAGCCAAAGTTGATACCTAAACCGCGGAATCCAATACCATTGTATGATCCGGTAATTTGGGCCGCATTCGGATTAACCGAGGCCGTTAAGTTCTTGATAAAACGCTGAACACCGTCAATGGAATTATTGATATCCGACAATAATTGTTGTTGATCGGCACTACTTAAATTCAAATTGTGTTGTCCGTTCATGTCGATGGAATTATGCATGTATTGTAAACCAATAATGAAAAAATCGAGACTCATACTGTTTCCTAAATGTTGATGTACACCAAGCATTACACCACCACCAAAAGCAGTAAAGCGTCCATCGAATTGGCCGGTATTGATGGTGCCATTGTAAGGAATTGGAAAGTTAAAATCCAAATTCATTTGACGGTACCGCAAATAAGGGGCTACATAAAAACCACGCATGGCTTCTTTAACGTAATAACGGTATTCGGGCGTGATGGTTAAAGCACCAAACTTTAAGTTCGTATAGCTTGTATTTTCGGGCGCGAAAAAACTCCCATTGTAAGTTTTTGGGAACGTGTAACGTGCTTGTAAGGCTACCGTCATGTGCGGATGCACTACACGTTCATATTGAATGTTTAAGGTTCTTCCCAACAAGGA
>JBPCSZ010000103.1:0-11824 GCA_051006655.1 Chitinophagaceae bacterium
ATGCTCTTCATTGTATTCGCCCGGCGTGCGTACATCCAATAAATATTCGTTGCGGGTAGACGCCAATTTTTGCATAAACTCGGCCGCCGAAATGGTTTTGCCCGATTGAGCACCGCCTTGACAGGCTAACATCATCAGGACAACTAAAGAAAGAAGGGTTTGTTTCATGCTTCAAAAATACGGTTTTTACGTATTCGGCTTGTAACCTATGTTACGCCCATTTTTTTCGAAGTCCTGCCCACGCAAATTCGGTATTTTTACCCCGTGAAAAAATTTCAATTATTATGGCTTTGTCTGTTCTTGGTGTTTACAACCCAAGCCCAACGCTATTCCCGCACCATTGTTTGCGGGGCCGAACAAAGTGCTCAGTATTTTCCCTTGTTAAAGCAAAAGAATGTCGCCTTATTGGTGAACCAAACATCCCGAATAGGTAAACAACATTTAGTAGATAGTTTACGCCAAGCCGGTATTCAAGTGGTTCGCATTTTTGCCCCCGAACACGGTTTCCGTGGCGGTGCCGATGCCGGCGCCAGCATTAAAAACGGGGTCGATTCTGCCACCGGTATTCCGGTCACTTCCATGTACGGTCCAAATAAAAAGCCCGAAAAACAAGCCTTGAAAGGCATTGATGTAGTGGTATTCGATATTCAAGATGTGGGCGCTCGCTTTTACACCTATATCTCTTCACTGCAATACATGATGGAAGCCTGCGCCGATGCCGGTATCCCGATGTTGGTATTAGATCGTCCCAATCCCAACGGCTTTTATGTGGATGGCCCTGTGCTCAAACCCGCCTTTAAATCGTTTGTGGGTATGCAAGCAATCCCCGTAGTACATGGTATGACGGTGGGGGAGTACGCTAAAATGCTTATCGGCGAAAAATGCTTGAGTACCAAAAAGAAATTGGACTTAACCGTTATTCCCTGTTTGAAATACGACCATAGCATGTTGTATGCCTTGCCCGTACCGCCTTCCCCCAATTTAAAATCGCCATCGGCCGTATTATTATATCCTTCCCTGTGTTTCTTCGAAGGCACCGATGTGAGTGTTGGCCGAGGCACCGATACGCCCTTTGAATTGTGGGGACATCCATCGTTCAAAGACAATGGATTTTCCTTCATGCCACAATCGAAACCCGGTGCCACCAAACCGCCCCACGAAAACAAGGTTTGCTACGGTGCCGATTTACGCATGCCTCCCGCCGATATTTTAAAAATCACCGAAGGCCGCATTACCTTATCCTTCTTGCAAAACGCATTAATTTTAAACGGGAATAAACCCGAATTTTTCAATGCCTTTTTCAATAAACTGGCCGGCAACGATGTATTAAAACAACAACTCTTGCAAGGACTCTCCGAAGACGCCATTCGCAAAACGTGGGAACCCGATTTGAAGCGCTTCAAACAAATTCGCAAAAAATATTTATTGTATCCCGACAATAATTCCTAATATCGTGATTATGATAGCCGGCATTGGTACCGACATGGTAGACATTCAACGCATTGCACAAGTAGTGGCTCGTGGCGAACACTTTAAACTAAAAGTATTTGCCCCCGACGAAATTGCGTATTGCGATGCCCAACGCCATCCTGCCCAACACTATGCCGCCCGTTGGGCTGTGAAGGAAGCGTATTTAAAAGCCTTTGGAGTGGAATTTATTACCGGTCACGATTTATCGTTGATTGTTACGTGCAAAGATGAACTCGGTAAACCCTATCTCGAATTACGCGGTAAAGAAAAAGAACGCTTCGACGCCAAACAATTAGGAGCCATTCACGTCAGTTTATCGCATACCGATACCTTGGCTATGGCCTACGTCATCATCGAAAAATTGAACTAATGGAAAGTGTGCGCATCGATAAATATTTATGGGCCATTCGGGTGTTTAAAACGCGCAGTTTAGCAGCGGCGGCTTGCGATGCCGGCAAAGTGCGACTCAATGGCGATACGGTGAAAGCCTCCAAGGCCGTGCAACTCAATGCCGAATACGAAATTAAAACCGAAGCCCGCAAATGGGTTATTCGAATAACGGGTATCATCAGCAACCGCGTGGCCTATCCGGAAGCCATCAAACAATATATCGATTTAACGCCGGCCGAAGAACTTCAAACCGACAAGCCCATTGCCTCCAGTTTCTATACCGGCAAGCGCTTAAGCAAAGTGGGCCGCCCCACCAAACAACAACGCCGCAATTTAGATGAATTCATGGACGGCGCCGAGTAATTGCTACTGAGCATTTGTGTTTTTTGCTTTTGAAGCGCATCGGCATCGCATTATTCAGCGGTCTTCGCGCTATCCGCGGTGCATGGCACCTTGCTCCTATCGCGGCTATTGGTTAAGCAGCAGAAACTTTATTCAGCATGATAAACCCAACAACCTCGAAATTTATTCTACATTTGAAGTTTACCAAAAATGGGGGGCCGATTGAATAAATTTTTGAAGATAGACATTGACACCAATCGGATTTTCGGACTCGATATTCTAAGGGCATTAGCCGTTATGTTTGTTGTGATAGCCCATGGTTCATACTTGCTTCCGGTTAAGTTTAAAGAAATTATTCATTTTTTTCTCTTTGATGGGGTTACCATTTTTTTTGTCCTCAGTGGATTTTTAATTGGTGGTATTTTAATTAAACTAATTGATAAAAATGGGTTTAGTCTACAAACATTAAAAGGATTTTGGATTAGACGGTGGTTTCGAACCCTGCCGAACTATTTTTTAATTCTTCTTATTTTATGTATTATCCATGTCATATTCGATCCCGGTTTTTCCATCCGAAATATAACTCGATATTTTATTTTTTCTCAAAATCTATATAAGCCCCATCCTCCCTTTTTTCCTGAAGCATGGAGTTTGGCTGTTGAAGAATGGTTTTATTTAATTTTTCCTTCGCTGTTATTCGTTGTAATGTATTTGAAAATTTCATTCAAAAACGGATTGCTCAATATCGCCATAATAACCATTTTATTGATTACGGCATTTAGGATTTATCGATTTTCAAATGTTGAAATTAACAACATCAATGATTTGGATTTGTTATTCAGGAAACAAGTAATTACCCGATTAGATAGCTTGATGTTTGGTGTAGTTGGAGCATACTTACGATACTTCCACCTAAGTTTATGGCTTAGATATAAAAAACAATTCTTGATAATCGGTATTTTAGTGTTTATTGTTACCAAAATTTCATTTCCACTTGTACCTATTGGCAGTTTTTATTTATCTGTTTTAAGCTTTACGTTTGTTTCAATAGGAACATTGATGCTCTTGCCTTACCTCAGTGAATTAAAATCAGGTAAGGGTATTCTCTATAAACCAATTACATACATCAGTTTAATATCTTATTCCATGTACTTAATCAATTTGTCGTTAATACAAACGTGGATTATTAATCCAATTCCATGGACTGATATTACAGAGAATGCATGGATAAGGATAATTGCAAACTATTCCATTTATTGGATTTTAGTGATTGTATTATCCATTATTATCTATAAATATGTTGAAAGACCCACGACCTCCTTGCGTGAACGGTTTAGTAAATAAACCAAGGATATAACTTCATGAAATAAAACGCATCAAATACATTTTGCCATTAATATTAAATTGGAAATCGTCAAACTACGAATGTTTGATGGATGCATTCAAAACCATACTGCTATGAACGAAATCAATATCGTAATTAAACAAGTAGCATTAAACGACATTAACCAATTGCAACATATTGGTAGACAAACATTTTTTGAAACATTTTCTGCCGAAAATTCAGAAGAAAATATGACGAAGTATTTATCGGAAGGATTTTCTATTGAAAAACTAAACGCTGAAATTACTGATGTTAATTCACAGTTTTATTTTGCAATACATGAGGACACTATAATTGGGTATTTGAAATTAAACTGGGGACAATCGCAAACTGAATGGCAAAAAGGTAGGGCAATTGAAATAGAGCGTATATATGTTTTAAATGATTTTCATGGAAAAAATGTTGGACAATCCCTTTTAGAAAAAGCAATCCAAATCGCCATGCAAATGAATGTGGATTATGTTTGGTTGGGTGTTTGGGAAGAAAATTCGAGAGCCATTCATTTTTATAAAAAAAATGGTTTTGTGGAATATGATAAACACATATTTAAATTAGGGAATGACGAGCAAATCGATATCATGATGAAACTTATACTGCATGAATAAGATAAGCATAATTGACTTTTAAAATAAATAGGCCTATTTAATCCTCCTCTTCTAATTTAAATATCGCATTGACCGTTGTTTTAAACACATCGGAAATTTTTATGGCGAGCACGGTTGACGGAACATAGCGATCGGCTTCAATGGAATTAATGGTTTGTCGTGAAACACCTACCATATCGGCCAATTGCTGTTGTGTTATGTCCAATTTGGCCCTTTCGACTTTGAGTGTGTTTTTCATTATCGGCTCTTTTTTTGCAGGTAGTACATAATCATATACACGAATAGCATACTCATCACAACTTGTTGACCCGCTAAAACACCAATCGGGTCTTTAAAAAGCAGGTCCATGAAAGGGGCTATAATGACATAAAATACAGCCCAAGTAAAAGACCAAGCCATGGCTTTCAATCGAATGGATATAGTCATTTCATCTTCCACTTTATCTCTCGACAAGCTTATAAATAACAATCCAAGATTGATGCCACTGAGCATGAGCGTACGGAATAATTCCTTTTGCGTTGGCAACAGTTCTAAATGCATCAGCTTACCCACTATGCCAAACCCAATGGCTAACAAAATGAGGGTAAGTCCAATTTTTTTAAAATACCCAGGCAGTAAGCCGAGGCCTTATTTGCGTGTTTTACTTTCCATTTTGACAAAATTACTTTTCATAATGACAGATATACTTGTCATTAATTGAATGTACAAACTATTTTATCCTTTATTCTTCGTGTGCAATTGTCTATAAGGATTACAACTCTTTTTATTGAGGTTCGGGATTACAAATCCCGAACAGCCAACTCCGTTTGGTTTTTCAAATTATTATTTTTGTACGATCTTAGTTTAATTATATCCTAATTTGAATCAAAAATTGTACCTGTTAAAAGTAAATTGATAGTTTTGTCATTTGCTAATACATATATAAACACAATCATGTTTAAATTTTACCTAAAACATATTCTTTCTTTAATGTTTTTGCCAATTGCATTTTCAAGTTGTGATAATATGTTTCTAGGTCCAAGTATTCTGAGTAAAACAATAGAATATAAAGACGAGAATTTTGAAAATGCTTGTCCATTTTATTTGTCATTTGGTAGTGATTCCATTTATTCGGAAATATGGCACAGAACGTTGAATGTCGATGGTGGTAATAAACGTATATTCCGTTTTATTTTTAATGGTGATACAACAATTTTTCCTTTGCAAAATGCTGTGAACAATTACACTGCTATAAGTTGCTATAGTTTGAAAGTAGATAAACAACGTTATATATGGATTGAAGATAATTTTGCAACAACAGTAATTGATATTGATGCTCGAAAGGCGATTAAAGTTCGCAATAGCAAAAAAATTCTTGATGATATTGCACCTACAGGAGCACCAATTGGAGTGAAAAATAATATTTCCATAAATGATATCAAATATCAATTGAAACTTACTAAAAACATAGATGTTGTTATCCTGGATAGTTTATCATTTGATTTTTGATTGGTAAAAAATTTGATAAACATCTATGTTCTGCGAAGCATATTCGCTTCGCCAATTTATGTTGTTGCGTTCCTACGTTCTGCGAAGCGTATTCGCTTCGCAGTGTTATGTTGTTGCGTTTCGCAACACAGCAATATGGCTACAAGCCATAGCATAACGCTACGAAGCATATATGCTTCGTAGAACAATGTATTCGCTTCCTATGTTCTGCGAAGCGTATTCGCTTCGCGGTGTTATGTTGTTGCGTTTCGCAACAGGTTAACAAGCCATCTTTTCATTCTCCTAT
The DNA here is from genome assembly GCA_051006655.1 of Chitinophagaceae bacterium. Classification (GTDB taxonomy): domain Bacteria; phylum Bacteroidota; class Bacteroidia; order Chitinophagales; family Chitinophagaceae; genus OLB11. The sequence goes on from JBPCSZ010000103.1 coordinate 5,966, forward strand.
CTTATGCATCCTAATTCAGACAAAAGAAAAGAGGAAGAAAGTTTCAGACGATGAAAAAATAGCCGCGGGTGAAGCGGTACCCCGCAATGAAGCGAAGCGGAATGAGGAGTACAAGCGAAACACGCGACGGGTGATGAATAAAGAATATTTGCCGGGCTTCAAAAATCAAAGCGTGTAACAAAGCGAAAGCAAGTGTATAAGCTGGCGCTTATACCAACGCATAATCGTGCAAATACCCGTAATGCTTGCCCAGCGTGCCTTCCATGCAAATGGTGCCGCGTTCCAATACCGGGGCGTTCATATTGCCTGCCACCAACGCCGGTAAAATAAAACTCATCAGGTGACTGCCAAAATACACCGAGGCATCGCGTGGTAATTCGTTGGGGAGATTGTCCACCGCCATCACATCTACCGTGTCGGGTAAATACGGAATGGTTTTTTCTAAGCGGGTTTTATCGAAGCCATACACCGGGTCGGCAATGGTGGAAGCCCCCACATTGCAGGGCACGGAGCCGTGTTCGTCGCAGGTAATATCGGCAATCACTTGCATTTTAAAGTTAGGCAAGGTCATGTCGTTCAATTCAAACAAACGCGGTATTTGCTTGTCCCAATAAATACCGTTAATCAACAAATCGGTACAAGAAGTATAGGGTTTAAACAAACAGGTATAGGCGTTGGGATGCGCATGAAAATCGTCGCGTTTATAGGTGCTATCGTCTTGTCGGGCATATAAATCGCCGCCTTTCAAATGTACAAACACCGGGTAATCGAATTGCTTGGCCAAGTATTCATCGGGCGATACTTCTTTGATATCTAAATATTGCAAAATATCCAAAGCCCCCGACGCTACGCGTCCCGAACCCGTTAAAACAATACGCATATTCGGCAATTTCAAACCCTCGTAGGAATTCTTCAAGGCTTCAAAATTTTTCAACGTATGCACGGCGGGCAAATCAAACAAGCCCGTTTTTTTACCGTAGGTCATAAGTCCATTATGCGCCCCAACCACACCGGCCCAGAAGCCAAAGCCAACAATGCGGTGCCCGTCGTCGTGGGTTAAACATTCATAATCAATCATGCGAATATGATTCGCAATCAAGGCCTTCATGAGCGGTTGATTATAGGGCTGTGCCTTCTTGGTATGCGAAAAAAAGAAATAGGTTTTATTCGGAATCAAGGTGTCAATCACAGCTTCTTTCACACCGAACAGTACACTGCAATGTTCCAGGTTTTCAGCCACGGTAATGCCTTGGGCGCGGTATTCATCGTCGCTAAAACAACGAATGGGGGAGGGCTGTACGGTGAATTGAATTTGAGGATATTGTGCCTGAATTTCTTTGCATTGCTTTGGCGAAAAGGGTGTACGATTATCTTGCGGTGTCTTCCCTTCACGTACTATTCCAAACTGTATCATCCCCATGGGTTTTTGTATTAAGTTTGCAAAGATAAGTAAAGACTCATGGACTATTTTGCGCTGTTTTCCCTACCCGTTTCCCTTCGTGTGGATACCTCGAAGGTATTGATGACCTATTATAAATTGTGCCAACAATACCATCCCGATCGGATGGGGGCCGGTATGGAAGATGAAGCCCTGCGCATGAGTACTGAAATTAATCGGGCTAAAAAAATGCTAGACCAACCCTTATTGCGCTTGGAATACATTTTACAACAACAAGGACTTTTACCCGAAGACGAAAAATTTCAATTGCCCCCCCTGTTTTTATCCGATATGATGGATATCAACGAAGCCCTCATGGATGCGCGCTTGGAAGGCGATAACGAAAAATTAGCCACCCTCGAAAACGAAATTCAAGCCCTCGATGCGAAAATGTTGGCACCGGTGGCCCACTATTTCAATCAAGAAGAATTGCAAGCCGACGATAAGGCTTGGCAACAACTCAAACTCTACTATTACCAACACAAATACCTCATGCGCTTGGTTTCGCCCAACCACGATATGTAAACAGGAGCAAGGCTCTTTTTTCTTTTGGTCATCATCGTTCGGAACAGCACGCATCGCAATTGCGTCGCACACCTCGACGGCATCGCATGCTTCATCGCTTCCTACTACGTTATTTTTGTTTCCATTTTATCCGGCATAAAAAAAGGCTGTTCTTTCGAACAGCCTTTTACAAGTTTTGTGTGCTAATTATTCAGCAGCCGGAGTTTCTTCGGCAGCAGGAGCTTCAGCAGCCGGAGTTTCAGCAACCGGGGCTTCTTCAACCGCAGGGGCTTCAGCTACTGGAGCTTCTTCAACCGCAGGAGCTTCTTCAACTGCAACCGGAGCTTCAATTTTCTTGATGATAGGTTGTTGTTTTGAAGCAGCTTTGGCTTTCTTGTGCGAATCCATTTTAGCCATTACATGGTTTTCGTGGGTAGCATTCCAAGCTTCAAACTTTTGCATAGCGGTTTGCTCATCGAACAAACCTAATTTAACACCACGCATGAGGTGTTTCAAATACAATACCCCTTTGAACGACAAAATGCGGTTCACGGTGTGGGTTGGTTCAGCGCCTTTATGTAACCAATCTAACGCGCGTTCGCGGTTAATTTGAATGGTGGCAGGAACCGTTAATGGATTGTACGTACCTAATTTTTCAATGAATTTACCATCACGACGTGACGTCGAGTTGGCAACAACAATGTAATAGAAGGGGCGTTTCTTGGCGCCATGGCGCTGAAGGCGAATTTTAACTGACATAAATAATAGAAATTATTTTTGTTTGTGAATAAATGAGGAGCGCAAAGATAGGCGATTATTCTGAATATCAAGCCTTTTTTGTCCGAAATAGCAAAAATAACACCTTTAATAGAATGATTCGTCCACACGAACTCATTTTTCCTATATTTACACTTTACCATTCACTATGCGTTATTTCCTTTTATCTCTCTTGGTGGCTTCGTCGTTGGTGGCTTGTCGCCGTTCCGGTTGTACCGATGCCCGCGCCTTAAACTACGACGATAAGGCTAAAAACAACGATGGCTCTTGCTTTTATGCCGATTCGGCCAAGGCCATCGGAAACAACTATGGTGGGGGTATTATATGTTACCACTTCAAACAAAACGATGTTGGCTATGTGCCGGGAGAAACGCATGGTTTAATTATGGTGCCACAATCGCTAGGAACCGCCTTATGGGGTTGTGCCGGTGGCGAAATTACCGGAGCCGATGAACAACAAGTGGGCGCCGGCGAACAAAATACCATCGATATCACCAATGGCTGTAACGAAGCGGGTATCGCTGCCCGTTTGGTGTTCGAGTCTTCGTATAATGGCTATAACGATTGGTTCTTACCCAGTTACAATGAATTGCGCGGGATTTTCGAAAACCGCATGACCTTGAGTTTGCCTCAAACCACTTGTTGGAGTTCTTCGGAAGATAATGCTAGCAATGCGTATTACGTCAATATGGCCGATGGTATTCGTGGCGCAATTTCCAAGAATTTGAAATTGAATGTTATTGCCGTTCGCAAATTCTAAGGCCATTGCCATTGAATTTGTAATACCCACGTGCGTTCGGGCATAAAGCGTCCGGGCAAGGTTTCGTAGTTCACATTCCCCATATTCCTGCAAGCCAATTGGGTTTTTAAGGCATGGTGCTGTTTAATTTTCCAAGTTTTGCCCAATTGAATACCCACCAAGTGGAAGGGCATTAACCATTGACTCTCATCGGTGGTGATGAATCGGTACCCCGTATATTGGTATGGAAAATAAATACTCCATAGCCGGTATTCCATACCCGGATTTACTTTTACCTGATAACGCGGTACATAAGGCAATTGCTTGCCAATGGAATAATCGTTCGGAATATCGGATTCCCTTGTGGTTGACAACGTATAAGCATAATGGGCATCGAGGCGAAGTATGGGAATTTGTTGTTGGGTATTGCCAGGTATCTTTACAATTTGCACCTCATCAATATAAACATCTTGCGGGATTTCCTTTTTTAAACGCCATACGGCTTCTAAACGGCCTTCCAAACCCCGACTATCTACTAGGGCAATATTGTGGGGCGTTAAAATGGAACTGCCAAACCAAGCAATCCAATTGTCTACCCGACGGTAATAGGTAGTCCATTCGGTATTGATTTTCCATCGGGTAGTTTGCTTTTGATATTGAATACCGGCTTCTATATTCCGTCCCGTTTCCGATTTTAAATCAGGGTTCCCGCCGGGTTGATAAAACAATTCATTTAAGGTGGGTAAACGGTATGCAGTATATATCGTACTATAAACCGACCATGGGTTCCATTTCCCCGGGAGGGTATAACGGGCCAAGAAACTAGCGGCCGGCAATACCTTAAACCAAGAACCTCTTTCGTATTGCAGTTTGGCATTGAGTTCAAATGGACTTTTATTGGATAGGAAACGGTAGGTGCCCATTAGGCCCCAGCGGTTTAATTGGTGTTGTGTGGGTTTTTGCATACCCATTAAATTTAGACTGGCTTTGCCGGTAAACCGATGGGCGTCAACCTTTTTCTCCATTTTAATTTCGGCAGGCAATTGCCAGGAATGGGCCGGCATCGGATCGATTAAAAGCGGGTAGGCGTATAGGTAACGATCAACGATAAAGCCCAATTTACCCGAATACGTAAACTGAAACGGTGCCTTGTATTGGTAATCTACCACATTCCGAAACGATTGGATTTTTTCGTGGGCATCACTTTGAGCTTCAAAGGCCGCCGGCGGAATATCGCGTTCCGTGCTTTGTAACCAGGTATGCCATGCCGCAGCATGTCGCCCGGCATCGAAATACATATGATTCATCAGGTGACTGCTCCTGCCCGAGCTGTGTTCCAAGGTATCGCGCCCGGGCAAATAGGCATTGTAAAAACTGTAACGGTTGGTATTCAGGGTTTGAATGAACTGCGTTTGATTGTAAATATTGGCTTTTTGAAGGCTGTAAGCCAACATCGCCGACCCATTATGAATGGATTCATAACCCAAGCCTATTTCCATTTTTGGCTTTCGTTGCCATTCGGGACGTTTATTTTCTAATAGTATAGCGCCGCTAATGCCGGGTGTTTCGGGGCGACTGCCATAAGCCACTTCCACCCGATTAAACAAACCCATGGGCAATAAGGAGAAATCGCTGAGTCCACTGAGGGCATTATTAATATTCAAACCATGCCAATACACCCCCGTTTGGGCGGCCGAACTTCCCCGAATACTGATGGTGCTCATATTGCTCACCCCGTAGTTTTTAATAAAAACCGCGCTGTGTTGTTGAAGCACATCTTGTACCCCCAATTGTCGGTAACGTTGTATCACCTCGCCCGAAATAGCTTGGATGGCCCCTTCGTTTGCCACAAGCTTTCGGTTTATAATTAATACCGTATTTAAGGTGTCCGTTTTCTGTTGTGCCAAAACAGGGGCCCATAATAAGCAACCTAAACACCAAGCAAAAACGAAACGGAAATTCATTAGGGGATAAAATAAAAGGTATTGGTACCAATGCCACCGCGCAAGGTTTGTTGGTATTGTCCTTGGGAATTATACTTCAATATACTGCCTTGTTGGGTAAACCCTTTTGGGTCGCTCAGGTAAACCGCCCCGGTTTTGGGGTGTATGCCATAGCCCCAAAAATAGGTCCCGCCGGGTGCGGGAATCCAAGCTTGGGTGGGTAAATTCAACTCGTTCACCGACATGCGGTATAAACCATTCATGGATGGGGTACCACCGTAATTCACCATTAAAAAGTATAAACTATCGCCGGTGGCATTGGTGTTAATTTTTATGGGATCGGCATTGGGCGGAAAAGAATAAACTTGTTGAACTAAATCTTGATTTGCATTGATTTTCAATAAGTAAGAGGATTTACCTTTATAAGGATTGCCGGCTAAAACCCATAAGGTATTGCC
>JBPCSZ010000104.1:0-10251 GCA_051006655.1 Chitinophagaceae bacterium
CGAGTGTTTTATAAGAAATTTGAAGCGCATCAACATCGCCTTCATCAACACCCGTCGCGCTTTTCACTCCTACGCGCCGCCCTTCGGGACGTCGGGTATCCGTTACAATCGCGGCTAGATTTCAACGCCTGATTCATTCATCAGCCAATAAAACAGTAAGCAGTTTCAGCGAACAGCGAACAGGGGCCTAGGCTGTACCTAGGTGTTTTGTGTTCCTGTGTTTTGTGTCTTCACAAAACGCCCAATTGTTTCTCCGCATCGTCAACTACGAATATAGTTTGCCCTAACAAGATGTATTGCGAAACGCAACAACATAACACTGCGAAGCGAATACGCTTCGCAGAACTTGCCACCTCTGCTGATTAAAGTTCCGAACGCCGAAAACTAGCCTTGATGGTAGCGGAAAACACCGAGGCCATGGAGCGCAGCGGAATGGGTGAGGGCTTTGGAGCGGACAGCAAGACGGGTGATGAAGAAGGTGATGCCGATGCGCTTCAAATAAAAAAACCGCCCTTTTCAAGGCGGCTTTAATAATTGTTTCTTGTTGTTTTATTTCTTACTCAACTCTTTGATTTTTTCGAAGAGCATGTTTTCACTGCCTTCTTCGTAGCCGGTGTGTTGGAATACAATTTTACCGTTCTTGTCTACTATCATGGTATAAGGTACGTTTTGGAAATTGAGGGAGCGCTTTAAATCGCTGTTCGGATCCATGAAGGTGGGGAAGGTCCAACCCTGCGATTTGGCATAGGTTTTTACCATGGCACTGGCGCGTGAATCGTCGATGGAAACCGTCATATAATTGAAATCGGCTTCTTTTTTCCAGCCATCCAATTTGGTTTTGATGTTCTTGATTTCTTGCTTGCACGGAATGCACCACGTAGCCCAAAAGCTTACTAAGGTTACTTTGCCGGGTTCGAAGGTTTCGTTGAAATTGATGGGTTTACCGTTGATATCGCGAATGGCGGTTTTAGGTAATTCTTGTTGTTGGGCCGACAATTGAAACGATAAGATCAGACCGAACAAAGCGAACATTAATTTTTTCATGTTGAACTCAATTTTAGTTTTTCAAATATACACGATTTCAAGGCTTGGGGATAGGCCAAACCCGTTTTAACGCACTTTTAATTAATGCTTGAAATGGCGCATCCCGGTAATGACCATGGCGAGCCCTTGCTCTTGGCAATAGGCAATGGAATCTTTGTCTCGAATACTACCTCCCGGTTGTATGAAGGCCGTAATGCCGGCTTCGTGGCCCATACGCACGCAATCGTCGAAGGGGAAGAAGGCATCGGAGGCCATCACCGCGCCTTCCAAATTGAAATCGAATTGACGGGCTTTTTCGATGGCTTGACGCAAAGCATCTATTCGGGATGTTTGTCCACAGCCCTTGCCCATCAACTGCTTGCCTTTCACCAAGGCAATGGCATTCGATTTTAAATGCTTGGCTACGATATTGGCAAAACGTAAATCGTCGGCTTCGGCATCGGTGGTTTCGCGACCGCCCATTTCTTGCCATTCGGCTTCCAAACCTTGGTCGTTATCTTGTTGCACGCGACCATTCAACAAAGTTTTTTCTTGTTGTGCCGGGAATTGGAAGTCTTTGGTTTGTAAGAGAATGCGGTTCTTTTTTTGCTTCAATAATTCAAGGGCATCGGCCTCGAAACTTGGTGCCAATAAAACTTCGAAGAAGATATCGTTGATGGCTTGGGCTGTGAGCAAGTCGATTGCTTTATTGCACGCCAATACACCCCCAAAGGCACTTTCCGGATCGCCGGCGAGGGCGGCTTCCCAAGCATGATGCACGCCGTTGCGCGCGGCAATACCGCATACATTGGTGTGTTTGATGATGGCAAACACCGCTTCGGTATTCGCTTGAAATTCTTGCATCAATTGCAAAGCGGCATCTACATCCACCAAATTATTATACGACAGTTCTTTGCCGTTTAATTGGGTAAACCATTCATTGAGTTTTCCAATGAAGCGGGCTTGTTGGTGCGGGTTTTCGCCGTAACGCAATACGGTGGTTTGGGCATTGAAATAATCGGCAATGGCCATATCGTATTGCTTCACCACCTCGAAGGCTTTGGCGGCAAAGGCGCGACGTTGTTCTAAAGTAGTTTCACCTTGTTGGGTAACGAGCATATGATTCAATACGCTGTAATCGCTTTTGGAGGCTAAAACCACCACATCGCTGAAATTCTTGGCAGCGGCACGAATCATGGATGGACCACCAATGTCGATTTTTTCGATGATGAGTTTTTCATCGGTGGTGGATGCCACCGTTTCTTCGAACGGGTATAAATCCACCATCACTAAATCGAGTTGGGGGATTTCGTATTGCTGCATTTCTTGCACGTCTTGTTCGTTGGCTCGGCGACCTAATATGCCCCCGAACATTTTGGGGTGCAAGGTTTTTACTCGTCCGCCCAAAATGGAGGGATAGCCGGTAACGGTTTCCACGCCTACGCAAGGAATGCCTAATTGTTCAATGTATTGTTGGGTGCCACCGGTGGAGTAAATAGTAACGCCATGTTGGTGTAAGGTTTGAGCGAGGGTGTCTAATCCATCTTTATAAAAAACGGAAATCAGGGCCGATTGGATTTTCTTATTCATAGTGGGGCATTAAGCGGGGCAAAGATAGACCGAAGGGGGCGCGAAAAAAAGTGATTCGCATTAAGGACTTGCAAAGAGGGGGAGGGCCTCGCCGGGTTCCAAGTGTTTTATGGGAAAGGTAAGGGCGCCGGTGTTTGCTAAGGGATAGCGACTCACTTGGTATTGTTGTTTGCAATGCCAGGAATTTAGCCAAGTGCCCAATGGGATTTTTTCGTGTAAAATCAGGGCATCCACCGCGAAGGGCAGGGTGCCGATATAGGGTTTTTCTAAATAAACCACGGTTTTTTGCAAGGCGTGGTAAATATGAAATCCATCGCGATGGTATTGGGTTAAGTGCCAAGCGGGACAATCGTGTAAGTGTTTAGCGCGTTGAAAACCTTGGTATTGGTAGCGAAACATGTTCGGAGGCATGAGGGTATCGAAACATTGACTTTGGGTGCCGTGGTACACTTGCACTATGGGATTATTTTTGGTGGTGTAAAGCACCCAACCGCTTTGTTGTAAGGCCTTGCTATGTTCCATACTGCTGACGCCTAATAGCACGGCTATACTGCTTAAGGCATAGAGGAGGGTTTGGGGTTTGCGTAGTTTTATAAAATGAAACCCAAAATAAATACCGGCATAGGCGAAGATGATTTCGGGTAATGTCCAAACGGCGGTTTCCCAAACGGCATGGGGTTGATGGCTCACCCATTCGGCCAAGGCATTGAGTTGTTGTATGCTGTAGGTTAGTGCTTGTCCGTAGTAGGTAAAGGCATAGGGTAGCGGACTCATAAACACCCAAATAATTTCGGCGTAAATGATAAACGTTGAAAAAGGGACTGCGATGATATTGGTGAGTAAAACCCAAACCGGAATTTGTTGGAATAAAAATAAAAGCCAAGGCGTGGTGAGGATTTGCGCGGCCATGGTGCCTGATATTAATTGCGTAAGGGGTTTGGTCCATGTTGGACAATAACGCATGAAATATAGAAAAATAGGCGTTTGAAAGACCATTAAACTGGCCACGGCGAGGTAGGATAATTGGAAGCCTACATCGTATAATTGCAAGGGCTCGATGAGCAACATAATCAGCGCTGCGGCAAATAAAGTATTGAGACTTTCTTGTTTTTGTCCGCTTAATTCGCCGATGCCCAATAGGGTAAACATCCAAGCCGCGCGCATTACCGAGGCGGGCATGCCTGTAATCCAGGCAAAGATCCATAAGCCAATCAAGGCGGGAATGATACCGCGTTTGCGGTGACCGAATAAGCGGGTGAGCAAACTCAATAAACCGAGGTACACGAGTCCAAGGTGCATACCCGAAATAGCCACTAAATGCACCATGCCACTGCGGCTATAATGTTGCCACAGTGCCTTGTCGATATCTTGCCGATCGCCAAACAGCAAGGCCTCGGCAATGCCTAAAGCTTGTGGATCGTGAATGCCTTGGGCTAATCGTTTTTTCAGGAATTGGGTGCAAGCCATTTGTGCGGTGGCGATGCGCCAACTTTTTTTATTGGCCCATTGCCATTGTTGGGTTCGCACATAGGCTGTGGCGTAGACTTGATGCCTTGCGGCATAGTCGGCATATTGAAAAGTGCCGGGCAAGTTGTTTTTGGGAATGGGTTTTAAATGCAATGGCATCCAAAGGCGTTGCCCCGGTTTAAAATCGTTGACGGTAAACTTTTCCTTCGGAATATAAACCCAGATTTTTCCATACAAGTTATGTCTGCCCAAGGAATCGTAACGCGCTAAACAGCGGAGGCGTAATTGGAATGTTTTTTCTTTTTCCATAGCGGGTTCTATGATTTCCACTAAGGCTTGAAGCGATGGGGTTTTAGCGTGGGTATAATGTTGCGGATGGCGTTGTTCGTTTTGCGATAGGGTATGCCAAGTGCCTATGCTGAAGGGTATAATGAGTGCGAATGCTGAAATGAGTGGTCGCAAACGGTGTGGCAGTTTCGTAAAACGAAAAAGGGCAAACGCATATAGTCCACCACTGAGCAAAGCGAGGTATAAGTAGGTATTCGGGTTATGGGCATTTTGGTATTGCGCCCATAGAATGCCCGCTAACCATGGCAATAGCATACGCCCAATAGGCGATGCATGGAACGACATCATACTGAGGAGGTTCAGTGGTTATTTAAGGATATACAAACGGCCTTTCGGATTGAAGAAAGCACGAATGGAATCGACAATTTTGGCGGTATCGGGTTGTGTGGTTTGGGCTTGGATAATCACCAAGTATTGACTGTCGACACTGGCCACCATGCGACTCACATTGCCGTTGCGGAGGTATTTGGCTACTTGTTTTTCAGCACGGGCTTGGTTGTTATACTTGAACACCACAATATCGTAAGTGCCTGACGCATTGGTGGTGGTAGGCGTTGCAATTGTGCTTGCACTATCGCTTGTGGTTTGTAAAGAATCCGTATTGTTCAATATCGATGCTGTATCCATTGAAACCGGCTCAGGCACCGGCATCGGCGCGGGTTCTGTCACTTCGTCAATAGGTTCTTGGTTGGTGTTTTGTTGTGAGTTCCAATAGAAAAACCCGGCTCCAATTAAGAGCAATAAAGAAATCACCACAACCCACAGGGTGGTGTTGTTATTCGAAACATTTTCCGGATCTCCGCCTCCGTTGGATTCTCCATCGTCAACTCCTACTCTTACTGTTTCTCCTACTCCTACTCCGCCTTCGGTGGATTCTGCTTCTGTTTCTGCTTCTTTATCTGTTACTGCTCCTGTTTCTGTTACTGTTTCTGTTTCTGCTACTGCCTTCTTCCATTTTGCTTCCTTCACCCGCCATTTCTCCAACCCACTCTTAAACGCCCATTGTCCTTTTTCAAACAGAAAAATCCCCAGTCCTTCCAAGCTATACCCTTGCGCTGTTTTAGCCCCTGCTTGCACTTGTTCCAACCATTGCGTTAGGGCCTTATGGGCGTCTTCGGCATTGAGGTTTTCTTCTTGCATGATGCGTTCCAACAAGGCATCCTGTTTCAATTGGGAATTGGATGTCCAATCGAGGCTCCAATTGGGTGCGCTAATATGTCCCTCCTTAATTTGGGCCGATGTTTTACGGAGTTTCAAAGTCCCCATGCCGGGCAGGGAACATTCGCCCCGTGTACGGAGCATGGAAACAACATAAATATCGATGGGACATTGCATGATGCGGTAAAAATAGGGGGCGAAACGAGAAACGAAAAATTTATACGCGGTATTATTCGTGTATAAACGAAATTACTTGTTTCGAACGCGCATTGGAAAGGATGAGGTAATACATGCCTTGAGCCCAATGGGCGGTATTGAAATGGTGTAATCCTTCGCCTTGCAAGGTTTCTTCGAGCATAGTAGCGCCCAACGCATTCACAATCCGTGCATGAATTGGACCTTGGTTTGCAAATAATTGCAAGGTGAATTGATCGCCACAAGGGTTGGGGTAAACCAATCCAAATGGACGAGGAGCAACTGGATCAATGCTATTCGGCCATTGCAATACAATGGTGTTCTGCGTGGTATTGGTTCCTACGCCCGGTAAGAAATCGAAATAAATACCGGCCCGATTGGGGATTTGCGTATTCGCGGCCAATCCGGCTTTGGGCTTAATGGAGAAGGATACCGCACCATGACTGGCCGGTTCATTCACATTGCTATCGGGCAAATTGATATTCTGAAACTTGAAGGTTAAAATACCCGAACCGCTTAAGGTATAGGTCATAGGGTGAGTAGAACCCACCAAGCGGAAGGTGCTTAAATCTAAATTGCTGTTCAAGGTATCGCGAATCACAATATTCTCGGGCACATAACCATTCGAGGTATTTTGGAAACGAATGGTATACACCATTTCTTGTTGCGATAAGGTGGGTCCTTCAGGAATAACGGTTTTGCCATTGGGTGCAATAGGTACATTTCCACGTTGATGCAATACCACTTGATTGTTACCCGGAATCGTGTCGCCCGTCAATGGTTTGGCCGTCCAAGTGGAATGCAGGGTATCGGTAGGCAACACCGTATTATTGGTCAATAAGGTAATTAAAATTTGGCGGTATTCTTCCACCTGCAAATTGGTATAAGCCCACTTCAAGGTATTGCCTTGCACTACATCGGGCATGGGGGTGGCACTCACCAAACTATAGCGAGCATCTTTTACCAATGAAACCGTATCGCCGGTAATTAAGGCGGTACCAATGTTTTGGTAAGTGGCCGACATAGTCACTTGCTTTCCGGCTTGTGGCACATTCAAGGCGGTGGCCGAAATGCGAATGTCATACACGTAAGGCATGGCATTCAATCCAAAATGCCGATTAATCACCGATTGCGTATCCGGATAAATGGTAAAGGCATTCGGATTCGATGAAATGGTCCAATAATTGGGCGCTACCACTTTCAAACGATACAGGGTATTGGAATCGTGAAACGGTAAGGTATAATCGCCGTTGATATCGGTCAAGGTATAAGCATTGTGTATACTGTCGTAAACGGTAATACTCGGTATGCCCAATTCACCACCATCGCGAATGCCATTATTGTTCACGTCTTTATAAACACTGCCGCGGAAATAGTAATAAGGTATGCCGGCAGCCGGACAATTACCAAAACTATAGGTCAAGCCCGAGGGCAATTCAACCAATGGATTTAAAAACAAACCGGTGCCCGGGTAGGAAGTGGATTTGGCACTATTCAACCAGTTTTGGTTTCCGGTGCGTAAAAAATAATCTAACACATTATTGCCAATTAAGCCTACGCTGAACGATTTGCCGGCATTGCCCGACAATAAATTCACGCCATAACACAATTGAATGCAATTACTGCCTTCATACAAACGAATTTGTCCATTCATTTTAGCATTCGCATTCCCCGAAACCCCATAATCTTTCCATTGAATAATACAAACCCGATTCGGCGCTGTGCCGGTGGTTTGGTATTGTAGACTCCCATTGGCATTGGTGTTCTTCAAATCGGCCATGAACACATTAATTTGGTTTATGGTGCCGGCCGTGGGCGACCATAAGGCCGAATGATTCAAACTATCCATCACCACATAGCCATTGGTGCAAATACCAATTTTGTCGGTGATGTTTCCGTTATAATTGAAGGTAAACCCTAATGGAATGGCTTTGTGAAACACATCATCTTCGTTCACCGAATCAATCACCGTGCCGGTAATAGGCGTATAGGTGCTCAACGATTGCGAAAAGAAATACGTGTTGACTTGGGCATAGCTTGTTTGAAAGCCAATGGCCAACAGGAAACACACTAAGCGAACAAGATTAATCAAGTATTTAGAGGAGTTGACGATAGTTTGATTATTCATGTTCAGCGTTTTTTATTGAAATGGGGTTTAAACAAACATTAAAAGGGGTTCTTCAATGTAATTCTTCAAGGTTTGCATGAAGCGTGCGCCAACGGCACCATCCACCACGCGGTGATCGCAACTCAAGGTGAGGGTCATCATTTGACGCACCACAATATTCGTGCCTTCCACCACCGGCGTTGGCGTGGTTTTTCCTACCGCTAAAATACAAGCATCGGGTGGATTCACAATAGCGGTGAATTCATCAATGCCCATCATACCCAAATTCGAAATGGTGAAGGTATTGCCGCTGAATTCTTGCGGTTGAATCTTCTTATTCCGTGCTTTATCGTACAAAGAAGCCGCATCGGCCGCAATGGCACTCAAGGATTTTTTATTGGCGTGACGAATCACGGGTACAATCAAACCTTCTTCCAAGGCAATGGCACTGCCAATATGAATGTGGTTGTAGCGACGAATGGTATCGCCCATCCAACTGCAATTCACATCGGGGTGTTTTTCCAAGGCCATGGCAACGGCTTTAATGATAAAGTCGTTCACCGAAATTTTAATTTCGCTTTGGGCTATAATTTTCTTGCGGGCTTCCAACAAGGCATCCATGCCCACCTTCACTTTCAAGTAAAAATGGGGCGCCGTGAATTTGCTTTCGCTTAAACGTTGTGCAATTATTTTGCGCATTTGCGTTACCGGAATATCGGTATACGATTCTTCGCCTTGGAATTGTGCGGCCACAGGCGCTTGTGAAGTGCTCACGGCTACCTTCGGTGCTGTTAATGCGGCATCTACATCGCGTTTCACAATTCGGCCATTATCGCCCGAACCATGAATACTGCTTAAATCAATGCCTTTTTCACGCGCTATCTGCTTCGCCAGTGGCGATGCTTTCACTCGTCCTGAGTCGCTCGCTTTTTCACTCGCTTCCGCACTGTTACTCGCTTCCACATTTATGCTCGCTTCCGCTTTTACATTCGCTTCCGCTTCGTTTCTCGCTTCCACACTACTGTTCGCACTCGCACTGTTTTTGCTCGCACTGATTTCACTCATGTACGGGCTCAGGTCCGTCCCTGCTTTCCCAACCACGGCAATCACGGCATTCACCGCGGCGGCTTCTCCGGCTTTCACGCCTTGGTAAAGCAATACGCCTTCGGCATAGCCTACCACTTCCATGGTGGCTTTATCAGTTTCAACTTCAGCCAAGGCATCATCGGCTTTCACCGTATCGCCCACTTGCTTGTTCCAAACCACAATTTTTCCTTCCTTCATCGTATCGCTCAACAAGGGCATACGAATCACGGTAATGTCTTTCGGTAAACTTACCGAAGCCGCTGTGGCTGTCGGAGCCGGCGCTTCACTTACAGAGGCCGTTCCTCCGCTCTCGCTTTTCACTTCCGCTTTGTTATCTAATAGGCCTTCAAACGATTCACCGGGCTTCCCAATAATCGCAATAATCTCGTTCACTTGGGCGGCCTTTCCGGCTTCCACACCAATATATAATAGGGTTCCGTCTACATAAGGAATCACTTCCATTGTAGCCTTGTCTGTTTCCACATCTGCAATCGATTCGTCGCTTTTGACGGTATCGCCCACTTTTTTGTTCCATTGGGCAATCACCCCTTCCTTCATGGTATCACTCAATAAGGGCATTCGAATTACTTCCGCCATGGTAGTTAAAAAATTTGCTCAAAAGTAGCATATTTTGAGGAATTCAGACGGTCAAATAACAAGAAGAACTTATGTCCTATAAGCGTCTTCTAAGCCTTTAATTTTCTTTTTTTGAAGCGCATCCGCATCACCTTGTTCGGCTACCTTCCCGTGTTCCGCTCATAGTCCCTCACGCAAACCCACCCGCGCCTTCGCTTCGCTCGGCGCGTTTGGGCTTGCCCTCGGGCGCTATCCGCTCCACCCGGGGCTATTTCGTTGAGGTCCGAAGCTTTATTCAGCTGTGGACATCTTCCTAATAAACACTCAGCTTTAATTCAGACAATTGTCCCCAAAATGGCGGAAACGACTTCCGAACACATTCGGCATCGTCAATCACAATCACTTTGCCCGTAAAGGCTAAAGCCGCAAAGGCCATGGCCAAACGATGGTCGTGGTAAGTACTTAAATTAAACAGCGATTTTTTAAAATCAATTCGCTCATGCGTACAATGTAAAACACCATCGGTATAGGTTAATACATAACCTAATTTCTTTAATTCAGTTTGTAAAGCCTGTAAACGCTCACTTTCTTTCAAATTCAAATGCTGAATCCCCGTGCTTTTTACCCCCGGGAACAAGGCCGAACAAGCCACAATAAACGGAACGGCTAAGTCGGGGTAATCGGTATAATCGAAACACAAA
>JBPCSZ010000105.1:0-6847 GCA_051006655.1 Chitinophagaceae bacterium
TCGTTATACCTTGCAAGATCGGGTGTATACCAACCTGAGTAGTAAGTTGCGCTTTGTGGAATCGGGCGATTTAGATACCCTCTTAACGCACTATCAATTAACGGCGAAACAAACCCCTGTTCGTTCCTTCAATTGGCATGAATTGAAAACCGGTTTGAATAGTCAAGAATGGATCGATTCGGCCAATGTTTACCTCGATGCCAATAACGATTTGCATATTGTGTATCGCCAACGTCAACCCCATGTGCGCATTGTAGAAACCGATAATCCGGAAGGGGGTTATTACCTCGATGAAGAAGCCAATCGCATTCTATTATCCGATAAATTTTTAGTGCGCGTTCCCGTTGCCACCATGCCTTTATTGAAGCAAAACAATTTCGATAAACAAGTCTTGTTGGATGTGGTTAAAATTAGCGATGCCATTTTGCTCGATTCATTCTGGCGTGCCGCTTGTACGCAATTGGATATTCGTTCCAATGGTGAAATTCAACTCATTCCCGCCATGGGACAACAAGTGATTCGTTTGGGCAATGCCGACCAAATTGAAAACAAACTGGCCCGATTGACACTCTTCTATCAACAAGGTTATAAAACCATTCGTTGGAGTTTATACGATGAAATTGATGCGCGTTTTGCCGGACAAATAGTTGGGCGTAACACGCATGGCAAAGTGCTGAGCATTGACCCTTACGATCCGAAAGCCAATAAGCTCTTGGCCGATTCTAACCAAACTAAAACCCCTTTGAAAAAATTAAATTAATTCCATATTATGAATAACGAAAATCCTATCATTGTTGGCCTCGACATTGGAACTACAAAAATTGCCGCTATCGCCGGCCGAAAAAATCAATACGGTAAATTGGAAATTCTGGCCTTTGGGCGCGCCGATAGTAGCGGTGTGAATCATGGCGAAGTAATGAATGTAGAAGAATGCATTCGCTCCATCCAAGTGGCCTTGAATCAATGCTTGGCCTTTAACCCACATCTTCAAATTAAAGAAGTGTACGTCGGTATTGCCGGCCGTCATATTAAGAGTATTCAAAATCGGGGTGAGCGCGTCGTATCGAATGCCGAAGAGGTAATTCGTAAAGAAGATATTGAAGCCTTGATTCGCGATCAATACAAAACCTGTATGCCCATCGGCGACGATATCATCGATATTATTCCGCAAGATTTTACAGTAGGTTCTGTTCATTCCCTCACACGCCAACAAGTCATTGGTATGTCGGGTGTAAAAGTGAGTGGTAACTTTCACATTATTTCCGGCGACCGTGGGGCTATTCGCAATATCCATCGCAGTGTAACCCATGCCGGATTGAAAACCAAAGATTTAGTCCTTCAGCCCTTGGCTTCTGCTGCCGCCGTAATGAACGCCGACGATTTAGAAGCCGGTGTAGCCATTGTTGATATTGGGGGTGGTACAACCGACCTCGCCGTGTTCCACGATGGTATTCTGAAACACACGGCTGTTATTCCTATGGCCGGGGTGAATATCACCAACGATATCCGTCAAGGCTTAGGCGTATTACGTTCACAAGCCGAACAAATGAAAGTGCAATTTGGTGTGGCTCTCGAAGATCATGCTAAACCCAATGCTTTCATTACCATTCCCGGTTTAAAAGGACAACAACCCAAAGAAATTTCGGCCCGCAATTTGGCTAAGATTATCGAAGCCCGCATGGTAGACATTCTCGATTATGTACAATACCATTTGAAAGAACAACAACTCATGGGTAAACTCAATAGCGGTATCATCCTCACGGGTGGTGGTAGCCAGTTGAGTTACTTGCCTCAGTTAACCGAATTCAGAACCGGTATGCACGCTCGCGTGGGTTACCCCAACGAACATTTGGCCGGCGGGTATATTAAAGAATTGGCCAAGCCGATGTATGCCACTGCCATTGGATTGATTTTACGTGGTTACGACGATTTCGAAAATAGCCGTCAACCCTTCGTTTCGTTCAACGACGATAAGCCGGTCAACATCACCGAACAAGAAGGTGAAAAAGTACCTGCCGTGAAACCTTTAAGCATCGAAGAAGAATTGCAAGCGCAATTTGGTGATAGTACCATGATGCCCGCCGCTTCAGGCGAAGAAACACCCGTGTATGAACAACCTGAGTATACACCGGAAGCAACACCACAAGGACAAGCCAACGATGGCGATTTATTCAATCAACCCACCGGTAAAACGGAACAAGGCTTGAGCGAAACCGAAAAAGTACAAAAGCGTCGTTTAACCATTCGCAATGTATTTGCTACCGTAAAACCATTGGTGCTTTCCCTTTTCGATGGACTCGACGACAAACCATTTAAAGACTAAAACTAACCCCCTCTTCTAAATAAAATTCAACACAAACCATGATTCAATTTGAGCTTCCACAAAACAATGCCTCCATCATCAAAATAATTGGTGTGGGCGGCGGCGGCGGTAATGCCGTGAACTACATGCATAGCCTCGGTATTGAGGGCGTCGATTTTATTGTATGCAATACCGATCAAAAGGCCTTGCGGAATAGCGAAGTGCCCACTAAAATTCAATTAGGTCCGGCCTTAACCATGGGACTCGGAGCTGGTGCCAATCCCGAAATTGGCCGTAATGCTTGCGAAGAAAGTATAGGCGAAATCGATCGCCTCTTACGCGATAATACTAAAATGGTTTTTGTAACCGCCGGTATGGGGGGTGGAACCGGTACAGGGGCCGCGCCCATTGTAGCCAAGGCCGCCAAAGATTTGGGCATCCTCACCGTGGGAATTGTTACTACACCATTCTCCTACGAAGGTCGTCGCCGAATGAAACAAGCCGAAGAAGGCATTGCCGAATTGAAAAAATGCGTGGATACCATCTTGGTGATTTCCAACGATAAACTCCGTCAATCGTTCGGTAATATTCCCGCCTCACAAGCCTTCTCGCGTGCCGACGATATTTTAGCCACTGCCGCGAAATGCATCACCGATGTGATTAATTCGCAAGGACATATCGTGGTGGATTTTGCCGACGTGACCACGGTGATGCGCGATGGTGGTGTAGCCATTTTAGGTAGTGCCACCGCCTCGGGCGAAAACCGCGCTTACTTGGCCGTAGAAAATGCCATCAAATCGCCCTTGCTCAACGACAGCGATATACGCGGTGCCAAATGGGTTTTATTGAATATCAATTCGGCTCATGGTGTACACGAACATACCCTCGATGAAGTGGAAATGATTCAAGCCTATATTCAAGAACAAGCCGGCGACGAATGCGATGTGATTTTCGGTACCGGTTTCGACGATAACCTCGGCGATAAAATTAGCGTGACGATTATTGCTACAGGTTTTACCTTCAATTCATTGAACGAAGCTTACAACAAAGAACAACGCAAGCCTAAACAAGAACACGATAAAGAAATTTATGTGTTGGGTGGTAATCCAACAGTAGCGGCCAACGAACCCGAAGCACCTGCAGTGAACAACAGTTTCGAAGCCCCTGTACAAGCAGAAGCCATCGACCCAATGGCGCCCCGTATGGTAGAAGTTGAACCCATTGGTATTCCATCGCAAATGGCCTTGGGTATGGGACTCGGAATGGCCTTCGCCACTAAACCCAAACCCGTAGCAGCCGAAATCCCAACGGCTATTGAACGTCCTTGGGATTTAGAAACGCCAACCGTTGCACCAACACCGGTGGCGCAACAAGAACCCGAAGTATCGTTTCATTTCGAAACGGCTGTTCAACCCGAACCCACACCGGTAGCCCCAATCATCAGTGAGCCACAAGAGCCCGTATTTTCTTGGGAATTAAACGAAGTGCTTGAAACTACAACACCTGTTGTTGAAGCGGAAGAAAGCATCACACCCATCGCTGAACGTCTTGTGATGCATGAAACCACCGAAGCACCGCAAGCCGAATTGGAATCTTTCTTAACCTTCGATGCCCCGATGGCGCAAACACCGGCCACCGAAGAGCATAACGATGCACCCGTTTATTTTGAATTAAGCGTAAGCGAAGATGACGATACGCAAGAAGTTGAAATGAGTATCCACGAAACCATCGAAACCAATGAAGTTCCTGAAACGAGCACCACGATGAATATTTGGGGTATGGTGGAAGAAGAAGTGCAATTGAAAGATGATTTCGTTACGATAGATGGTATCACCATCAATCGTCGTAAAGGAAATATCTATTTGACCGATGAAGAAATTGCCATTCAAGTGAATTTCGAAATTCAAAAACGCAAATTCGAAGAGCGTGCTTCTCGTTTACGCAGTATGAGTTACGATGTAAAGAACGGCGATATCAATAACAACGAAGATGATACCCCGGCGTATTTACGTCGCAACAAACCCTTAGATGAAACCCCCGCTTCGAGTGAAGATACCTTCTCGCCGGTACAAGTGGCACGCCAAGGACAAAAGTCGGTATTGAATAGTTTGAACTCATTCTTACACGGCAAAAACCCGGATTAATTTCCGGCCCAAACTCGACTACTCTGTAGTGATTTTTCATAATAGCTAAACGCACCGGCCCCTAGGTCGGTGCTTTTAGTTTAATTCATTCTCTTTCTGCTCCTGTTCTGCGAAGCGTCTTCGCTTCGTAGTATTATGCTGTTGCGTTCCGCAACGAAATATTATTTCATTAACCTGTCCTGTTCTACGAAGCGTCTTCGCTTCGTAGTATTATTCTGTTGCGTTCCGCAACGAAATAAATTTTTATTAATTTAGCGTAAAATTTATAACAATGACTTACGAATTCGCTGATGGGTTTAAAATCCGAAATCAGACCTCAACTTATTTTTTAACGTTCACTATTGAAGGATGGACAGATTTATTCAGCAGAAAAATCTATAGAGATATAGTTTTAGAGAGCTTTTTGTATTGTCGAAAAAATAAAAATTTACAGATTCATGCTTTTGTGATTATGTCAAATCACATTCATGTTATTTGGACTGCTAAGAACAATAACTTGAGTGACATAATACGTGATTTTAAAACATATACAAGTAAGGCATTTATAAAGACGATCAAAGAAGAAACGGAAAGCAGGCGTGATTGGTTGTTGTATATGTTTAAATATTATGCTCGTGGAACAAATGCAAACAAGCACTTTAAAGTGTGGACCAATGACAATCATCCGGAAGCGATTTTTACACAAGATTTCTTTTATCAAAAGTTACAATACATACATTTAAATCCTGTTAGATCTGGAGTTGTAAGGAATGAAACTGAGTATATTTATAGTAGTGCAACAAATTATGCTAATTTGGAAAGTATAATTTCTGTTGATTTTATAGATTAGTTTGCCCCGTTTAGCTACAAGCAAAAACATAACACTACGAAGCGAATACGCTTCGTAGAACAGAAATGCAAATTCGTTAGAGGTTCTGCGAAGCGTCTTCGCTTCGCAGCATTATGCTGTTGCGTCCCGCAACAACCCAACAACCCAGCACCATAGTTCTGCGAAGCATATTGGCGAAGCAGCATTATGCTGTTGCGTTTCGCAACACACACCCACCAAAAAAAAGCACCAACTCGCGTCGGTGCTTTTCACAATTAAAAAATTAAAATCTAGGCGTAGCTCGATGTCGGTTCGCACGTACAAATCAAATTCCGATCCCCCACGGTGTTATTCACCCGCGAAACCGTTGGCCAGAACTTGTTCGTCTTCACCCAAGGCAACGGAAACGCCGCTTGCTCGCGCGTGTACGGACGATCCCAGCCATCCGACATCACCAAGAACTGCGTATGCGGCGCATGCTTCAACACATTGTTCTTCGTGTCCACATCGCCTAAAATCACCGCTTGTATCTCTTCCCGAATCTGCAACATCGCATCGCAGAACCGATCCAACTCGCCTTTGTCTTCACTCTCCGTTGGCTCAATCATCAAGGTGCCCGCCACCGGGAACGACATCGTAGGCGCGTGGAAACCATAGTCCATCAAACGCTTGGCTACATCTTCCGCTTCAATACCCGCGGCTTTGAACGGACGTAAATCCACAATAAACTCGTGGGCACACGTACCGTGAACACCGGTGTACAAAATGGAATACGCTTTTTCCAAACGCGCCTTCATATAATTCGCGTTCAAAATAGCGTACTCCGTGGCTTTCTTCATGCCTTCAGCGCCCAACATTTTAATATACGCATACGAAATCAACAAGATGCTGGCACTGCCATACGGCGCGGCACTCACCGCAGTAATGGGCGAATTACCACCCGTGGCATGCACCGTGTGCGACGGTAAGAACGGCGCCAATTGCGATTTCACACAAATAGGTCCCATGCCGGGGCCACCACCACCATGCGGAATTGCAAAGGTTTTGTGGAGGTTCAAGTGACACACATCGGCACCAATATGTCCCGGACTCGTTAAGCCCACTTGCGCATTCATATTCGCCCCATCCATATACACTTGTCCGCCGTGTTCATGAATCAACGCACAAATATCTTTAATGGTTTCTTCAAACACCCCGTGGGTCGATGGGTACGTCACCATCAAACCGGCCAAGTTCGCCGAGTGTTCTTCCACCTTCTGCTTCATATCGTTCATATCGATATTCCCTTTCTCATCGCAGGCTACAATCACAATCTTGAAGCCACACATGGCAGCCGAAGCCGGATTGGTTCCATGCGCCGAAATCGGAATAATCATCACATTACGGTGGTGGTCGCCGCGACTCTCATGGTAGGCTTTAATCACCAACAAGCCTGTGTACTCGCCTTGCGCGCCCGAATTCGGTTGCAAACTGCAGGCATCGAAGCCGGTAATTTCGCTCAAGTCGCTTTCCAATTCAGCCAACAATTGCTGATACCCTTTCCATTGGTGGCGCGGAGCAAACGGATGCAAACTGCCCCAATGCGGATTCGTT